>JACPID010000005.1 GCA_016188265.1 Candidatus Woesearchaeota archaeon | reverse complement strand
GTCAATGGTTCATGTTGAATAATAGGATTGCTTGCCTGATCTGGATTAGCAGGTTGTTCAAGAACTACCTGCTGCTCTGCTTCTGGTTCTTTAATAATAGTATCTCTTTTCATCCAAGGACATCCAGATAAAAACAATGTCCAAGCAAAAAAAATATTTCTTAACCTCATATAAAAATCTTCACACTATCTAAAATAAATAGTTTGTGGTGTTTTAATGCTAACTTATTTAAACCTCAAATACTTAAATATGAATGATGACATTTGCAAAAGAGGCATTGCAGTTTTGGGTAAAATTAGGAGTGCTTGATGTTATACTTCCATGGATGATTTCTTTTTTAGTTGTATATGGATTATTAGAACGTACAAAAGTTTTAGGAATAGACAAAGGACAGGCAAAACACAACCTTAATGCAGTTGTTGCTTTTGTTCTTGGATTTTTTTTTGTAGGAGCACTTAATCTTGTAAACTTAATGCATGTTTTTATTCAATATTTTTTGCTTATTCTTATTGCTATTATTTTCGTGATTATACTTGCAAGGTTGTTATCGGCAGAAAAATGGGTACCTAAACCTGGAACAACAATGCTATTAATAGTGTTATTTTTACTTATTGGCATAATGCTGTTTTCTCCAAAAACAGCACAAATACGCCTAGGCCCTTTTGTTCCTGCACTAATAGGACTTGCAACACTTATTGGAGTTTTATGGCTTATCATTGGCCAAAAACCTTTCTCTGAAAAGCAAAAACCCCCTATACAAGAAAAAAAAGCTCAACCTAAAACCCCAGAATATGAACTAGAATTTGAAGGCAGTGAGAAAGATTTTGGCAAAGAAAAAAAAGCAATTTAGTTATTATTCATAATTTATCTATAATCTAAAATGTATTCAGGAATTTTAAAGCATTCAGCATTAATACCATACATTGTTTTTAATTCGTACAAGACAGTTTCAACCTGTAATTTATTATTTACAAACAAAAAATAAAACGGTGGATTATGTTTTTGGCAAAGAGTAAACCTCATTGAATTTAATTCTTCTTCAACAGCTTCTGAAATATCCCGATCAACTGATATTTGAAACATAGAATATAGTTATACTAAATAATATATAAATATTGCTAATGAACAAAAATTCCATAACCATCTAGAATATCTACAGGTATGTTATGCTTTTCTATTAAATTATTTTTATACCTTCTCGCCATAGCCTTTGTATTAACAAATACTGAATAAAAACATGAATTATCTACACTGTACTTTCTAAATCTCAGCTCTTTTAATTCTTTTTCAACATCACTTGAAATATCCTTACACTCAATTATTATTTGATAAAATAAATTCACCATCAAAATATTTATAGAGTTAAACAATATTTAATAATTTCGTTTATGAAACAATGTCCACACTGCAAAGGAAAACATGAAGAAACATCATGCCTGTTTTGGCTTAAAGCTAAAGCACAAACTAAAATAAAATCTTTAGCATTGACAGATTCTTTAAATGGCAGCGCTCCTGCACCATTCCTAGGACACTACGGGTATCCAAACATAAGCGTAGGAATTCTTTCTTTGCCAGAATATTCAAATTCGCCATGGATTTATGATGCGCCAAAAAAATGGGCAGAGCAATCCTACAATATTGAACAAATAGTTGATTTAAGAACCTCTCTACTTAACTCAAGAATAATTTTAAATGTTAAAAATAATACAAAATTTCTTGATCTTATCCAAGAAGTTGCAATGGCAAAAAATAATTCAGCAGAAGTAGAAATTAAACTAGAAAAACCGCCTAAATTAACAAATCATCTCGACCCTTATTCAGCACCCCATGGTCCGAAAGCTCTTCTTAAAAAAGCAGAACTAACAAATAATCCTAATATTTCTGCAAAAATTGAAAAAGTTGTTTATGATACAGATCTTAAAGCACAAGAAGCAATAAATTATTTGTATAAAAAAAATATAGAAGAAAGCGCTCTTTCAAGATTATTGAGTGTTGGAATTCTTGGAATTAAAAAAAATAGAAAACTTGTTCCAACAAGATGGGCAATAACTGCTGTAGACGACCAGCTTGGAAAACAAGTTATTTCCCAAATTAAAGAAAATTCATTAACCGAATATCAAGCATTTTTTGGTTCTTATTTAGGAAATTATTATTTAATCTTATTAATTCCTGACATGTGGAGTTATGAATTGTTCGAGATTTTTGTTCCAACTAATAGTGTTGCTACAGATTACGAAGGAGTTAACGGAAGAACAAATTATTCAGAGGCTTGTACAGGAGGATACTATACTGTAAGATTAGCAACAGCTGAGAAACTTAAAGAAATAAAAAAACAAGCAAGTATTCTTGTATTTAGATTTATAACAGAAGAATATACTTTACCATTGGGAGTATGGGTGACACGAGAAGCAACCCGTAAGACAATGAATCAAAAACCAATAACATTTTCATCAAAAGAATTAATGATTGCATATGCAACAGCGCTAGCTAAAAAAAAGTTCAGTTATGATCTTAGTATACTTCTTAAAAAAAGTTGGTTATTAAAAAATATTCAAACACAAAAAAGATTAGTTGACTTCTAAATTAAGTTCTTTTGCTAAATAATTATCAAAATCATTCCAGAACAATAAATAATAAAAACTAAAGCTTTATTTTAGTTAATAATGGCCTTGGATGAATTTAAAAAGTCATTAATTGATTTGCAATTTGCTTTAAATCAAGCTTTAGCAAATAAAGCGGATTTAGGCACAAGCGAACAACCACAACATTTACTTGATTATAAAGGCATTCAAAAAGAATATTATAAGCGTGCATTTATTCAAGCATTAGAAAAATGCGTGAAAACAAGTAGAAAACTAAATGAATTAGCTTCATTTGATTCTCATAATGAAAGAATAAATGTTAAACTTCAAGAACATCTTGAACAATTAAATCATGAAAGAAATGCAACTAGATTGCAAGAACTAATAGAAAAAATAAATTATTATATAGATCAATTCAACATTCCTAAAACAAGCCTGATAAACATAAATTCTAATATCATTCCCATTGAAATTCAATCAGAAATTATTGCAGATGTAGATGAACTTAATACCTGCTTTCAAGCATGTTGTTACAGAAGCGCGATTATATTATGCGGCAGATTATTAGAAACAGTACTTCATAGAAAATATTATGAAGTCACAGATCAAGATTTACTTGAAAAAAGTCCCGGAATGGGCTTAGGAAATTTAATTGCTAAAATGAATGAAAAAGGAGTAAAACTTGATCCAGGACTAACAAACCAAATACATTTAATAAACCAAATGCGTATTTTTAGTGTTCACAAAAAACAAGATGCATTTCACCCAACAAAAATACAAACCAATGCAATAATCTTGTACACTTTAGATACTATAGAGAAGTTGTTCAAGTAAAGATTTATATAATGGTGTTTATTTATTTTACTAATGTCTTTAACAGATATTCAAACACTAAGATTCCACTAGTGTTTCACTAGTGGTTTAGTAGTGGAATCTTAGTGTGCTCAAGCACTAGAAAATCGAAGATTTTCTGTGCACAGAAAATGCGTTGCATTTTCTTGTGAACCACTGGATGCTGAAACCAAAGTTTCATGCCACTGGTCTATTGACCATTGGTTCTTGACAAATTAGTTGACGATTGGGTAAAACAATACAAGATTGGCTATTGGAAACCTCATGAAATACTTGCAAGGTTAACTGAAGAAACTGGTGAGTTAGCAAGAGAAATAAATCATATTTATGGTCCTAAAAAGAAAAAAGCGTCAGAAAAAACAAGCGAGTTAGGTGAAGAAATAGCAGATATTATTTTTACATGTTGTTGTTTAGCTAATTCTCAAGGAATAAGTTTAGACAAATCTTTCAAAAAAGTTATAGATAAATGCTATGGAAGAGATAGTAATAGATATGAACTGAAATAATTACTTGCTATTTAGTCTCTCGAGAATTCTTAACCGCAAAATTTAGAGAAATCTGTCTCGAAGATATTACTAAAAAACTCACATACCATAGACTACAAACCAAAAACCACCAGCTAAGTTCACTGGACACTGGACATTTATGCGTAGCGTGTTTAAATGGTTCAAGTAGGTTGTTGTTATGAATAAAAATGATTTTAATAGACTTTAACGAACCAAGAGAAATAATAAAATATTTTCACGAACATAAATTATGCAGATTAAATTGTGACTACTTAATTGAGGGTATTGCTGTTGAAAGAAAAACTTTCAGTGATTTCTTGCAATCAGTATACAACAAAAAATTATTCAACCAATTATTGAAGACAAAAAGCCAATATGCAAAAACAATTTTAGTAATAGAAGGTTTAATCGACCCTAATTTATTAACCAACCCTAAACTTTTTTATTCAACACTGCAATATATAACTCTGCAATTAGGAATACCTGTAATATTCTCCCAATCATTGGAAAATACTGCAGAAGCAATTAAAATACTCAATAATTCAGATAATCAAATATTTTTTTATAAAAACCTAAAAATTTTTCCTAAAAGAATTCCTGTTGCAGAAAAGATTCTTCAGTGTGTTGAAGGGATAGGTCCTAAAAAAGCAAAGGCAATTATTAGAAAATATGGAAATGTTGCTAACATAATCAACTCAGAAGACTCTTGTGTAGAGGGAGCAAATAAGAAAATAATAAAAAAGATTAAAAAAGCGTTGACTTAACTGTGTTGAAATGAATGATTCAGATTATCTTTTTATCTTGAAAGCTCTGCAAGAAATTCCTTTTAGTGTTGGAAAGCAATTATTGATTGATTTCTTGCAAGGCAATAAGGATAATGATTCAATTGAACGCAATAAGTTGTATTCCAAAAGTAATTTTGGCAGTATGACTTATTCTTCTGATGAAATTGGAGAAATAATAAATAACTTGATAGCAAATAATTTGATTAAAATAAGTTCTGTTAATGGTAAAAAGTTTTGGAAAGTTCTTGAACTAACAGAAAAAGGAATTAAAGAAATTCTAAATCCCGAATTATACAAAAAAAAGTTAGCTTTTAATTTTAAAGAGACAGCAACTCAAATAACTGAAGAGGACAAAAAGATCTTTAACGCTTTCGGAGATTTTTTATCAGCATATAATGATGAACAAAAGAAGGCAATTATAAGTAATAAAGAAAGCATTCTTTGTCTTGCAGGAGCAGGTTCAGGCAAAACAACAGTACTTGTTAAAAGAATCAAGTTTCTCGTAAAGTATCGTTCTGTTGATCCCAACAGAATCCTTGCAATAACTTTCACTAGAAAAGCCAGGCAAGAAATGATGCGAAGGCTTAAAGATGTGGAATTTGTTTCTGTTGAAACTTTCAATTCTTTTTGTGAAAAAATTCTTGAAAAACAAAATGATTTGGTTTACGATAAAAAGTTTAGAGTTATTAATTACAAAGATAAACTTATCATGATGAATAGAGCGCTTCAGAGTTTAAACTTGACAATGCCTCAAGCAATTGATTCTTACTTTTCAACAGGACAAAAAATAGGAAAACTGCCAGAACAATTGGCTAGAATTTTTTTGAACGACTGTTTTTTTATTCTCGACTACTTAAAGTTCAAAAATAGACCATTAGAAAAGTCTGCATTTCAATCAAACGATTTCGCGCATAAAGACAGTGCAGATTTAGTTTTTAAAGTGTGCAAGTATTTTGAAGAATACATGTTTAAGCACGGATTAAGAGATTACGCAGACCAACTTATTGAAACAATAAAAATATTTGAAAAACATAAAAACCTAATTCCCGAATTTGATCATGTGCTGATAGATGAGTATCAAGATGTTAATTCAACACAAATAAAATTAGTAGATTTGTTAACTCCGAAAAATATTTTTTGCGTTGGAGACCCTAGACAATCAATCTTTGGCTGGAGAGGCTCAGACATAAAGTACATATTGAATTTTAAAGAAAAATATCCAAACTCTGAAACAATAACATTGGCATTTAATTACAGGTCAACAAATCATATAGTTGACTTAATTAATCGCTCAATTAAAAACATGAATCTTCCAGATCTCAGAACAATAATTCAGGGAGAAAAAAATATACACTTATTAAGTTTTGAAAATGAAGGGGCGGAATTTGAGTTTGTAATTCAAAGAATTCTTGCTTTAGAAATTCCAAGAAAAGAAATCTTTGTTTTAGCAAGAACTAATAAGCAACTAAACGAGCTATCTCAACTCATGAAATTAAGAGGAATAAAACATATTGTGCGAAGTGATGAAACAAGAACTGATATTGAATCAACCGATGATGAAATTACTGTTGCAACAATTCATTCAATAAAAGGATTAGAAGCAGAAGCAGTTTTCATAATAGGTTGCAATATTTCAAACTTTCCTTGCAAAGGAAGCGAACACCCAGTAATAGAAATGGTAAAAGTAGATGAGTATGATAAAGAAGAAGAGGAAAGAAGACTTTTTTATGTAGCAATGAGCAGAGCAAAAAACAATTTGTATATGACATACACAGGCAAACGCCCAACAAATTTCATAACAAAAAACATGACAGAACTAATTCAAGAACAAAAAGCAAAAGTACAATACAATCCAAAAATCAATTTATCAAGCGATATATTAACAAGACTGAAAGAATGGAGAAGAGAAGTAAGCACAAAACAAGGCTTGCCGGCATTCATGATGCTGCACGACAAAACACTCATTGAATTAGCACAAAAACTCCCATCAAACAAAGCAGAACTAGAAAGAATTTACGGTTTTGGACCTAACAAATTAATTAAGTACGGAGATGACCTGCTTAAACTAATAGAAAACGAAATAAATAATAGGACAATAGTTTCGTTTTCTAAATAGTACGCGACATAGCGAGCGTAAATGTTTTATATTCCCTGTTGCAATTCTTGCATTTCATTTTAACGTATTCCACATCTATCGTTTCAGCAACCTCTTCGCGGTCTCCAAACTCTTCTTTTGTTGCTCTGCTGTTGCCCCTAGTTTTACTCCGTGTTTTTCAGCAAGGCGGTAAATATCTTGAATCGATGTTTTCAAGAGATCTGCAGCTCTTCCGATTGAAATACGTCCCATCGCAACTAAGTTCAAGATATACTCTTCTGCTCCAATGTAAAGCAGCTGCCTGAGAGCAGTTGCTTGATCAACGTATTCTTCCTTCGCCCGTAGTTTCGCAAGTGTCACGATCTCTTCAGGAATTCTTAATGGATACGCTATTGTTTGCATGTTCATCCTCCTTCAATAACTTCTTTTGCAGCTTTATAGTTTGATTCACTCACAAAAGGTTGCAAGGCGTCTAACGCTTCATGTGCTTGTACCTTTGTTAAATTCTTTGTGATAGCCATGACAGCTATGATGTCGGTAGGAACGATATATGGAATGTGCTTACTTTCCAAGATTGAAAGGAATTTTCGATCATCACTAATGACTGCATCAATTTCTGATTTTGCAACATACACAAGTACGCTCCGCTCACCTTGACCAAGACCTTCAGATTCCATGGGCGTTACCTTTACCACTTTCACTTTCTTGTTCTCCACCAATCCTTCAATGATAAACGCATCTTCATACATTTTTTCCTTTCCCTTCATAATCTCAGCATAAACCTGTTCTGGCATAAAGCAACTCACAAACGCTACAACTTTATGCAACACACCAGCACGTGCGAGTTTAATGGCGCCATCAGCATCAAACACAAGCTTCAACATTATTATACATTATTATACGTATGTATATTTAAAACTTTCGAAAAAAAAAGCTACCTTTAGTTGATGTTGACCGTTTCCTAGACTTTTGCGTTTTTTACTAGAACATATTTGTTTAGTATTTCTTTGAGTTGTATTAGGTTTTTTGCTTTTTTTTTAACCAATGTACTCCTTTTTGTGCTAAGAGTTTGAAGTATCTGCAGATTTCTCCAATGGTTTTTTAGCTGTTTTTCAGTTCCTCAATCTTCTTGAGAATATAGGGAGATACTTTTCTGGTCTTTTTTATCTCGAGACAGGTTTGGAGTGCTTCCTTAGTTCTTCCAAGTTCGATGAGTTTATCGACAAGATGCATATTGTCGTATTCGGAGAGATTTTGTTTGCATAATTCAATGTATTTGTCTGGGTCGTTTGTCTCGTCATAGATGCCTAACAATAACGAGACGATTCTGTACAGGTTCTGTTTTTTATTTTTGGTTTTGGATGTTTTTATTTGATTAAGATGTCGGAGACAATATGTTTCAAGAAAAGTAAGGTTTTGTTTATTAATTTTGATAAGTATCTCTCCCAGTGTATCGCCGTATCCTGTGTCTTCGTTGATGTATATGGGGAAAAATGTGTTGGTGAATTCCTCGCGTTCTTGGTCAGTTTTGACTAACGTGGTAGTAAGCTCTAGCAACTCGTAGAGATAATCACCTAGTTTCCCGCTTGAATCATCAACGTAATTGTTCGGGTTTAAAATGTGCGTAATGATCTGTTCAGCTATCGATCTTGCTCTTTTGTAGTCTTGTTTGGCTGCGAGGAGAATGACTCGTTTCAAACTGTTCAGTTCCTTTATGAAGGAGTTCATCGATTTGTAGTCAATTGAGTCTGAGAAAAGAGATCGTAGTTTTTTATCTATTTCTTTTTGATTGAGGATCCTTGTCTGAGTAAGAATGTTAATCCGGTTTGCAAGCGATGGGCTTTCTTTGATAAGAGTGCTGATAATCTGTACAAGCTCGTCTTTTGTAACAGAATCAAGACCAATATTTTTTACGCCGCGTTTGGTCTTATTCTTGTAAAGATGGATGAGAACTGCAACAACATGTTTGCACAGGCCTTCATAGGGACAGGAGCAGGAACAGTTCAATTCCTGAAGTTTTTTTACGCTATTCAAACCGCTGATCTCGACTTCATAAACGTCGTTGCCAACAACTTCTGCGATAACTGTATTGCCGTCAAAGCGGATCCTCCTAACTCTTTTATCTATGAAATATTCTTTTCCCCTTTGATAGATCACATTTCCGCAAAGGGACTGTATGTTCTTCTCGGAAAGAGAGTGAAGTATTTGAGTCATTTTTTATCACTTGTTATCAGCCATTTCCACAAAGGGGTGTATTTTATTTTTTTGCCTTCTATTTTTTCTTCTGTTTCGTAGTTTTCTGTTATGATATGCCCTGTGGTTAGTTTGAATTGTTGCATTGCTTCTAAGAGTCCTTTTAGTTCTCTTTCTTTAGCGTTGGTAATATCGTAACAGACTTGTATTGCGCTTAGTTTTTTGCCTTCTTTTGTGATGAAGTCGCATTCGTATTTATTTTTCCAATAGTGGATTTCTTTTATTGTTCTTTTCAGTTGAATGAAAACAGTGTTTTCGTATAATTTTCCTATGTCTTCTGAGAATTTGAAGCCTATAATATTTCGTATTCCCGTGTCAATACAGTAGATTTTTTTAGGATTTATTATTTGTTTTTTATAGGAAAATTCAAGGAGGTTTATTTGGAATATAAGGTATGCGTCTTCTAGTGCTTTTGTGTATTCGACGACGCTGTCTGTTGTTAGATCGAGTAGTTTTGCGATTTTGGTGAAGTTGGCGGGACTAGATATGTTTTGTAGGAAGTATTTTATGAGTTTTTCGAGTTTGGCGGGGTTTCGTATTTCTTTTCTTTTGATGACATCTCTGTAAAATATTGAATCAAAATAGAAGGTTATGAGTTCTTTTTTCATTTTTTCGTTTGCTTCTAGGATGACTTCAGGAAAAGCGCTTGTACTGATGTATTCTAAGAGAAGATGTCGTATGGTGTTTTTGTGTTTAACTAACGTGTTGTTTTCTATTTTTATTCCTTTTGCTCGGAGGTATTCAGAAAAGCTAAATGGAAAGACTTCAAATGAAGCAAATCTTCCCGCAAGAGAAGAACCCAGATCTTCTTTTAGGAGTGATGCGTTGCTTCCGGAGATGAATATTTTGAGGTCTGGTTGAAGGTCGTATATTCTCTTGAGGGTTTTTTGCCAGTTGGTTATTTCTTGTATTTCGTCGATGAACATAAAGATTTTAGAAGAGGGATTGATCCATTTGTGGTACTCGTCGAGAGCTTGATCTATAATTCCATTTTTGGTAACTCGGTCGTCATCTGCTTTGATGAAAAGAATGTTCTTTGGACTTATTTTGTTTTCTTTGATTAAGTGGCTGATGATTTCAAACAGTAAAGTAGTCTTTCCTGCTCTTCGCACTCCTACTATGGATACGATTTCTTTTCTGTGGATCCATGGAAGAACGTCACTAAGTTTGGTTCTGGCAATTCCTTTAAATGAATACTGTTCTGTCCACCAAGGGTTCCATTCGAAAAGAAGATCTTTCATTACTAGAGTATAATCGAGTGAATTATATAAATCTTTCGATTATAATCGAATGAATTATTTTAATCTTAAAGTTTCTAAATTTCTTGGAGCTACTGTTTCTATTCTGTTTTGTTTGTGAATGCTCGATGCTAAATCAAGAACTCTAGTATTCTCTCCATGATTAACAATTACTTTTTTTGGTTTCGGAGTGCATTTAAACATAAAATTCATTAATTGTTTTCTATCTGAATGATCACTTATCTCAATTCTTTCAACATTCATTTTTATTGGAATAACTTCTTGCCTATTACCTGTCTTTTGAATAATCTCTCTTTCTCCTTGTTGTATTCTTTGTCCAAGGCTTCCCTCGCCTTGATAACAGCTAAATATTAATGTGTTTCTAGGATTATCTGCTAAATGCTTTAAGTATTCAACTGATGGCCCTCCAACTAACATGCCGCTAGTCGCAAGAATAATGCAAGGCCCTGATTCTTCAATAACTTGCATTCGTTCTTTTTGGCTTCCAATACGTTTGAATATTTCTGATAAAAACGGATTTTGATCTTTGTGGAAAATAAGCTTTCTTAATTCTCTATTCAAGAATTCAGGATAAGCTGTGTGAATTGCTGTAACATCCCATACCATTCCATCAACATACACTGGTATTGGATCAAGATCTTTATTTCTAATTAACTGTTCTACCATTACCATAACATCTTGGGCTCTTCCACTGCCAAGTACAGGCATAAGAACTTTGCCGCCTTTAGCAACAGTTTCTTTAATAATGCTTGCTAATATTTCATCTTGTTCTTTTGTAGGGGGCAGAATGTTTGTTCTTCCACCATAAGTACTTTCAATAGCAACTGTTTCTAGCCTTGGAAATTGAGTATGTGCAGGTTCTAATAGTTGAGAGCGTCCAAATTTCATATCTCCAGTATAAAGAAAATTATGAAGTCCATTGCCTATATGTAAATGAACCATTGAAGAACCTAATATGTGGCCGCTGTTATATAGAGTCATGCGTACATCTGGAGTTATATCTGTAACTTCTTCCCAGTTTACGCAGATAGTGTTTTTAACCATATTTTTTATATCATCAGTATCAAAAATTGCTTCTTTATTTTCTCCTTTCATAATTTTAACATAGTCAAGAAGAAGCAAACTCATAACGTCTCTAGTGGGTGCAGTGCAATACACAGGGCCATCATAACCGAACTTGAAAAGATATGGAACAAATCCAGAATGATCTACATGGCTATGTGTTACAATGACTGCATCTAATTGTTTGATATCTAATTCAGGAGCATCTAGATATGGAAACTGTTCTTGCCCTAATGCTGCTACATTAATTCCACAATCCATTAAAATT
This sequence comes from Candidatus Woesearchaeota archaeon, assembly GCA_016188265.1. Lineage (GTDB taxonomy): Archaea > Nanobdellota > Nanobdellia > Woesearchaeales > ARS49 > JACPID01. Next base: position 98,150 of record JACPID010000005.1, on the reverse strand, counting down.
CTTGATTCAGGAGTTTGCAAGAACAAACAACTTCTTCCAACTTGGCGTCCACCTCCTAAAAATGTAAGCCTAACCCATTCATTTTTCTTTTCACGCATCCAACCGTCATAAATTCTATGCCCTACTTTATCCAAAAATTTTTTTCTTTCAGTACTGGCACGATATAATACTTCTCTGATGTTTTCAATTAAAATAGAACGAATAGGCGGTGTTCTTCTAATAAAGGGAACCCATAAAACCTTTTCTCTTATCTCACGCAGTAATGCTCCTTGTTTTCCAATAGCAAGTCCTGGTTTTTCTGCTTCAATAACAACAATACTTCTTGGAACATCAAAATGTACACTTGTGACGCCTGCTTCTTCAGGAATTATTTCTTTGATTTTCTTTTCAGCTTTTTCAGGATCTTCAACAATACTAGGATCAGGCCTTAATTCTACTCTTTTCTTAAACTCAGCAACAACATTCCTAATAGTGCCTTCATTATCAAGAAAATAATCTTTATATTTTGTATACAAGACAATGTTCGCAGCTTCAAAAGCTGTATCTGATATTTTTTCTGCTGGTAACTGCTTTAGTATTTCTTTAATGATTTGTGATACCATATTTCTTCTAAAAAAATAATTTAATACTAGAACATGATTTAATCAGGCTTCAAGAACTGGATTTAATTCTTTTCTAACAACCCATTGAATGCCTTTTTCTGTAATAGTAATAACATCAACACCATTTCCTGAATGATAATCTCTTTGAATAGCAGTATTGATTGATTTAACTGCAAGCTTTACTCCTTCATCAACACTTAAGCCTTTTTTATAAGTGCTTTCTAAAACACCAAGTGCAAACACGCTTCCTGAACCTTCTGAAGAATAATCATCATGTTTTGTGACAGAACCATCAGGCCCTAAGTCATAAAGATGATTTCCTTCATCATCTTTTCCTCCAAGCAAAAATCCAACAATTCCCGGAATAGTGGAAAATTTTCTTATATTTGAATACATCAAACCTCCCAATAAATTTGCAATTTCAGAGATTGTTGCTTTTCTATTAACTTGCAAATCTTTAAGCTTAACTTCTGCTTTAACAAGTTTGGTTAATAATTGAATATCAGAAACTAATCCTGCAGTTGTAATTGCAGCATTATCTGTAATTTCAACAATTTTTACTTCTTTCTTACTTGAAATCATATCTGTACTTGCTCTCTTATCTGCTGCAAGTACAATACCGTCTTTGCATACAAGTCCAACAGTAGTTGTTCCTGTTTTAAGCAGTGCTTCTTTATTCATAAATTAAACCCTTCAAGAATGAATAACAACTAAGATGAAATAGGTTGTATATAAATGTTTCTATGAAAAATTATTTTGTGTTTATAATAGTTCAAAGACTATTTTAGCAGCAGTTTTTGAAGTTAGATCATTCATATCTTTATCTGGGTTAACTTCCACTAAATCGCAAGAATGAAAATTCTTTAATTTTTTTAATCGTTGTAAAAAATAAAGTAATTCTCTTGTAGTTAATCCTCCGGGCTCAGGGTATCCTGTTCCAGGTGCAAAAGCGCAGTCTAATACATCAATATCAATTGAAACATACAATGCTGGAAATTCTTTTACTTTACTCATCAAATGATCACAAACGTCTATAATACCGTCTTGAGAAATTATATTCATAGGATAAATTTGAATTTTATGTTTAAAAAGAAAATTGTACTCTTCTTTATCCCAATTTCTTAAGCCAACTAAAAATAATTGTTCTGGCTTAATTTTATTTTCTTCAACTAACATGCGCAACCAATTTTCATGAGTTGGCACTTCAAATGATTGCATCATATCAGGATGAGCATCAAAAATAATAATAGCTGAATTTGGATTTGCTTGCAGAAATTTAGCAAAAACAGGATAAGTAATGGAATGATCGCCTCCGATTACAATGAATTTATCATCTGGAATATTTTTTTTAATGTTTGAAAATGTTTCTTGAATATTATTTTTAACAACCGTTATTTTTTCTTCACTCCATGAATGAGTTTGGCCTTCTTCATTTGCATAAAACTGTTTAAGCAGAGGAACAATTTTCTCAGGAGCCTTTTCACTGCCTCTGCCAGGCATTAGCCCTCCCTCTGAACAAGGAATACTTATTATCTTCATTTTATTGCTAAATATACAAAAGTTTTTAATTGTTGAGGTATATTATTCGACGAAATCTTTTTAAATAAGATACTATTCTTCCGAATATAATGGGAATAACAGATGTATCAAAAACTCAGCTTATAGAAAAAGTAGCTGAAGAACTAAAAAATTTCAAAGAAATTCAGCAGCCTGAATGGGGAAGCTTTGCAAAAACAGGACATTTTAAAGAAAAACCTCCCACAAGAAAAGACTGGTGGTATGTTAGATCAGCTGCAATACTTAGAAGATTAAATGAAGTTGGACCAATTGGTGTTTCAAAACTTCGTAAAAAATATGGCGGAAATAAAAACAGAGGGCATAAGCCAGAGCACCGTTATGCTGGAAGCGGAAGTATTGCACGAAAAATATTACAACAACTAGAAAAAGCAGGACTTGCAGTGCAAAAGAAAAAAGAAACACATAAAGGAAGAATAATATCGCCTAAAGGATTATCTTTACTTGATAAAGCAAGCAATCAGCTTAAAAAAAGATGAGCGATCTTGAAGAACAACAAAGTATTCAAAAACAAATAAACGCACTTGAAGCATTTATCAAGCCGCACTTAAGCAAAGAAGCACTTGTGCGGTATAGCAATCTTAAGATTGCACATCCTGATATTGCAATAAAATCATTGGCAATAATAGCACAAGTAATAGAAAAGCAAAATATAACAATTATAAGTGATGATCAATTTAAAGAACTGCTTAAATTGATTGATGCTGGAAAAAGAAAAACAAAAATAACATTTTAAAAAAAAATGGCAAGATATAAACACTTATCAAGAAAGAAAAGATTAAGCAAAAAAGGCAGGCAAACTAGATGGGCGCCCGTCTGGACAGTTCCAAAAAAATATGGCAAAGGAAGGAAAATACATCCTGGAAGACATACTGTAATTAAACGATCCTGGAGAAGAACAAAGATTAAAGCATAAGGTGAGAAAAAATGGCAACACTTGAAAGAACATACACAATTCCACTCAGAAAAGAATGGCTTAAAGTACCAAAATACAAACGAGCAAAAAAAGCAGTAATAGCAGTTAAAAGATTTCTTTCACGGCACATGAAAGCAAGAGACAAAGTAGTATTAATTGGAAAAGAACTAAATGAAGAATTATGGTCAAAGGGCATTAAAAACCCTCCGTCATGGATTAAGATTACAGCAATTAAGGCAGAAGATGGCAATGTAAAAGCTAATTTAGTTGGTGTAAAAGTTGTTGAAGATAAAAAGGAAAAACCAAAAGCAGAGCCAAAGAAAACCACTGCAAAAATACAAGTATCTGAAGATAAAAAAGCAGAAAACATAGAACAGCAAGTTAAAGAAGTAATAAAAGAAAAAACAAAAGACAAAGCAGTTAAAAAAGGCGAAGTAAAAATTAAAAAAGAATTAGAAAAATTACAAAAAGAATCTGAAAAGAAAAAATGATCGAAGATAAAATTGAAATAACTCCTCTGAACTCTGAAGATAGAAGTGAAGTTATTTCAATGGTTGACCAATATATCTTATACAGATATGGACTGGCGCCAATTGGACCGATTGTGATTAATGAAAGTGGTGAACATACTTTTCCATGCATTTTAGCAGACAATATTAAAAACCATCTTCCAGTTTGTGATAGTAGAAGTGAATTAAAAACCAATAAACCGAGCCAGTTCTTTTCACGACTTGAACGTTACTTAATTCAAGACTTGGGAAATATTTATGCCATAAAAGAAGAATACGCAACAAAGGAAGACAAAAGAGTTATAGGTTTTGTTATTATTCAACCAACACTTCCAGATGATGAAGCACAACCCCCTGCAATTAAATTAGCTATTGCTTATCCATTATTAACTTCTTCAAATAATATTGTTGAAAAAATAGAAGATACGTTTCAAAAAAATGTGAAAGCAGTCAGTTATGAAACGCCTGTAGTATAGTAATTAAAATTCTTCTAATGATTTTTGTTCTTTTTTAACTGGTTTTATTTCTTTTTTATTAACTTCAACTCCCTCAAATACTGGATGCCCATAAACACCATCATAGCCCGGAATAAAGTTTATTTTTCCGCTTCTGTTTTTAATTATTAAATCAATAATTTTTTTATCAACAACATTTTCTAATTCATGTTCTTTTACATTTAACAATATATTGTACTCGTTGCTAAACGCTTTAATTAGTTTATAGTAAACTTCAAAGGTTTTTTTTGAAGAAACACCAGTACCTATTGAAGCGCTTATTAATTCTAAAAGAGGAATAAGCCTTGTAAATGGTTTTGCGTTTTTAGGTTTATAACCTTCAGGTCTGTCAGCAAGCTCTTCAATTCTATGAGCTACTCCAATAGTTAATGGTTTTTTGCAATTAGGACAGATACCTTTTAATTTTTTACATTCTGCAGGTGAAGCAACAACTCCGCAGTTTCTATGGCCATCATAATGATACTTGCCTTCTTCTGGAAAAAACTCAATAGTTTCAAATTTTTCATTATTTCTTATTCTTTCAAGTAGCTCATTGTAACTTAAATTATCAATATCAAAAACAGTAGCTTCTCTGCCTAACCTATGAGGCCAGTAACTGTGCAAATCAGAAAAACTAACAATAGAAATATTATCTAATTTAGATAACCTCCAATTCATATCAGGAGTTGATGAAATTCCAGTTTCTATAGCATGAATATGTTTTGTTTTTTCCTGAAAACATTCTTTTAATGAATCAAAACCAGACTTGCTTCCAAAAACTCCAAACCAAGGAGTCCATGCATGTCCTGGAATTATTTCAATATCTTTACTAATTTTCATCATCATATCAACATAATCAATGCAGCTCATTCCAAAAATAGGCCTGCCATCGTAATCTAGCCTTCCTTTTTTACTAAGCGTGTCTATTATTTGGTCAACAACTTCAAAACTAGGCGCTAAGGTTACAAGATGAATTCTTCTGCCTTTGCCTTCTTGAGAATACATTAATGATATTTCTGTTGTAAGCATGAACTTCATTTTATCCTTAGATTCAAATATTCCTTGAGAAACTTCTGTTAATTCTTTTTTTAATTCTTTAATCCATTCAGGATGCTGAAAATCTCCTGTTCCAAGAATATCAACTCCTTTAATTTTAGCATATTTTGACAATGTTTTTATTGACAAATCTTTAGAACAAGCTCTTGCATACCTGCTGTGAATGTGTAAGTCTGTAATAACTTTCATACGCATAATTTAAAAATTATCATATAAAAATACTATTATTATAAATAATATAGAATTTAGTGATCTATCATGGTTTTTAAATTTGGCATAACAGGAGGAATTGCTTCAGGAAAAAATACTGCTGTTTCTATTCTTGAAAAATTTGCAAAAGAAAGTAATATGAGTTTTCACCATCACGACTTAGATTATATCGCGAAAAACACGTATTGTACTCCAAAATCACCGGCCTATTCATCAGTTTTGAATATTTTCAGCAACAGCATTTTGCAACATGATCAAAAAATTAATACGACTAAATTAGGCGATCTTGTTTTTTCAGATCCATTAAAAAGAGAAAAATTAGAGCAAACAGTTTATCCATACATTAAGGATTATTTTCTAGAAAAATTCAAAAAACCAGGAATGCACTGCCTAAATGCTGCTTTATTTATTGAAAAAAACTGGATGGATTTTGTTGATAATAGAATTGTTCTTATCAGCGTGCGTCCAGAAGTTCAATTTAAAAGAATAAAAAAAAGAAATCCTGAATTAAGCGATGAAGATATAACCAAAAGATTGCAATCACAATTACCAGACTATGAAAAAATTAGGAAAGTTAAAGAACTAGAAGAAAAAGGCTATAATCCATATATTATTACAAATAATAGCAGTGAAGATATATTAAGAAAAGAACTTTATTTTATATGGTCTACACTAGTAAAAGAATATGAACATTCAGAGTTAGGAAAATTATGATGGCAATTTTTCAAAATTTAATTGATGAAACATTACGTACTTTTTCATATTTAGGAGCTACTGGTTTATTTATTCTTGCTTTTATTGAATCTAGTTTTTTTCCAATTCCTCCGGATTTATTGCTTATATCTTTAGTGCTTTCAGAACCACATTCTTGGATTTGGTATGCATTAGTATGCACAATAGGTTCAACTTTAGGAGGCTTATTTGGGTACTTGATAGGTTATGTTGGTAAAATTAAAGTATTGCAAAGATTTGTAAAACAAGAAAAAATAGACCAAGTTCACAATTATTTCCACAAATATGATGCATGGGCAATTTTCATATCAGCATTTACTCCAATACCTTACAAAGTATTTACTATTTCAGCAGGAGTTTTCAATATTGAATTAAAACGATTTACAATAGCTTCTTTAATTGGCAGAGGATTGAGATTTTTCTTAATTGCAGGCTTGCTTGGCTGGAAAGGGAAAGAAATATTAAGTTTTATCAAAGAATATTTTGGCATTCTAACAATTATAACAACAATTATTTTAATAACAATATATATTGTTTACATTAAGATAAAAAAGAAGTTATAAAAATCATAATGAAGAAAGAAGTTTTTGAGCAGGCTTTGGAATTTAAGATAAAACCTTTACTAGATCAAGCCATGCATAAAATTCTTGGAATAACTGTTAGTGAAATAAAAAGCGATATTTCTGATAAACTAAAAAAAGCCCCTGTTTTAGACTTCATAATAGATACAAGAATTTCTTTTAAAATATGTAAAAAATCATTTAAAAAATTTTATTTGTCAAAACTATTAAGATTACATTTTGGAAATGTCAGTGAAGTTTCTAGAATTGCTCAAATTGAACGCGAAACACTTCACAGACTTATTAAAGAATTAAAAATTGATGTAGAAACATATAGAAAAGAATTACTGAAAGCAGATTATATCAAAGAAATTGCTATTAAAGGATTAATAGAAAAAACTTTAGAACAGTATAAAGAAGCAATACATCCTAATAAATTCAAAAAATTATACGAAAACGCACCAGGTATTTCAAAAGATATAGTAAAAGAACTGCCAGACTCTGAACTTTCTTTAAAAGAAGCAGAAGAATATTTTGAAAAAACATATCTTAGAAAAGCTCTTGAAGAAAATAAACAAAATATATCTCAAACAGCCCGCAGAATTGGATTAAGATTTGAAACATTATACAGAAAACTAAAACAATTAGGATTATTACCCAACCAAAATGAAAATAACTAAAATAGCAAAAAAAACAATTAAGTTAATAGAAATATTTATGCTACTTGCAGGGTGCTCCAATGCGCAAAAAAAACAAGAACCATTACACCAGCATGCTAGAAGAATAATAAATGGAGAAAAAGTTCAATACATTTATGATGAGATGCCTGAATTTAGAAGACAAAGACTATATTTTGATTCCAGATTTGGATTAATTTATGATTACGAACGTTACTCTCAAGATTCTATTCTCAGAACACTACGGGATGATCCTTACAAAAGTACTCGTTTAAATACTAGAGAAAAAGTAGAAATAACAAGAGCATTTCATCAAGCATTTATTTATGAACGAGGCGATATTGGCAAATTTGTTGATAAAGGCTTTGAAGCTTATGAGATTGTTCCAAAAAAACTTGAAAAAAACATTCATGAATATTTTAAAGATGTTCATTATTATTTAATCGAGCCTCCTGAAGATTCTACTATTGCTCCATCAATATCAACAATGTATAAACCTGTTGCAGAAAATTTATCAAAACCGCACTGGACAGGAACTTTAAGATTTAATTATAAACCAGACACATCTGTCTTAAAAGGAGATTATGAACACGCACTCAAGACAACATTAAGAATAAACTTTGAATCATTACGTTTTGAATACAGATACGAGCATAATACAGACAAAAAAAATGAGTGGCTTACATTTGTAAGCTATGGAAGAAGTTTCTAAATTAACTTCAAGTAATCTTTAATGAAAATGCAAGAATTTATGTAAGAAATTTAGAGATAGATTTAAATACCAAATGTTATTTTTATCTATCAGATGTTAGAAAAATCTACCAATGAAAAAATTCTAGAATTGTTTTTTGATAATCCAACTACACAATTTCATCTCAGAGAATTATCAAGAAAACTTAAACTATCAATGCCTACTATAGTATCTACTACTGATCAATTAGCAGAACTTGGGTTAATAATCAAAAAAAAGGGCAAGATTATGACGGTAGTTATGGCTAATAGAGATAATGTTACTTTTATAAGATTAAAACGAGTAAATAATATAAAAAAAATATATAGTTCAAGTATTATTGATTATTTAACTAAACAGTATAACAATCCTAAAATTATAATTTTGTTTGGCAGTTTCTCAAGAGGGGAAGATATAGAAAAATCAGATGTTGATATAGCAATAATAACAAATAAAAATATAAATCTTGACATTTTAAAATATGAAAAATTTTTAAAGAAGAGAATAAATATTCATGAAATAGAAATTAAAAAAATAAGTCAAGAATTTCAGCATAATCTTTATAATGGAATCATCATGGGGGGATATTGGTGAAAGAATTTGAATTTTTTTTAAAAAAAGGTGAAGTTAAAAAACAAAGTCCAGATATAAATTTATCCAAAGCAGCATTTATCGATAGTGTAGAAAGAATTAACTTAGCTAAGAATATTTTTAGAAAAGAAAAACCAAAATATGTTCTTGAAAATGCTTATGAAGCAATGAGAGAAGCAGCAGATTCTTTATTGTATTTAAATGGATTTAAATCATTTTCTCATGAAGCTTCAATAGTTTATCTTATGGGTAGAGGATTTAGTGAGAGTGATATTGCTGAGTTTGATAGATTGAGAAAAATAAGAAATTCTATAAAATATTATGGTGAGAATTGTGATGAATCTGAAGCTAAATTAGCAATTGAATTTGCTGAAAAAATAATAAAGAAAATAGAAAAATTGTTAAAATGAAAAAACACTATTAATAGTATTTGGACAGTTGAGAGTTCTAAATTAACTTTTTTCTTTTTGTTTTTTCTTATAAACGTACTGGTAATAATAAACAGCTCCGCCGACAATTAATAAAATCAAAAGAATTGCTAAAATAATCATTAACCAATTTGTTTTTTCAGGAAATACTTGAGATCTTTCAACAACATCATATCTTCCTGAACGCGGAACACTAAATTCAAGAACACCATCTTCATAAGATAATATGTTGCAAGTAACACAAGGACTTTCATCTTTAAGTACTAAAGGCTCTTCTAAATCAAGGCTTACTAATCTGACAACAGCAGATCTGCTTAATTGAGGAACATCTCTTATAATAACTGAACTTTTTTGAACATCAACATTTTTATCAAAATCAAGATTTCTAACATCCATAACGCCTTCAAAAGTTATAATTCCTAAACCTTCTTTACCTAACTGAACATTTTTAACACGATCAAGCAATCCGCTAGATTCTTCTTTTTTAAAATCAGTAGTTAATGATTTTGTGAAAGAATCATATTTTGGCAGCAAACTACACTCTTTGCTTTCTCCAGTAGTACTGACTTGATAATAACCTTTTTGAGGCTTGCCTTCAATTAAAACAAGCTGGTATAAGCAGTCTCCCCATTCAGGAGGTTTTTCAACAACTTGAGGCAGTTCAATACTTGGAGGTCTTGCTGGAACTTGAGGAATAGGACTAGAAATTGTTTGCTGTACTTTGGGCTGCCAACGTGCACCTCCGCTTGTAGGAACATAAGGCTGATAATATGTTGGTGCAGGTGATGGAGCTTGAACAATAATTGGAGCTGGTGCAGGCGGTGCAGTTGGCGGCGGTCTGCAATTTGTACCATCAAAAATAGTTCCTTTAGGACAACACTGGCCTGGAGCAACTAAATATTGAGTTGCAGGATTAGGACAAGTTTCAGCAGGTGCAGGAGCTGGCGGTGCTGATGTAGGAGCTTGACATGTTCCTTCAGGTGTTAAAGCAGTGCCAATAGGACAACACTTACTTGCACTTGCCAAATACATACCATCAGGGCAAGCAGGTGCAGATGGTGGCGGTGTAGGTGCTGGACTAGGCGCTGGAGCTGTTACTTGCTGGATTTGAATATTTTGCAGATTACTGCAATCATTATATTGATCACATGCCTGAACAGTTATTGTTTGAGTAGCTGGTAATGGAAAGGTTGTTTCTCCTCTTAACAAAACTTGTGAAGTTCCAAGAGACGATTGGTGAAATACTGTTCCTCCGCTTAAAAATTTCAAAGTTACTTGATGGCCATCAGCTTCACGCCAACTAAATAACAAACGTCCATAAGCAGAACTGGCTTGTTCAGCTTTATCAACAATAAGCTCTGGAACATAAAACATACAAGCATATTTCTGACCAGTCTCAGTATATTGAACAGATAATGGTTGTGATATGTAGAATGCGCCTCCTCCAGACCAAGCATCAGTACTGCATTTTTGTGCTCCACCAGCTACGTTCCAAATTTCTTCAGGCATATCACAAACATAAGTTCCAACAGTAGATTGTGGATAGTTTGAATCACACCAGTATCTTGTTTTACTTAAAAGTGCATTCCATAAATCTGCATTTATGCCAGGATTATTTGCTCTGTACAAATCAGGCGAGCAATAAGTACGCATCATATCAATGTTTGGACAAGTCCATGTTGCTGTAGTAGCTACTGCTCTATACTTACATTGATAAAGTACAGTCTGGTGTGTGATTTGACGTTGACAAACACCCTCGCTAACAGGTAAACTTTGAAATTGTGGAGTACCATGCCTGCTCATACAGTTTTGTTTTACACTTGTCGGAGCAATAGAACAATCTACAGTTTCAGTTCTAGCAGTAGTATCAATAGTCTGAGAACCTGTTAAAGTATTAGATTGTGGTTGTAATGGAAGAACAAGAACAAGTGAAGCTACAACAACAACTGCAAGAAAATACAAGTGTGATCTTTTCCAAGAAAAATTTAAACTTTTAACATTGCGCTTGCTTAACTTTCTTGAATGCTTCATTACATCTATAATAATACTTATTATTTAAAAAACTTTCTAACAATACAAAAGCCCTTTTAGGCAAAGAATAAGTCAACTATACAAATTTTTAAAAAGCCAAATTAACAGTAGACATTAAAAAAGGTGTTATTAATGAAAAAAATAAGCACGCTCATTGTTTTTCTTATAACAATAAATATTGTATTTGCAAGCCATGAAGTATTTGATAAAGTAAGTTCATGGGAAGATTCAAAACTTAATAACTGGCGCAATGACAATGCATGCAATTGTTTTAATGGTATTGAATCAGTTGTTAAATTAAGAAATCCTGAGCTTGATAAATTAGGAGTTGGAAAACTTTGCACTCTAGCATGCACTCATTGTGAAAGCCCGCAATCAAAAAAAATAAAATCAAATCAAGAATGCACTAGAAGTTGTCTTGCAACAGGACCGTTTAGAACAGAACAACACTTTTCAAATTGTTTTGAAAGCTGTATTAAAAACTATTGTGAAAACACCTTAGATCTTAAATACACCCAACCTATAAAAGTACAGCCTGAAAAACCAAAAGAAGAAAAATTACCTGAAGTAAAACTACCTGAAATTGCACCAACACCTGAACTTATAAAACCGCTAGAACTTCCACCACAGCCTCCGGAAAAGCCTCCTGTTGCTGAAAAAAAAGAAATGACGCCTGAAGAATGTAACAATCTAGCTAAAAAAACATTAGCAAGATTAGGACAACAACAATACTGTGATTCACAATTTTCACTAATAAAATTTTCAAGTGAGATTCAAAAAACAACAGAACTTGAAAACATCCTTGATAAAGATATTTTAACTTGCAGCATAGATTCGTGGCGGCAAATTTTTGAATCAGAAAGAGAAAAATGCCCTAACAAAAAACCAGAACTAGTTGATGTTTACAAAAAAAATATTTTTGGGCTTCCAATCATGTCTGTTGTAATGATTATTCTTGCTTTAATAATAATGATTGTAGGAATAGGTTATTATATTCACAGAAAAACTTTCCATGAAAAGGAAGACTTAGGGCCTGAAGAGTTGCATCCAAGAGTCAGAGAAGCAATAAATAAAAAAAAAGAAGAGCCTGAAGAAATTTCAGAAGAAGAATTAACACCACCAGAAGAAGAATTATAGCGACAAACTTTAATAATCATATATTAATAGTAAAGTTTGTCGAATATAGGAAATAACAAAAATTATGAAAATTAGTGTTATTTTCTATAGAATAAAAAAAGTGGGCCTGAGGGGACTTTCTATGGTTTATAGTTTGTAGTGGGTAGTTTGCAGTCCTCAAACCACGAACCACTAACCACAAACCATTTTGAACCCCCGACCTACGGCTAGCTTCGATCGTTGTGCGAAACAACGTCATATAAGACCGTTGCTCCACCAAGCTAAGCTACAGGCCCGCTTTTTTAGAAGTGGTTGTTTTCGTTTTAAAAACTTTTGCAACGTACAGTTCAAGTAAGGGAGGTTCATTCTCGGTTGTTCAAGAAAGGTTTTTGGTCTGGAAAAACAGATTAGTATTGCAAAATCTGGCAATTCACTGGTTTTTAGAATATCTCCAGAAATAGTTAAGTTTACATGTCAAAAACTGCTATGATGTACGCTATAAACTTCAGTCTGTAGATAGGATTAGCAGTTTTTGACATGCAGGAGATCTTTTAAAAAATTTTATTTTATTTTTATTATTCTATCACAAAGCTGCGCAATTTGAGCCATTACTTCTTTATCAGCTTCTGTTTCTAAGGAAAGCATTAAACCGCTTATTTTTTGAATTCTTAACTTTGTCAATAAGTAATGCAAGAATCTTGAAAATATATTTTGGTCATTATAAATCAGCATTGTTGTTATAGAATCAATAAAAACTAGTTTTTTGCCAGGAATTCTAGTAATGCATTCATTAATTGCAAGAGATATTTCAGTTAGTGCAGAAACACTTTTCAAATGAATTACATTTTTCTTTTCTTCACTTTTAATTCCTTGACTTTTACAAATACAGTCTAGAATAAAAACATTTTCTGTGTTTATCCTGCTTTTCTCGTAGATATTCATAAGATTAAAACAAGGCCTGCTTACAGACAAAATAATAACATTGTAACCTTGTTCTATTAATGATTTAATTGAGTGAATGCTTACTGTTAAAATATTTTCTGCGCTTGTTTCCAAAAGAACAATACTTCCAACAGGCAGATTGCTCAACTCTTTTTTTATTTTTTGAACTTCTTTCATTTATACACTCCTTAATATATAATGAAGTTTATAAATTTTTTTCAATTTAGCTTATAAGAAAGGATTGCATCAGAGTTGGCTATTTCAGCATCTACGCAACCGGATAACTTTAGCATTTTACTTTGTTTGTTCAGAAAATTCAAAAAAAAAGTTTTTTTTTTGGGGGGGGGGAGAAAATTTTTTTTTTTACTTTTTTATCCTGTGTTTTTGTGAATGAATAAATTGGCTGAACATATTTTCTGTCGAACCATAAAAAGAAAGCTGCTACAGTTATAATAGTTATTAGTATTACACTGTGATATAGTAAAACATTGCTTAATGTTCCTTCATCAGGCAATAATTCTATGCCAAACACCGCTAAGCTGTCTATTAAATTAAAAGCTAAAAATGGAGTAAAACCAAGAGTCAACCATGTGAAAGATCTTGGAATATCACCTTTTGATTTTTTTAAAAGATTTAGCAATATAGCAATTGGAAGTAAAAGTAATATAATTGTGCTTATTTCAAACAAGTACTGAATAAGTTGTGCAGTGTGCATGTTATCTTTTAATGATTGTTATTATTATTATTTTTTTTAAGGAAATCTTTTTCACTTAAGTATGCTAGCACTATGTTTCTTATTATTTCTGATTCTTTTTCACCAATTTTACCCATCAGATGCTTTTTGATAATTCTCCAAGTACCGTCAGGAATGCTCACTAATATTCGCTTCATCACTTATTTTACAGTATTGCTTATATATAAATCTTATGATACTTTTATATGACTTAAATACATATTATGAGATATCTTCAGAAAAAGAATTGATCATTTATTAATTTTGATGGAGTTTGTTTTTGACATTGTTTTTAAGATAGCCTTTTTCACTTAAATATGCGATAACTATGTTTCTTATTATTTCTGATTCTTTTTCACCAATTTTGCCTTTAAAATATTTTTCTATTAACCCCCAAGTTCCTTCGGGAATGCTTACTAAAATTCTTTTCATTGACTTTATATTTTTTTATCTAATATATAAACTTTGTGATATCTGAGTATTGCATTCATGTTCAATAAGCGATATACTTATAACGTATATGATTCTTTTATGATTTATATAAGATATTTCTAAGACATATTTAAGAGATTTTTAAAATAACATGTTATTTGAAATGAGAAAAGTTTATTAATTTACCTGTTTTTTTCGTAATTGTTGAAAATAATTATTTTTTTTTGAACAAATAGAAAACGAAATAAATAATGAGACAATAGTTTCGTTTTCTAAATAGTACGCGCCATTAAGAGTGTACTACAAATTATGGCGCGTACTAAAACAACAAGCAAGGGGGGTTTTTATGGAAGTATCAATGATTAAAAAACAAATATTAAAAGAGTTAAAAGACATTGATTCAAAAAAAGTATATGAGATACTTACAGATGCTAATTATTATCATACGGTAATCTTTGTTTTACTTGAACATTTTATAAATAATTTAGGCTTTAAAGGAGTGTATGTTTCACTTAATACCCCCTGTTCAACATTACATGAACAGCTTAAAGAAAGAAAAATTAATCTATCTAATCTGCATTTTATTGATTGTGTTAGCAAGCAATTTGAAAACCCTAATTCAAATCTTTCAGTTTCTTTTTCAAATCCGCAGAGCTTGACAGATTTATCTCTTGCAATATCTTCTGCGCTTAATACAAAAAAATTTGATTTTTTGCTTTTTGATTCTGTATCAACATTTTTAATATATAATGATGTAAATACAACCGGTAAATTCTTACATTACTTGATTAACAGCCAAATCAGAACTTTAAATATTGCTGGTTTTTTTTTATATGTTGATGAAAAAAATTCAGAAGCGCTAATGTCAGTAACTTCACAGTTTTCTGATAAATGCATCAAATTATAAATGAACAACAATAGCAAGAATTTAACTAAAGAATTAAATGAATTTTCTAAAAACAAAGTTTATGGTATTGCAACCTCTGCTGAAAATTACAAACAAACAACTATTTCAATAATCAAGTTTTTAGTTGAAAAACTTAAATTAAAAGGCATTTATGTAACTCTAAATACTCCTTGTTTTTTTTTAAAAAACATTTTGAAACAAAATAAAATAGATATTTCTAAATTGTTTTTTATTGATTGTATAAGCAAACATTCTGGTTTAACAGATTTGTCACATGTTAATTGCTCTTTTGTAAAAGGGCCTCAGTCATTAACTGAACTATCTCTTGCAATATCCTCTGCTTTAAATTGTGGTGATTTTAGTTTTTTGCTTTTTGATTCTGTATCTACTTTGTTTATTTATAATGATCTTGAATTAACTGCAAAATTCTTACATTATATAATAAACAACCAAATTAGAACAAGCAGTGTTGCTGGATTATTTATATTTGTTGAAGATGATGCTTCTAAATTATTAATAGCAACTATTTCTCAATTTTGTGACAAATTAATTACAGTGTGATATTATTCAATTCTACGCTATAGAAATCTTTTTAAACTTATGTTCATATTATTAAACATATGTTTGAAACTATAAACAAACATGTGTTTAAAGAATTAAACATTCTTCGGGTTTTTATAGAAGAAGCTAGCAGAGAGTTTAATGTTAGGGAAGTTGCTAGATTAATTAAAATAGCCCCTGCTACAGCAAGCAAAGAACTTAAAAAATTTGCAAATTTAGGCATATTAACTAGTAGAAAAGAAAGGCGCCATGACTTTTATAAAGCCAACTCTGAAAATGAGCTTTTTAAAGATTTAAGAAGTTTTTATCATGCTAGAAAAATAAAACCAGCGCCATTTTTAGAAGCGCCAGCTAAAAGAATTGAGTTTACTGTTGCTGAAGCAATAAAAGAAAAAAAAAGTGATACAAAAGAATGGGCATTAACAGGTGTAACTGGTTTTGATGATCTTCTAGATAAAGGATTTCCTAGAGGGACATCATCACTTTTATGCGGAGGGCCTGGAACTGGAAAAACAATAATGGGATTGCAAATTTGTAATTATGCAGCAAACAAAGGTGAAAAATGCTTATACATGACTTTTGAAGAAAGCCCTGAACGATTAAAAAAACATATGAAAGATTTTGGGTTTAATGTTGAAGAACTTGAAAAAAAAGGATTGCTGGTTCTTCAGAAAGTTAATCCTTTTGACATAACAAGGCAAGTAACTGCAATGCTTGAAAGAGCCAAAGGCGAGCTATTAATTGATATCAAGCCTTTAATATTTCCAAAAGGATTTACTCCTGATAGAGTAATTATTGATTCTTTGACAGCTATTTCAAGTGCATTTTATGGCAAAGAAGAAAATTATAGGATTTATATTGAGCAATTATTTAATTTATTGGAAGAAAGCAATGTCACAAGTTTTTTAGTATCTGAAAGAACTTATGGATTAAATAGATTAACAACTGCTGGTGTTGAGGAATTCTTAGCAGACGGAGTTATTATTTTATATAATGTTCAAAGAGGAACAGTAAGGGAAAGTGCAATTGAAATATTAAAAATCAGAGGAGCTAAGTTTGAGAAAAAGGTTGTAGCGATGAAAATTACAGATCAAGGAATTGTTGTATATCCAGAACAAGAAGTATTTGGCCAAGTCGGAGGCGGTTAGTTATAAAAATTCATATCTTAAAATAATCTTTGTTTTCTTAATTTCATACCATAAAAGAAATGCTAAACAACTGGCAATTAATGCTATAAAAAATGCGCTTAAACTAACATTTAAAGTTTTTATTAAAAGTTGGTAAGTGTATTCTATTTTTGTTAAAAACAAAATAAGCCAGGGAAAACTTGCAATAGAAAAACCAGCTCCAAAAACAACATCAATAGGTATGTTTTTAATTTCAAGTTTTAATACCAAAAAAAACAATTCAAATATTATACCTATGCTTGTAAGAACAAGAAACTTATTCAGTTCTGATAGAATACCTAACAGTGGAAAATAATATGAGATTAAAGAAGTAATAATAAAAAATAATGTTGCGCTTCCAGCTTTTCTAACTAGAAATACTGTAATTGTTAAGAAAAAAGATAATAAAAACATTATAAAATAAAACAAAAAATAAATCTCAAAATACTGTAAAATTAGTGTAATAAAAGTTAAAAGCAAAGCTAATGAGAAAAGAGCTATAATATCTTTTATTCTAAAAGCCTGAACAGTTTCTATTGCAATCATTTATTTCCTCCAAAAATGCAAAAGATAAAATCTTTTATTTTCTTTTTTTTCTAAATTAGCTTCAACAACAGGAAGCTGTTCTTTTATTTGCAAATTTCTTTCTTCATACTTAAGCTTTCTAATTTCATAAACACTTTTAGGAATACTGCCTTCACCAAAATAATTTTTTTGAATTTTTTTTGTTAAATCTTTCAAAACATTTTGCTCTATTCTCATATCACTAATTCTTTTTCTTAAAATAGTTATCATTACTTCATTATAAGTTATCCATGCAATAAAACTTAGAATAACTGAAGTTATTATAATTGCAAGCCAGTGTCTTTTGATAAAGCTTCCAATATTTTGCCTTGCAGCTTTAAAAAAAGCCCTTAAACGTGCAGATTCTAATTGTACTTCTTCAATTTTTCTGTAAGCTTCTTCAATTATAGGCTTAATCTCGTCCAGCTGTTCTTTTTCAAATTTTTCTTTTATTTCAGCGTGCATTAAATCCACTTCTGTAAAATTATATTCTGTTCTATTAAGCCCTGAAAGAACTTCTTCTAACAAGGTTATTTCATCATTTATTTCAAAAGTTAATTCTTTTCTTTGTTCTATTAAAGAAGTATAAATCAATGTTCTTGTATAGTTTTCTCTAATTTTTTCATCGCCAGCAGCAAGCCTTTTAATTTCTTCACTAGTGAAAGTTGTGTTTAATGCATTAAGAAATGCTTGCTTTTCAGTCTCATTTTTTATTGACTTGATTTTTTCAGAAAGTTCAGCTACATTTTTTCCATCAAAGGCTTTTTTAGCTTCTAAATAAGCATCCAGCATGTACTGCGTGCTAAAATTCAACACCTTCAGTTCAAGAATTGTTTTATTAGCTTTCAGCAGAGCTTCTTCAGCCATTGCTTCTGTAATTATGATTTCTGATGTTTCATTTTCAACCATTCCCAATAATAAAGGATCTCTGGTTGTTTTTGCAATTTGCGCTGGTTGAACATTAATAACTGCCGCAGTTATAGAAGAGATATACTCGCCTATTAATGCAGAATTTGATTGAATTGCAACAAAGCTTAATGCTGCAAGAATAACTATTAATGTTATTGCAATATAAGTATGATGTTCTTTTTTTATTGGAATTTCTTCTTCATAATATTTTTCTGTCCATTTTTTTAGTTGATTTAGCTTTGCTTCCTTATTTTTTAATGCTCTGTTTCTTAAGTGTTGTTGGATGGTTTTTTTAAAAGTGTTGAATATGCTTTTGCTTGTTAAGTACGCATTTTTTAGTATAAGACGTAATTTATTTTGACTACGTTTTTTTAACAATGCTTCTTTTGTTTGTTGTTCTGTTTTTTGTGTAGAACTTTTTTGAATAATTATTTTAGAGGTATTTTCTTTAGGCACTATTTTAGTTTTTGCTGTTGCTTTGTCAAGCTTTAATTTCTTATCAAATACTTTCCTAATAAACTTAAACTTACTTCTCTTTTTTAACAATGCTTCTTTTGTTTGTTGCTCTATATTTTTTCCATTCATCTTCTCATAAATAAATTTTTCAACCTGGCTAAAAATCTTGGATCTTTGTAATCTTCATCAATAATCATTGCAGCAATTGAATTAAAAGCAACAGCAGCATTGCTTTTAGGAGCGTACAATGGCAATGGTTTTGGAATGCTCAGTGATTCTTCAACTTTCCAATCATTAGGAATAACCCCAATAACAGGAGCTTCTGCAGTTTTTTCAATTTCTCTTTTTTCTAACTCATATTTTTTGTACTTTACTTTATTTAATATCAATCCATTAACATAATTCTTTTTTTGATGAGTTAATTTAAGCAAGCGCAATGTTGTGCTTAATGTTGGAAAATCAGGAGTAGTTACAGTATAAACAACATCACTGGCATTAATAGTGAATAAAATCTCATTTTCTATATTTGGCGAAGAATCAATCAATATAATATCATACGCATCTTTTACTTTTTTCAGCACAGCATCAAGTACAAGGGGTTTTTTGATAGCGCCTTGGCAAAGCGCTCCTGGAATAATATGAATTTTTTCATTATACTCAACTATAGCATCTTCGATTTTTACTTTATTTTGCAAAACATCATGAATGGTTTTTTTAGTATCAAAAATATCAAAATAAAAACCAAGATTTGGAGCTGTAAAATTAGCATCAACCAATAAAACCTTTTTATTAAATTTATACGCCAGACTCGCTCCTATGTTTGCAGTGCAAGTAGTTTTTCCAACACCTCCTTTGATTGCAATAAAACCAATAGTTTCAGCCATTTTTGTAAATAATGCTTAATTTTTTTAATCTGTTTTCTTTAGATCCCTCGCTTTTAACTTTTTCAGAAGGCTTTAATTCTTTTAATGATTGTATTTTTGTAATTTTTTTTGATAATTGCTTTTTACCTTCTGTTTCGTATACTGTTCTTAACTTGTTAAACTTCTTATACTTTGCCATATCCTTCTCAGGTAAAATAAGCATTTCAACTAACTTGCTTTTTTTAACGGGCTTTCTCCTATTTATTAAGTAATTATGCAAGTTTTTATCCAGCTCATTTTCTTTTTTCCCACTTAATAAAGCAAAACTCTCCTCAACTTCTGCCAGACGATTATAAAACTCTTCTATTTTAAATCTGTACTTGTTATAACTTAATGTTTTCTTAACATAAAACTGTTCTTGAACTTTATTTATCAATCCTAACAAATGCTTTTTTTCTCTCTCAAGATTTTCAAGTTCTTTTTTAATTCCAACTAATTTTATGCGTTTTGTTCTCAACCCTGCCAGCTCTCTTCTAATCTGATTAAGCCTTTTTTCGTACTCATACATTGCTTTATGATATTGTGAAGGGGATATTTCTTTTTTTTCATAATAACTCTGCTGATTTTCTTGAATCAAATTCATAATATTCAGCTCTTCTTTAGATAAGTCTTCAATTCTCTGGCTTAGCAAGATTAATTTTTTGCGATAGTAAAGAATTATTAAAATAATAATTAAGATTGTTGTTGCAAGTAAAAAAGCCCACCAATAATAATAAAAAATATATCTCCAGCTTACTGCTTTAGCTTCTGATACAACAATTGTTTGCGCTTGTACAGCCCTATCCACAGCTTCAACATAATCTTCTCTTTCAAAAGCTGCCTGCGCTAATGCCCGCATGTTTTTTGCTTGTTTCGGATCTCTCCATTTTTGTTCAGCAGTTTTAATCAACTCATCCACTATTTTAAAACGTTCACGAGCAGCAAAAGCGCTTTCATAATGCTGTTTTATATTAAAATACCCTGCTTTTACTTCAGCATACTTTTTTTGATTAAACGCTTCATCAACTTCCTGAAGCAAAACCTTCATTTTATCTATACTTAAATTAGCATTTCCCATGGCTTGAATTATTTTCTCAGAATTTTCTAAATATTCTTCAGCACCTATTTCATTAATTCCAGTATACTTTTGCGTCAGCTCAGCTTCAGCAATATCTTCTTGAGCAAATACAGTAAACATAACTAAAAAAAATACTGTGCAACATATTGTTATTATTGATTTTTTCATATTCTATGCACGTAACGAATAATATTCTCCAAATATTTTCTAAATTTTAATTTCCATACTGCGATCTTTTTCTCCCAATCAGGATGTTCTATGTGCTTATGCATTTCTAACTCTTGTTGAATGTCTCTTATGCTTTTTGCTTCCAGAATTGCAAGCTCTTTTTCAATCTCTGATTTACGAACATTATATTCATCAATTCTTGAAAGATAATCAGAATAATTAACGGTCTTCTTAACATAATACATTTCCTGAGTATCTTTTATTAATTGCTCAATTCTCTTCTTTTCTTCCATCAACGCAGCCAGCTCATCTTGAATGCTTAACATTCCAATTCTTTTTGTTCTTAATTGAGAAATAATAGTTTTAATTTGTTCTATTCTTTTTTCATAATTATACATCAACTTATGATATCTTTCAAGAGACATTTCTTTTTTAATAAAACACTGCTCTTTAACTTCTTTAATTAAACTAACAATGTTAACTTCTTCGATCATAAGATTTTCAATACGCTGATTAATAATTTGAACAAGCATTCTTCTATAAACAACATAACTGCTTACACTAACAAATAATATCACCAGTATAATTGCCCACCAAAATCGTTCTACAAACCTAACAATATTAAATGCCCCTTTAACTTCTAAAAACTCAATAAGCCGTCCTTCTTCAGCTCTTTTTTTAGCTAAAATAAAATCTTCTCTTTCAAAAGCAATAAGAGCTAAATCAACAAGTTTTTGTGTAGAACTAACATCAAGGCCCGCTTGCTCAGATTTTTTAATCTTTTCTTGCAGTTCTTTAATTATGTTATTAGCACTAAATGCAGTTTTATGCAATTCTTGAAGCTCTTCACTTAATATTTTAACTTGCAAATAATCAAAACTAAAATAAGAATTGTTTATTTTTTCAAATAGTTTTGAAGCTTTTTTAGCAGGAAAACCAGCTTCTTTTAATTCAATAAATTTTTTTATTGATGTATTATATGCTTGTTCTGCTATTAATGGATTGATTTCATGAATATAAAGTGTAACATTTCTTTTTTCAGTAAAATCAATAACTGCATTAATTTCTTCAGGAGTTCCATTTCTATCAATAATAAACCTGCCAGTAGCAAAACCTTTAATGTTAAATACTAAATTATGAACCCCTCTTTTTCTATAAGCAGGACTAGCAACATTAATAATAAATGACTTGCTAAAACCATACTTAATATCATCAAGCTTTTCAGGAGTATGATCTAAGTATTGAGCTAAAAATCCTTGAATACTTAATTTAACATCAAACAATGTAGTGTTGCCAAAAACATTAGTAATTTTTAAAGGAAAACTTGTTTCTTCCCCTCTAGTCAAGTGAACTACTTCTTCTGTTTCTAAAAACTCTTCAGTAAACAAACTTCTAACAAGAGGAGGCGTAGGAAAAGGCTGGCCACCTGCTGCTGCAGCTGCTGCTCCTGCTGCTGCAGCTGCTCCTGCTGCTGCACCACCTGCTCCGAGAATTCCAGGTTTTCCTCTTACTTCAACTATTTTAGTATCTTCAAAAATTAATCCTAAAGGAGCGATATTACTTCCTGTTTGATTATTTCCAGTAGCATTAGCAACAATTGTCTGATTAGCAACTACAGCATTGTTAGATATGTTAACTTCTAAAACTAATGTAGCAAGATCTCCTGAAGTCATATTGCCTATATTTGAGCTTTGATTACCTGCTCTTATCAACCAGTCACTAGGTAAATCAAAACTAAAAACAACATCTGTTGCATTGCCTTCACCAACATTTTCTAGCTCAGCAATAAGGCTTACGCCAATTTGTCCTTGTGTTACAACATCTGGTGCAGATGTAATTTCTGCAACAAGTATTGGCTGATTAGGAGCAACAACAATTGTTGCTTTAGTTGTTCTAGAAAGAGGCTCTGCATTATTCGTGCTTGTGTTAAGTGTAAATCTAGTGAATGTTTGATCAGTGGCAGTTGCTGTAACATTTATTGTTTTTATTTCTTTAGCTGTTAAAATAAAAGTTGCACTTTCATTAAAGAATGTAAGTGAATAATTTGAGGCTAAAGTAAATTGTTGATTAAAATCACCAGTATTATTTACTGTATAAAGATCGCTTCCATTAAGATTAAAATTAGGTGCGGGCAATACCAACTGAGTTGGCCTATCAACCCAAGTACGTTCAGTATCTAAAGTAATATCAATAGTATTGCTTATGCCTGAATTTCTAACTATATCTGTTGCATTAATTCTTAAATTATAAGTTGCTGCTTGATTTTGATTGAATATTGCTTCAAAAAATCCTGTGCTAGAATTAAAAGTCATTTGCTTTTGAGTGAATTTAGTTTGAGTTGATCTTTTAAAATCTAAAAAAACAAGACTATTATTAACAGCAGTTGTATTATCAGTAACATTAGCCCTAACAAGAATATCAACACCGTTATCAAGACCATCAGCATCATCAGGAACTGTTGTTAAACTAATAAATTCCGGAGATTTTGTATCAATATTAATTCTTCTATTTCCCGGCTGATCTGATTTTCCACCACTATCAGCACAAGAAACACTCCAATTATTCTGGCCATCAACAATATTATTAAGAACAAATGTTCTATTAGCATTAACACCAACAGACGAATTAGTTTGATTAGTAATATCATTAAATATCAATGAACAAGACACTGAACTATCAAAATCATCTGTAACATTAAAAGTAAAGGTTTGATTAATCACACTTGTATTAAAACCATTAACTGGATTAATGAGCGTTACATTAGGAACTACATTGCCAGCTGTAAAAAAACCCGTTACATCAGTTTTGTTATTATTTAAAGAATCATTAGCAATCCAAGTAATATTATACCTTCCAGTTAAGTTAGTATCTGTAAAATTAAAAAAATAGTTACTGGTTGTATTAGAAAGAGTCTGAACTAGAATAGTGCCATTAGGCATTGTTACATTAGCTTGAACAACACTAACTCCAGTATTATCTGTTATTGTAGCATTACAAATAGTACTTTGGTTAATATCAGTGTTGCTAGGATTACATCCAACAACACTAATATTCAAGAAACTAGTATCTATTGTAAAATTTGAACCAGCAAAACTTGATAAATTAGCATTATCAAAAGCAAAACAATTCCACAAACCATTCACTCTTTCAGAAACATTTGTTAAAGTAAAAGTTGTTGAATTGCTTGTTCCTCCAAAACTCGTGTTTGTTTGATTAGCAACAAAACTACCATTTAAATTATGAAATAAAGTTATATTAGCTAAACCAAAATCATCTGTAGCACTACAAGTAAAGTTTATCTCACCAGGATTTACTAAACTATTATTTACAGGAGAAACTAAATTAACAACAGGAGCCCTGTCATAAGAAATCGTTAAATTAGTATGATCATTTAAAAAAGCGCTTCTTCCTGCACCACTCCATGCAAACTCAAAGCTAATATTAACATATCCTTGAGAATTATTGTAAATGCCATAATTATTTCTCCCAGAAGCATTAGCTCTTATTTCTATTTCAGTAGCAGTTGTTGTAGAATTAAGACTTCCAATTTTTTCAAAAGCAGTAGAGTTAAAAATAAAAATACTCATAGACCCATTAGTTCCTTGAGGAGCAGATCCTGCTCCACTATTACAAATATTACTAACCCTTCTAGCATGACAATACTTAACGCTTAGATTAATTTCAGTAATTCTAATAGAAGAATTAGTGCTTAATATACTAATGTTAAACTCTACTGTCTGATTAGCTGCTGCTGCAGTTCCAATAGCTCTTTCAATGCCAAAATAAATATCATTATCAGATCTAGTATCTGTAAATGTTCCTGTTCCTACAGCAAATGTTCCTCTGTTTGCTCCTCCGTCTGCTTCGCCAGTGTCAGGGCTTGAATCTCCAAAATTAACAGCATAAACAAAAATAATTGATGAAATAACAACAGCCAATAAAACAAGCAGCAAGGTAGTTTTAAGTTTGATTTTTACCGCCTCTTTTAGAACTAGAAAATTTATTGTTTGAATGATTATTGTGCAAGACTATTTTATCTGCATCAAAAATAAATTCTATTACTTCTTTATCTTTCCAGTTTAGAACTTCAACTAATGCTTTAGGAATTGTAAGTATGTACTGGTCTTTATTTGTTTTCTGAAGCTTTCTCTTCAATAAAAATCCCTCTTTTATCATATGAATAATCATATGAATATTTAAATGCTTGGTTCACTAAATGTACTTTATTGTAAAAAATGAAGCAAAGAAAAAGAGATTTTGTGAACATTTATATATGTGTACATTATTATATTACGTATGACAGTATTGTTGTTTGATACAGATAGTTTAATTAAGATAACAAAAGCAGGAGCAAAAGAACACATAGTGAATGCTTTTGAGGTGTTAATACCAACTTGCGTTAAAGAAGAATGCATAGATAAAGCAGAAGGAAAACCTGATGCGTTAATAATTAAAAAGAATGTTGAAAAAAATAAGATAAAGATTATTAAAACAAAAAAAGAACCAAAAGTAGAAAAAGAAATACTAGAATTAGGGCTGATGGGTGGAGAACAAGATGTGTATCGAATAAGCACTCAAGTAAAATATGATTTGTTGTCAAGCGATGACCAAAAGTTTTTGAGATTACTGCAAAACATTAACAAAAAAGCAGTAACTCCAGGATCACTTATAGTTTTAATGTATATGCAGAAAAAAATAAGCAAAGAAAAAGCAATTACAACAATAAAAAACTTACAACAAAATATTAGTTGCCAAGAATATGAATCATGCATGAATGAAATAAAGTGATGAAAAATGAAATCAATAGCAAAAACCACACGTTTGCCGGCAAGATTGGTGCGAGCAATAAAATTTCGCACTAAAAAAGAAAAAGTTGATGAATCTACAGCACTAAGACAACTATTGCATCTCGGAGTACAAGAATATACAATTAAACTATATTCTGAAGGAAAAATAACACTTAGAGAGGCTGCTGAACTTAATGAACTGAGTGTGCGAGATATGTTAGACATATTGGCAGATCACGGAATATTAGGAAATATTCAATATGATACACAGAAAAAATCACTAGAAATAATAAAACAATTTAGTTGAGACTCTAAAAGAAGCAGTTCTTAATAATGTATTGACTACATTTTTTCTAACTTAATTATTTCTTTTATTTCGTTTTCTGTAACAGAACAACCATTTAATTTAAGACCCCATAATAAACTTTCAAGAAGTGTTTTTTTTGCTTTTGGAAGATTCACAACATACTCGTTTAAGAGTCCTTTTTCAAATGCAATAGTAACCAATTCAATGCTTCTTATTATTTTTATCTTGCAGATTTGTGTTTGAAACTCTTTAAGAGCATTTTCATCAACATCAACTTTAGTATGCAATCTTTTTTCCATGACTTCTTTTATTGCATCTGGATTTTCAATAAGAGCTCTTGTAAGAAATTCATCAATAACAATAGCTTCTGCATTGTTATCACAGGCATATGCCAAGCTTTCTATTTCACCCTGCTGAAATGCTTTCACAGGAGTGTTTTGTGCATTAAAACACTTGTTAGCAAGTGCAAGCAATTTTTCTCCTTTTTTTTCAACAGTTTTATCTTTAACAACACTAAGTATGTTTTCATCAATAATTTTTTCAACTTGAAGAGCTTCAAATTTAAATTTTTTTGTAATTAAAGGTTTATCAATTAATTCTTTTTTTACAGCAGAAGTAATAACAAACTTTCCCCCATATGCTTCTTTTAATTTTGGAAATAAATGCAATAAATTATTTGTAGTAAAACTAATTATTGGCCCAGCATCAAATACTAATGTCTTCATAGCAGCTCCATAACTGTTTTTGCAAGTTTTACAGAATCATGACGCAACAATATTGGCTCTGTTATTAAATTGCGCTCAATAATGTTGAAGCTTTTAAGATTTTCATAATCAATCTCAACAAAAAATGCATTTTCTTCCTCATACTTTTTCATTAACATAGGATTTCCTCTTTTATTATTGCAAAGCACATAATCAATAGGCATATACTCATTAACTATGCTGACATGATCTGACACTCTAAAACCCGTTGTTTCACCATGTTTAGTCATTATATTGCAAATATATATTTTTTTCGCACTGCTTTCTTGAATTGCTTCTGATATTCCTTCAACAGAAAGTGTTGAAACTATTGATGTATATAAATCACCTGGACCTATTATAATCGCTTTAGCATTTTTAATTGATTCAATACATTCATGATGAGCAAGCGCTGCAGGCTCATGAAAAACTCTTTTTATTCTCAATGAAGGATTGTGTTTTGGAATATCAATATTTGTTTCTCCTTTAACAATCTGCCCATCTTCTAATTCAGCGCAAAGAGTGCAATTATTCAAAGTAACTGGAAGAACTTTTCCTTTGATATTAAGAATTCTTGCAGCCTGCTTAATAGCTTCTAAATCACTGCCAGTTATGTCTCTTAGTGCAGTAAGAAACAAATTCCCAAAACTATGCCCTTTTAATCCTTCTCCATTGCCAAAACGGTGCTCAAATAGCCTTCTTAAAAACAAATTATCTGTAGATTCAGGGCTTAAAGCAATCAAACATCTTCTAATATCCCCAGGAGGAAGATAGCCAAATTCATCTCTTAATTTTCCAGTGCTTCCTCCGCTGTCAAACATAGAAACAATTGCAGTAAGCTGGTCTGTATACTTTTTAAGGCCCCTTAATACAGTATAACTTCCAGTTCCTCCGCCAATAACAACAATAGAGCTCATTTATTTTTTAAGCAAAGGCAAATATCTTCTATGTTCTAAAAAAGGCAATGATTTTTTTGCTTTACTTATTTTAACATCTGCAAACCTGTACTGAAGTGTAAGTATTGAATCAACAACAGCTCCTCTTTCAAATTTCTTTTTAGTTAAATAAGCAATAAGATAATGCTGGCCTTCAATTGCTTTTCTTGTTATAAAAGAAAATTCATAACCATCTTTTTTCGGCCAAAGAGATTTTGTTTCCTGCAATTTATTTTCATAAACATCTGATTCATTATCCACAATACACTCTGTTTTTATTTTTCTTTTTTTAGTATATTCTTTTAAAAATTTTGGAGCTATTTTTTTCAAAAGAACTTGATGATGCTTATTCCATTGTTTACAGCTCTTACACGCTTTACTGCAAGGGGTATGTGTTAGAAAAGGAAATGAACGTTCACGTTCTCTTATAGAAAAATAATACTTGTAATACGTATAGTTTTTCTTTAGAAATCTGAGATTGTGCTCCTTAACATATTGCTTAATACAACAATCAGGATAACCATAGGCTTTCCCGCCCATTTCATCTGCTTTTTCATGATTCTGCCTAACTGTTTGCTGGTATTCTTTAAATAAATCCTGCGATCTTTTATTTTGAAAAATATCAAATCCATACCAAGTGCCTCCTAATTCCCACTCAACAACTCCGTCTTTGATTTTCTTAATAACTTCATAAGATTTAGGAGTGCTTTCTGCAAATAATAAACCTGATTTTTTCAAATGAGTCCTAAAATGAGTAAGTTCCCCTAGATTTTCTTTGTTTATTTTAAGCGCAACATATGTTGCTGGTTTAACACCTGCAGCAATAAGAATTAACTTTAATTTGCCAATATGTTCAAAACCTTTTGCACTTTGTACAAAATCAACTAATAATTGCCTTTGTCTTTTAATCATCATGATTTCAGCCTCTTTTTTAATTGTTCAATAAGATTAGTTTCAAGAGGATCAATCGCATAATGTTTTGCAAGATATACTGAAGTAAGATCTCCTAAAAAAATTGCAGTGAATACTTTTATCAAGTGCGACGAACCTTTCAGCTTAATTTCAGTAACAGTATTTCCAGCTTGTTTAATAATATCTTTTGAAAGTTCTACTCTTTGAATTATCTGCTTATCTTCAGATTCATCTATTAAGAAGATAATGTGAAAATCTTTATTGGTTTTTCTATAACCCATTATTTCATTGTGGTTCATTTCAGGCAAAATATTAAAAAAAGAATGCGATTTTGAATTTTCATTAAAACTCTGCTTCCAGCGCAAAGCTACACTTTGATACTGTTTGGTTGTATAAATTATTGGAATTTTATTTTTAAGCTGTTCTGCCAGTTTTTCTGCTTGCTCATCAAAACCGGGCTTTTTCAGTGTTTCAATAAGAGTATCTATTTCATTTTTTGTTATATTAATCAGCTTATGATTTTGAAAAACAGTTATTAATGCAAAAACAAAATAACCAATGGCTTGACGTGAAGGAATGCCTCTTGGAATCATGATTTTATTGCGAACATCAGCTTCATCTGCTATAAGCTTAATTCTCCCGCCAGTTGTAACAATAATTGTTTGAAAGTTTTTTTTCAAAGCTTCTTTAAAACAAGAAATAGTTTCTTCAGTGTTGCCTGAATAAGAAAAACAAACAATAAGTGTATTTTTATCAGCCCATAATGGCAGATGGTAGTCATTAATAACTGTTGAAGGCATATTTTTAATAAGGGCGTTTAGCACTTCTCCAGGCAATCCGCTTCCGCCCATTCCTGTGAAGATAATATGATTAATTGGAAGATCTAATTTTATGTATTTTCCTAGTTGTAAACCTTCTTTAATTTGATCAGGCAATAAATGAATAATGTTAAGCATCATAAGATTTTTATAAAAATGATATTATAAACCTTTCGAATGATAGACATTTACTTGTTTTCTTTACTAAACCAATGGGCAAAACAATATGCTGTTTTAGATAATTTCTTTATTTTCATAACACATTTTGGCATTTTAATAATTGCATTAATGATTATACTAACAAAAAACAAAAAATGCTTAATTCACGCATTTACTGCATTGATGCTTGCAATTTTTATTGATCAAATAATTAATTTATTTATTTACGTAAAAAGGCCTTTTCTAGAAAACCAAGTAAATCTTTTAGTTATTCCCAGTGATTCTTCAAGCTTTCCAAGCGGGCATACATTAAGAGCCTTTGCTCTTGGAACCGCACTTTTTTTTTATAATAAAAAACAAGGAATTATTGCATTACTAATTGCATTGCTTGTTGGTATTTCCAGAATTTTTGCAGGAGTGCACTATCCAAGCGATGCACTTGGAGGAATAATAATTGGCATTATTGCTTCATTATTAACAAATTATTTATTGTTATTCATACCTATAAATTCTTCTGCAAAATAATCACTTATGTTTTCTCCATAAAAAGAGAGTATATTTGCATAACCAAAATGCTTGTAATCTTTTGATGTTAAAACATAGCCAATATAGTCATTGCAATGAGATAGTGGAAAAACATTTTCTGAAAAAGTTTCTTTAATTTTTTTACCTGCATTAACCCCAAGATCACAAGGCGTGGCTGCAAGATAAGTATTATTAAATTTGACAAGCTGTAATATTGTTTCTCTTGGAACATATTTCAATCCTATGCCAACATCACAGAAAATCTCCAAAGGAAATAATACATTGGGAATTAAAAGAAAATCGTAAAAAGGAAGTGCTGTTTTATTTGTTGTTAGTGAAAGTGTTAAATCAGAGCTAAACTCAAGTTTTTTTTCTACTTCAATCACTTCATATGCCAGTGTTCTGCCAAAATGATCAATTCTTTCAAACTTATGATTTGGCTTTATTCTTTCAGGCTCTTGATCCCCTAAAGCGCCTGAAAAAAAAAGATTAATTTTTCCATCAATTTCTAAATATTTTGATAAAGCTCCAGGATAGTCTGCTGATGCTTCGGTATTACAAGCGCCCAATATTGTAGGGTGAGTTCCATAAGTTGTTATGTAACCAATAGTTTTTCCTGTCTGGTCTTTAAATGCAATAACTCCTAAATCAATAGCCTCTTCACCATTTTCAATATGGCGATTTTTTGTTAAGTCAACACTTGATTGTCCCGCACCAATTTCTGCAGGCTGTAAACACTTACTTGCTTTTTTTAATGCAGAACTAATTGTGTCAACTATTTCAGCTTCTTGATGCCTGCTATATTTAGACATAACAGCCAATTCACCAATGCTATTATCCCAATAACCTCCTATGGATGAATGTGTGTGAGTTGCTCCAAGAACAATATCATCCAAACCTAAAAATTTTGTTTTTTCTAAAACTTTTTCTCTTAAATCATTAGTTATTAAAAGCAAATCACAAGAAACAAGGCCGATATTTTTTTTACCTGAAATAACCATTGCACGCGCACATACAGGATCATGAACACTTGTGCAATTCTCTTTTCGTGATCTATAACCTGCAAGAGGTTTTCCAATATGAACAGGAAATTCTTGCTTTGCAAAACCTGCTGAAAAAAACGATTGTTTACTATTTGTTGTTTTTAAATAAGGAGAAACACAACCAATAATGGCTAGAATTCCTGCAAATAAAATTCTACTTAAGTACTTCATAATCAAGAATCAATCATTTCTATTTCAATGTTAAGGCCTTGAGGTATTGGAACTTTCATAACTTGACGCAATGCTCTTTCATCAACACCAAGATCAATTAGTCTTTTATGAACGCGCATTTCAAAACGCTCCCAAGAAGCTTTGCCATCACCACAAGGACATCTTCGAGTTGTTACCTTGAGCTTTTTTGTTGGCAAAGGAATAGGGCCTTTAATATCAACACCTGTTTTCTCAGCAATATCTTTAATATAATCACAAGTCTGATTTAGCTTGTCAATATCTATACTTGCAAGCTTTATTCTAGCTTTTGGCATTTTTGTATTTTTTGGTATTGGAGGCGAGATAAACAAAAAAAATAAAATAAATTTATTTAAGCACTAAATCTACACACATGCCTGCTGCAACTGTTTGACCACTATCGCGAATTGCAAATCTTGATAGTTTTGGATTATCTTGCTGCTTTTCAATAACAACAGGCTGTACTGGCCTTACTTTGACAATTGCTGTATCTCCATTCTTAATAAAGTCAGGATGTTCAGCAAGCACTGTTCCAGTTGCTGGATCAATTTTTTGAACAAGCTCAACAAACTGGCATGCAACTTGTGCTGTATGAATATGGAAAACTGGCGTGTAACCTTGTGTAATGACTGTTGGATGATTGATTACAACAATTCGTGCAGTAAACTCTTTTGCAACAGGAGGCACTTTATTTGAATGCCCAACAACATCTCCTTTTGCAATATCTTTTTGTTCAATGCCACGAACATTAAATCCCACATTATCTCCAGCTTCTGCTTGCTGAATTGCTTCATGATGCATTTCTATTGACTTAACTTCACCGCTAATCCCTTTGCCTTCTCTTGCTGGAACAACAGTAATTTTATCTCCAACTTTCATAACTCCAGTTTCAACTCTTCCAACTGGAACAACACCAATTCCTTTAATGTTGTAAACATCTTGTAAAGGCAATCTTAAAGGAAATGCAGTTAGTTTTTCTGGAACACTTAAAGTATCCAGAGATTCAAGAAGTGTTGGTCCTTTATACCAAGGCATGTTTGCACTTCTCTTTACAACATTATCTCCCAAGAATGACGCTAAAGGAACAAAAGTTATTTGATCAGCTGGGTAGCCATATGTTTTTAATAATATTGAAACGTCTTTTTTAAGAGCTTCAAATTTAGCTTGATCATATTTGCTTAAGTCCATTTTATTAACTGCAACAATAACTTGTTTAACTCCTAATGTTTTGCATAAGAAAACATGCTCTCTAGTTTGTGCTTGAACACCTTCGCTTCCTACAACAATGACTGCAGCATCAGCTTGGCTTGCTCCTGTAATCATGTTTTTAATAAAATCTTTATGACCTGGAGCATCAATAATTGTAAATTCATATTTAGGTGTATTAAATTTTTTATGAGCTAAATCAATAGTAACTCCACGTTTTCTTTCTTCAGCAAGCTGGTCCATGACAAATGCAAATTCAAATCCTCCTTTACCAAGCTCTTGAGCAAGTTCTTTTAACTTTCTCATTTCTTGCTCTGGAATATTTCCTGAATCAAATAAAAGCCTGCCAACAGTGGTAGATTTACCATGATCAACATGTCCTACAATTACAAGATTAATATGTGGTTTTTCTTTTGCCATACTTATATACCCCCTAATATTATTTTTACAAGTGTGTTAACAGTGAGAAATTATAAGGGTTTATAAAGTTAACTGCTTGTTTGCTGTTTTAAATAAGTTCCTGGCTGCATGAAAACCTTTTGAGTTTTTATAGCAACTCCTTTTTTTTCAGACATTATTTGTTCACTTGATATTTGAGCAATGCCTACTGCTATTAGTTCATCTTTAAGAGTCATGACTGCTACAATTTCTTGTTTTTGAATTCCAGAATGAATTTTCGAAATTCCTGGAATTTTAAGACTAGCGCCATGACATAATGTATTAACACTAGAATCAAAAACCCAAACTTTTGGCAGATGAGAAACTGCAAACTCCACTGGTTTAATGCAATTTCTTATTAGTTTCTCATTATGTTCTTCTTTCCAAAAATAATAAGCATCTTCT
Source organism: Candidatus Woesearchaeota archaeon (assembly GCA_016188265.1). Classification (GTDB taxonomy): domain Archaea; phylum Nanobdellota; class Nanobdellia; order Woesearchaeales; family ARS49; genus JACPID01. The sequence goes on along the minus strand of JACPID010000005.1, from coordinate 64,638 downwards.
AAATCCTGAATTGTCACCCAGTTAGCATAATTAAAAGGGCCTGCTTTTGTTCTTATTAACTCAGCCATATGCGCACCAATTCCTATTAATATTCCAAAATCATGAATATATTTTCTAATATACGTACCTGCTTGGCATCCTATTTTTAAAAGAACATCTTGTCCGTTGATTTCTAATATTTCTGTGTAGTAAATATTACGTTTTCTCCAACTCCTAACAACTGCACTTTTTCTAGGAGGCAATTGTGTTATCTCTCCAATCATGCCTTTAAAAGCAGTAAGAATAATATCTTTAGAAACTTTTTTGTGTAAATGCATTAAGCAAACATATTCTTTTCCAGCTTTAAGAATGAACTCGACAACTTTTGTTGCACGACCAAGCGCAATTGGTAAAACACCTGTAACATGAGGGTCTAAACTTCCACCATGCCCTGCTTTTTGAACATTTAAAACTTTTTTAACAATATCTGATACTTGATGTGAAGTTGGGCCTTTATACTTGTTTAAATTAATAACCCCATAATTTAGAAGTGTTTCAACAGAAAAGTTTTCAGGAAAACATCCATGCTTAGGATCAGTTTTGCTTTCACATAAAACTAAAACATTGCGTTTTATTTTTTCAAAAGGCAAGAGAGGCATAATAATTTAGAAGAAATAGCTTTTGTTTTTAAGTATTGTGTGCTAAAAATATTTTTTAGTATTCGTCGTCTTCAAAAGCTTCTTCAGGAGTATAATCCCCTTCTTCATCTGGATCTTCTTCATCTTTATAAAATTCAGAAAGCTCTTTGTCATAAAACTCTTCTTCTTCATCAACTTCTTTTTCTTCTTCAAGCTCCTTAGTAGGAGGTGCTAATACAGGTTCTTCTTTTACTTTTTGTGGTTCTGCTTTTTTATTAACAATTTTTTTCTTTTTTTTTGCCATTTTACTGCAATCTTTTATTTGCGCGTCTACTTGGCCTTGCTTTTTCTACACCTTTACCCTTCCAATAAAGTCCTCTGGAGCGTTTACCTGCAGATGTTAATCCTCTGAAAACACGCCCTTTTTGTTTAGCAATTAAAGATAAAACATTATCTGCTTTAACTGCTGGATGGTCACGATCAATTAATATAATTTCATACCAATAATATGTTCCATCACTACCAACATTATACGAGTTTAAAACTTCACAATTAGGATAGTGCTTATTTGCTCTTTCTTCAGCTATTAACTGATAATTTTTTCTTAATGCTAAACGAATGGTCATTTTTTTAGGCTTTCTGGAAAGAGGCCTAGGCCTTATATGGCCTCCACGAACTACACGTTGCCTGACAACAAAAACACCTTGTTTTGCTTTATAACCAAGTGATCTTGCACGATCTAAACGTGTAGGCCTGTCTAAGCGCAATGTTGTTGGCTCTCTTCTCCACCTAATCAATCTTTCGTGCCAAACTTGTCCAAGATTTTTATTAGGTTGTTTCCAGATTTTAGCAATGTGTTGATATAATCCCATAATAATTTGAATGAAGCTGCTTGTTTAAAAACATTTCGCCTCATCAAGCAGTTCAGATGAGCGAAAATATTATAAAATAATGCTAATTTACTAGGTATATGGGACGTGTTAAAACACAACTTATCAAAAGATTAACAATGCAATTGCTAAAACTTTATGGTCAAGAATTTAAAGAAGATTTTGATCCAAATAAGAAATTAGTTGAATTATACTTGGAAGGATATAGTAAAAAATTAAGAAATACAGTTGCAGGTTATGTTACTCGTATGATGAAGCGCAAAGAAAGTTGGCAATAAAGTTACAATGACTGAAGATAATGCAATTCTTGTTGGTAATAAACCTTTTATGAATTATATTACAGCAATAGTTATGCAATTTGCAACAAAAAACGCCTCTGAAGTTGTTGTTAAAGCACGTGGAAATTTAATAAACAGTGCAGTTGATGCTTCAATGGTTGCATCCAAACGATTTCTAGAAGGAAAAGTTAAAGTAAAAAATGTAGTTATAAATTCTGAAGAAGTAACAAACAGAGAAGGCAAGAAAAGAAATATAAGCTCTATTGAAATAACTCTTGAAAAAGTTTAATAGAAATATTATTTATGTAAGTTCAAGTGATTTTCTGTAAAACTTTTTAAGGTACAACCAGGTATTACTGTATTAATTCGGGGTCGTAGTTCAGCTTGGTAGAATGCACGCTTGGGGTGCGTGTGGTCGGGAGTTCGAATCTCCCCGATCCCAGTTAATGTATTTATGCCTACTGACCAGTGATTAAAAAATAGAAACATTTAAGTACTGGTTTTATAATATTATCTTAAAATGCAAACAAAACCATTATTGGAATCAATTGCTAGAATTTTAGAAAAACAGCGCCCGAATATGTGGACTTCTAGCGAGTGTAACAAAGATGTCAGAAGATATGTTACTGGTTTAAAATCATTTACTATGGTAGTCGAAGGAAAACAAACTGATAATTATTATAAACTTACAGTTTTTGAAGGCCAAAGAGCTCTATTAACTTTTGAAGGCGATCAAGCTAAGTCACTTTATGACGTGATTGAATCAAATGTTAACACAATGAACTTATTTGAACATAGAGATATTCTAAAACAACAATCTTTAGAAAGATTAAAACAATTGCTTACTTAATTTTCCGGATTAAAAGAATCTATAGCCTCATACATTGTAATAAGATGTTTTAATGATGCATTTTTGTAAAATCCATATTCAATTTTAATTTGTCTAGGAACTAACTTTTCTTTTTTATTATAATTTTCTACTAAAAATATTTCACCAAATCCTAATGATGTATTTTTTGGAATAAACCAAACTGATTTTATTCTATCAGTAGGCTGGTTTTTATCTCTGCCATACTGGCCAAAAAAATTAAACCTTACATCACATTCATAATCTAATGTTGTTTCAGTTTTTGAAATAATATCCTGCAAATCAGTTATTATTTTATCAGATTCTTTTTTTCTAAATTCTCTATCAAATAAAATTCTTTTAAATGAAATCAAGCTTTCTATGTTAATGTCTCTGACAATGTTTAATCTAGTTAAAATCTGTTCATCTTGGTTTTGAAAAGAACTACAATATACTGGAACTATTTTTGTTGAACCTTGCATGATCTCATAAATAAAGCAGTATTTATAATTCTAACTATAAGTTCAGTATTTCCAAATGCATTTTGTTTGTTTAGGAAATACCGGTACTAAAAGCTAGATTTATATATGTAAAAATTTCTACAAAAAGGATTTATGAAAAAAGAGGAAATTATCACTGAAAAAGTAAATAAGTATGCTGAGCTTATTGTTAGAAGCACAACTGAGGCTGCAACAGGTCATCCAAGCTCTGCGCTTTCTTTAGTGCATATTATTGCAACTTTAATAACAACAAAAAATTTCAATCCTTTAAACCCCTTTGACAGGAAAACAAATGATGTAATTATACTTTCAGAAGGCCATGCAGTGCCAGTTTTGTACAGTGCATGGGCAGTTCAAGGAATGCATTATTTGGAAAACAGTTCTATTAAAAAATTATCTCCAGAAAATTTGGAAGCTCTCAGAGATTTAAACAGTGTACTTGACGGTCATCCCTCACCTTATACAGAACTGCCTGATGGAAAAATAGCAAGGCTTCCATTTCCTTGCGCTACAGGAGCGCTAGGTCAAGGATTATCAATTGCCAACGGCATAGCACTTGCTGATTGTTTTGACAAGATAAAAAGAAATATTTTTGTTATATGCGGAGATAGCGAATTTAGAGAAGGACAAATTGATGAAGCGCTAAGATTTGCAAATACTTACAAGCTTCCAATAACATTATTTCTTAATATTAATGAGTGGGGGCAGTCAGCAAAAACCAAAGATTTAGTAAAATACAATTACAAAAAGGAATTAGAAGCAAAACACTGGAAAATTTATGAAATAAACGGGCATAAAATTTTGGATATTCTCAAAATACTAAAAAAACAAATCAAAAAACCAACAGCAATTCTTGCCCATACAGTAAAAGGATGGGGTGTGAAAAAACTTCAAGAAGGAAACTGGCATGGTAAAACATTACTAAAAGAAGATGCGCAAAAAGCATTATTGGAAATATTTGAACAACAAAAAAAACAATTTCAAGAACATAATAATTTAGCATCAACAAAAATCTTGCTTGAACCAACAAAACTAAAGGCAAATCTTTTTCTGCCAAAATTTACAGATTGGGATTCTGCATATAAAGAAACAAAAAAAATTTCTGCAAGAAAAGCCTATGGTTATGCATTAAGAGAGTTGGGAAAAGATAAAAATATTGTTGTTTGTGATGCAGAAGTTAGTAATTCAACAATGACTGAATTTTTTAGAAAAAAATATCCTGATAGATTTGTAGAATGTGCAATTGCAGAACAAAACATGATGGGTGTAGGCGCTGGTCTTGCATCTCAAGGCAAAATCGTGTTTGTTAATACTTTTGCTCGTTTTTTAGAAACCTGCTTTACTCAATGGAATATTGCACTACAGTCAAGGCTTCCAATTCATGTAGTTGGATCACACACAGGCCTAAGCCCGCACTCTGATGGACCATCACAAATGGGGCTGGCAGATTTGTCATATGCTCTTTCAATGCCCGGATTAGTGGTCGTAAGCCCATCTGATGCTGTTTCGTCATACTGGCTAACAGAAGAGTGCGCAAAACATAATGGTCCAACTTATCAAAGAAATTATAGGCCAGATATGCCTTTATTATATAAGTTAAAAGAAAAATTTAAAATAGGCGGAAGTAAAATTTTAAGAAAAGGAGAACACGGACTTATTATTTCTCACGGCTACACAATTCATATTGCATTAGAAGCTGCTCAAGAGCTTGAAAAACAAGGGCTTCCCGTAAGTGTTATTGATGCGTATTCATTAAAACCAATTGATTCACAAGGAATTATAAGCGAAGCTGATAAATCTAAAAAAGTAGTAACACTAGAAGACAATTATTTCGGAGGTTTAGCTTGTGAAATAGCAGTTATTGCTGCTAATAAAAACTGGAAACTAAAACAATTATACATTAAAAGATGGCCTAAAAGTTCTAGAAAAATAAGTGAAATGTTAGAATACTGCAGTGTGAGCGCAAAGGATGTTGTAAAAGCAATAAAAGAACTTCATATGGAGTGAATTTATGCTAGAGAAAATAATCAAAGCAGCAGCTATTACAATTGCTTTGTCAGGATGCGTTACTATTCCTAAAAATCCAGCACATATTAAGCCTCAAAATATATCTCTTGAAATTGAAACATATTATGATTACAAAAAAATTAATTTCAACATAAATCAAACTATTAGAGAAGAAAACAAATATTTTACTCGTTACAACTGCAATTTTGAAATTAATGATGACTTGACTGAATTTTATTATTACAAAGCAAAAAGCAAAAAGAAAACACCAATTATGATTATCTCACCAGTGCTTGCAGGAAATTATGATATTTCAAAAATTTTTGCTAAATTTTTTGCTTATCAAGACATTTCGTCAGTTATTATGAAACGTCCAAAAAAATTGTTGAGTGAATACTCTGCCGGGAAAGATATTGAAAATACAACTCTTAAATATTTGCAAAATACTCGCAGAGTTATAGATTGGCTTGAAAAACAACCAAATACTGATGCAAATAAAATAGGCGCCTTTGGCATAAGCATGGGAGGCATAAATACTGCTATGCTTGCAAGCATAGATAATAGAATTAAGTGTTCTGTTATTAGCATTGCAGGCTCTGATATACCTGCTATTTTAACAACAAGCAAAGAATCATCAATAGCTTGTTATAGAGAGCAAAGAACTAAAAAAAAAACATTAGAAGAATTTCAGCAGGAATTAATTGAAAATATAAAATCTGATCCAAAAGTACTTGCTAAATACATTGACACTGACAATGCTCTTTTATTCATAGCATTATTTGATCAATGTGTTCCAACTAAACAACAATTTGAATTATACAACTCAATAGGCGGTCCAAAAACAGGAATTCTCCTAACAGGACATTATACAGCAATACTTGCACTGCCTTATGTCATGCTAGAAACATCAATTTTTTTAAATAAACACTTCAAATAGCAAACTATTTATACCGCTAAAATAATATTTAATAAAAAGGTGGTATTATGCGAATAACTGTTGACACTCAAAAAGATACCCATGATGACTTGAAGAAAGTTATTCAATTATTATCTCAAATTGTTCAACGAACACAAGATCCTCAATCAAATAGAAACATGTTTGATGATCAACCTTCAGATTCTTCTAATGTTACAGGGGTATTTGGAGGATTATTTGATAATTTGGATAATACTAAACCAACAGAACCTGAAGATAAACCTAAACCAAAATTAGAAGTTTACTAAATTGTCATAAAAAAACAGAAAGCTCTATTCTTTATTATTGTTTGAATTTTCATTTTTCCAGTGATCTTCCTTTTCTTTGCCACAAAAGCAGGAATACTCATGTACAGGAGAAACTAATTCAGTACCTTCATCATACTCTTTAAGCTGTTCAATAATAGCTTGAAAAGGATCGTCTTTTTCAATATTTTTTCCGCTCATAAATCATGCAATGTATTGGGTATATAAAAGTTTATTGCCAAATAACTTCCCATACTTTAGTAAAAAACTCTTGAATGTTTAATAATAATGATTTTAAAAAACCTCCTGCTCCACGTTCAACTGACAATATTTTTAAATCATTCTTATCTTCACCTAAAAGTGTTTTATAATCAAGCTCTATTTTCAAATCATTTTTTCCATAAGCAAAATCCTCAGGTTTGATTGAAACTTCTAATTCTTGTTCATATAAAAATTCTTTAATTTCACTAATTATCTTTCTTTTAGGGGTTCTTACAATCAAGGACACTTTTGCAGGCGATGAATATGATTTCTGAACTAATTTTAATTTTAAACTTGTTTCACTAACTATTTTTTCAGGAAAAGAAACTTCTTCAATTTCCAAAATAGTATCATCATATTTTTCCAGTGAAACCATGCTATTTTTTGAAATAAGATCATTATTTGCAGTTACAAGCACATCTTGTCTGCCCGGATGCTGTAAATTAAGTTTTAAAATAACAGTTATCTTATTTTTTGGTGAAATATCAATTTCACTGCATTTATTTATTGCACATACTTCTACATTATTTAAAATTAAATTTCCTTTATTTTCTAAAGTACACTCTATTTCAGGAACATCATTTTCAAAAAGAAGTTCTTGTTTTGGTGTACAAAAAAGAAGTACTTGTGAAGAATACTGCTTTAAATTTTCTTGACGCAATAAAATAATTGTGTTTTCAATACTTCTTAAATTTTCAGCAACTCCTGAAGGAGTTATTTTAAATATTGATTTTTTTAATTGATCTCTGCCTGAAGTTACAACAATAGGGACAGTGTACTGGAATTTTTCAGGCAGATTGTCAATTATTTTTATAATATAAAATAATCGAGTTTCTTCTCCAGGGGCGAGAATAGCCCACTGTTCTTGAAGCCCTAAAATATCAAGTTCTTTAACTGAAGAAAGCGTAAAAGATTCAGTTACATAAAATGACTGGGGGTTTTTAATACTAACAATAATTAAATTATAACCTCCGTGCTTTACAAGAGAAAATTGCGGAGAAATAGAATAATCCAAAAGAGCATGTTCTTCTTTATCATGTCTTAAGAATTTAGCATTTAAAGCAAGCTTTCCAAGTTTAGCTTCAACATTTTTTCCCCTCCATTCAACTTTAACCCCGGGATCTCCCGGGTCAAGCGTATGCATTAATCTTACATGAGTTTCATCAATCCATCCGAACTGTCCAAATGTTACATCAAAAGGAACCCAACCATGATTTGGAAAATACACTTCAGCCCATCCATGAGAACCAAATAAACCATTACCGTCTGTTTGCGCTACACCATGCACAAACCTTGCAGGAATGCCTAATGAACGAACAAGAGCGATAAATAGAGTTGTTATTTCATCACAAACACCATACTTATTCTGCAAAACCCAACTTGCACGTTGAACTACATCTTCAGTTAAAGTACTAAGATTATACTTTACAGATCCTTTAACCCATAAACCAATTTTATTAACAATTTTCCAAGAATCAGTTTCTTGTTCACGGATTTTTTGAGCCAAATCTTTAATTGTTTCATATTGCGAATCAATATGTTCAGAAGGCTGAGTAAAGTATTCTATAGAACCTGAAAGTTTAGGATAAGGATAATTAATTTTAGAAAAAACTTTTCTTAAATCATGATTTGTTCTCACAACTGAAGTATAAGAGTATGCCAGAACATTTTGTTTTGGAACATCCCACTTATAATTTATTTCATCCAGTCCCTGTTTTCCGCCTGTTTTCAAAGAAAGCACTTCCTGACCAAATTCTTCTCTTGGAAAAAGAAATAAATCAGCTACAACTGAATTAATTTCTGAAAAATATTGTTCTTTTTCTAAACTAATGCCAGAGGAAAAATCAACCTGTATTTCAGTAACTGCAAATGAAAGTGGAATAAATAAAATGATAAAAAATAAAATTCTCTTCATGGACGAATCACCGTACCAATGAATTTCTTATTTTCTAAATATTTTTGAAACTCATTTAATTTATTTCCATTTATCTGAATAACAGTAAGTTTGTTTTTAGCTGCAAGTTTTGAAGCATGAATATCAAAAGGAACATGCATTCCAGGCTCCCAATTTTTAGGCATGAGTTTGAAGTAATCCTTCCACAACAAATCTTTTAATGGTTTTGCAGCACTATACTTATTTGGATCTTTATTGTACACATAGTCTATATTAGTTAAATTCACAATCACACTATTCTTGTACAACAATGCAAACTGAACAGCATCATAATCAGTGCTATGCCCAGGACGCCAACCAGAAGCTATAATTATTCTCTTATTTGTTTTAACAATCTCTTTATAGTTTTTTAAAACTCTATTATAAGCTAAATCATGAAAAATTGTCTTAAACAAATGTGCATTAAGCCTTGTTGCATGAATGCCAAGCCAATCTTTATCTTCTGTTTTCAGCTTTGTAACTTTTGATGCAGAATTTATATAATTACGAGCTGTACTCCCACCGCCTGTAACAAACAAAAACTGAATTTGTTTATGTCTTAAAACTAATAACCTTAACTTTTTTAAAAAACTAACATCAATACTTCTAGGAACAATCAATGAACCGCCAACACTAACAATAACTGTTTTCATAATGATAAACCTCTTTTGCCAGCAAAAGTTTTAATAATACCGTAAAATATCTTCACAATTAAAAACTTTACTGAGTGAACGCAGGGAACTCGTAAAGTTCTGCGCTGATGGTTCAACGGTAGAACACAACCTTGCCAAGGTTGAGATCCGGGTTCAATTCCCGGTCGGCGCATTTTGAGCATTGAACCCTGTTCTTTTTGAATTCTTGTTTTAAGGCATGTAGGCTTTAAATTTTGGAGTTATGCAACTTTTTGTTTTTGATTTTCAAAACCAGATTTTTCGGTTCTGATGTTTTTCTTTAGGGTTCAGTCATTGTCTGTATTGAACCCTGATGCTGATTTTTTAACAATTGAACTAAGCTCATATCAATTATTAAAGTACAACCCATATTCTAAATCTTGCGTTTTTATAATACGCAGAATTCATAATTTTGCGTATTTGAAAAACGTATAAAAAAACAAAAAAACCTAAGTCCGACGATGATAAATTCCCTGACCCAAGCAAAACAGCGATTGCAACACCCATAATAATTAAATCCTTTCTTAAATCATGCATAATCATAAGTAATTTTAGCACTTTAATAAATGTAGCGAAACCACTGCGTCAGTGCCCTGTAATACAAATATTTATATTTTCAATTGTTTTTACGTATAGTATTATATTGGAGAAAAATGAATAATTATTATTTTTATAATTTATTATGCTGGACTTTTTTAGGAGATACAAAAGACCAAATTATAAATACAGTTAAGCATTACAATTCAAAATTTAATGCAGGCATAGATATTCCTTTAGATTCAGAGATTACTCAACCTTTAAGCATAGAAATTATTTGTGTTTTGCCTTTATTTAATCCAAATCATTTTTTTGAAGCAAATGTAATTGATAATGTTTTTTTCAGGATAAATGCAAATGCTTTTCACCACGTGCAAGAATTAGCTTTTTATTATGAAACACTAAAACAAGGAGATTTGTATGAATTAAATACAGCTGGTTTTGGAGGATATTTTGTACCTGAAGCTGTTGTGAAAGCATTAAAAGAATATGACTGGAAAAAGCATGAAAAACAAGTACGTGCTTGGTTGCTTGAAAGATATCAAGTATTGAGTGATGCTGAAAAAAAAGGTTTTTTTCACAGACTAAAATAATTGTCAAGAACCACCAGTTAAATAAGCGCAATGAAAGAATAATGTTTATAAATCAGTTATTCTTGATCAATCTTTATGACTATTACAATTGAAGAAATAGCTGCATTTTGCAAAAGAAAAGGTTTTGTTTTTCCAAGTGCAGAAATTTATAATGGATTAAGCGGGTTTTTTGATTATGGGCCTTTAGGAGTTGAACTAAAAAATAATATAAAAAATTCTTGGTGGAAAACTCATGTTCATGATCGTTCTGATGTTGTAGGCATAGATGGGAGTGTAGTCAATCATAAAAAAATATGGGAAGCTTCAGGACATGTTGCTTCTTTTACAGATGTTCTTGTAGAGTGCAAAAAATGCCATGAACGCTACAGAGCAGATCATTTAATTGAAGAAATTTTGAAAATAAAAACAGAAGGCTTGCATGCAGAAGATTTTACAAAACTAATTAAGCAAAATAAAATAGTATGCTATAAATGTAAATCAGAACTTAGTGAAGCTGCTCCATTTAACATGATGTTGCAAACTTATGTTGGTCCAAAACAAACTGCTGAAAATATAGCTTATTTAAGGCCAGAAACTGCTCAAGTAATTTTTACAAATTTTAAGCACGTTGCAGAAACTATGCGATTAAAACCTCCTTTTGGCATTGCGCAAATAGGCAGAGCTTTTAGAAATGAAATCGCGCCAAGAAATTTCTTATTTCGATGCAGAGAATTTGAACAAATGGAAATAGAGTATTTTATTCATCCAAAACAAGCAAAAGAGTGCTTTTATATTAAAGAAGTTCTTACTCATTCTCTTTTTGTTTATTCAGCAGAAATGCAGCAAAAAAATCAAAAACCAAAAGAAATGAGTATAAAAGAAGTTCTTGATAAAAAAATAATAGCTTTGCCTTGGCATGCTTATTGGCTGGCTAAAGAGCATCAATGGTTTATTTCTTTGGGTGTTAATCCGAAAAAGTTCAGAATACGCCAGCACTTGCCAGATGAAAAAAGCCATTATGCAACAGATACATGGGATTTGGAATATGAATTTCCTTTTGGTTTCAAAGAACTTACAGGCATAGCTAACAGGGGAGATTATGATTTAAAACAGCACATGAAATATTCAGGGAAAGATTTAATGCTTTTTGACGAAGAAACTAAAGAAAAGTACATTCCTCATGTTGTTGCAGAACCAAGCCAAGGAGTTGATCGCGCATTTTTAGTTGTATTATTTGATGCATACATGTATGATAAAAAAAGAGAAAATGTTGTGCTAAATCTTCATCCAGCGCTTGCTCCGATTAAAGCAGGAGTGTTTCCTTTGCTTAGCAACAAACCTGAATTATTGCAGAAAGCAAAAGAGATTTATGAAGATCTCCGCACATGCTATACAGTTCAATATGATCAAAGTGGAAGCATAGGCAAAAGATATGCAAGAATGGATGAAATAGGAACTCCTTATTGTATAACTGTTGATTTTGATTCTTTAAAAAAAGACAGTGCTACTATACGCGACTGCAACACAACTGATCAAAAAAGAGTGAAAATCTCTGATTTAAGACAAACATTATTTGAACTTATTCATGGAATAAAAAAATTCCAGCAATTACGGTAAATAATTTACTTTATATATTATTTAATGATTCTAAATAATCATCATAGATTATTGGTGATTTGATTCCAAATTCAGCAAGCATATCTATAACCTCGCTTATTGATGTATGAAGTTCTTTAGCATCTTTTAATATATCTATATTATATCTTCCATATTTTTCAAGATTTTTGAGCTTTTCTAAAGCAATCTCTTTAGTTAATTTTCCTTTTTTATATAAATAAATTAAACAATGAATTGCGGTTATAAATCTTACATTCAATATTTTGCAAGTTTTTATTGCAAGCCAATCATCTGTTGCTAATATTGTTTTTTCCCTGAAAGCAAATGCTAATGCTTCTGCCTCTCCAATGCCTAAATTAAAATCATTAACAAATTTAGTAGTGGAAAATTTCTCTTTATCTGTTTTGATTAGCTTTTCTTGAATTTTGTTTCAGTGATTTATCTTGAATTTGCCAGAATATTTTATATAGAATAATGCCTTTTTACTGTTAAAATGAGGTGATTTTAAATGAATAATGAAAAAGGTTTTGGACTTGTTTTATTGGCATTAGTTGCTATTGTTGCATTGGTTGGATTGGTTTTGGTTGAAGCAAGCAGTGTTAGTGGCCAATTTTCTTTAGGTGGCAGAGGCAGACGTTATTATGAAGATTCTGCTTTGTTTGAAAATTTTATTCCTCAAACAAAAAATCCTTTGAATAAAATTAGATGAATTTTAGCGTTATGCTTAAATAATCTTTTTATTTTTCTTTTTTTATGCAGCTTATACAAACATTAGACGGCAGTTATACTTTGAAGCATGATTCTAAAGGGCACTATCATTCTATAGCAGGAGCAAGGCAGGAAGCTCTTCTTAAATTTGTTAAGCCTGCATTAACAACTGAACTGCTTAAGAAAGACAAATTAGTTATTCTGGATTTTTGTTTTGGTTTTGGATACAAAACAGCGTGCTTGCTTGATGTATTAGGAATTAATGAAAAAAAGTTAATTATTTATGGGCTTGAAATTGATAAAACACTTTTGAATAAAATTCAGGACTTGCCAGACCAATTCAGGCATTATAATTTAATAAAAAAATTAATTAATCAAAATCCACTAATACAAGATAAATTAAAACTTCAATTAATTTTTGGTGATGCAAGAAAACAAATAAAAAAGATTCAAGAAAGAATTGATATTTGCTTTTACGACCCGTTTTCGCCAAGCGTAGAGCCTGGACTTTGGACAGAAAAATGTTTCAGATCTGTTTACAAAATAATGAACAAAGGAGGAGTTTTGACAACATACTCTTGTGCAAGAACTGTGCAGGAAAATATGCAAAAAGCAGGATTTATTGTGAAAAACGGTCCTGAAATTGGAAGAAGAGGGCCTAGCACTATTGGGTATCGATCCTGCAAAAACAAAATATGTAATCAAAACAGGATCATCAATTGCTGTAACTATAAGCAAACAAATCGCCCAGTTTATGGATTTGCAAAAAGGCAAGAATGTGCATCTTCATCCTGAAAACAAGAATAAATTGGTGATTAAATTGATTTGAATTAACCTAAATGCATGTGTTGGTGCTGGCTGACTTCATAAAAAGCATCAAAAATAGGTTTTTCTGTTGAAAAAGAATAAAATTCAGCGCCTATTTGATCTACTGCATTATTGATATTAATCTGGTGCTGGCTTAATTTTTTCCCATACTCTTTTCTCATAAAACCAGAAATATATGTTCTTAATTGTTCTTTAGTCTCAAGATCTCTTAAACGAAAATCACCTTCAACATTCAAATCAACTTCCATAGGGTCAAGAACTTGAATAAGCTTTACTTTATGATTCTTAAATTTAGCTAAAGTATTTTTAACTTGTTCTACATCATAGAGAAAATCGGAAATCACTACAATCATGCTTTTTGTATTAATTAATGCTTTATATTGTGAAATTGATTTTTCAAAATTAGTAATTCCCTGAGCTGTTCTTTTATTCAAATGGTCTAGTAAAATCATTAATTGCCTTTTGCCTCTTCTAGGCCTGAACATGTCAAGACCTTCTGCAAAAGTAGAAACAACAAATCTTTCATTATTCTTTAAAGCCATATACGCAAATCCAATTGCAAGCATGGCTGCATATTCTGATTTTTTAAACTTGCTAGTTTTAAAATCCATACTTGCGCTAAAATCAATTATTATGTGTATTGTTAGATTTCTCTCTTCTTCAAATCTTTTAATAAATAGTTTATCAGTTCTTCCAAATACTTTCCAGTCAATTGCGCGAAAATCTTCACCAGGAGCATAAATAGTGTAATCTTTAAAGATTAAGCCTTGGCCAGTATATTTTGTTGCGCGTTCTCCAGTATATTGTGAAGTTATTCTTTTGTTGATTACCAAGCTCAAACGATCAAGCTGTTTAAGGAATGATATGTCAATCATAGTAGATTTTTAATAATATCTTCTACACTAAGTCCTTGGCGTTCAGCTTCAAAAGTTGGAACAATTCTATGCCTTAAAATTGGAAAAGCCATATTTTTAATATCATCTTTGCTGACATATTTTCTTCCATTAAGAAGAGCTCGCGCTTTTGCAGCTAAAACAAGACCAATAGATGCTCTTGGTGAAGCTCCATATTCAATTAAATCTTTTTTCGCTCTAGTTGCTACAACCAGATCAACAGCATATTTTTTAATATCATTTGCCAAAGGAATTTTTTTTGTTAAATTCTGCATTGCAAGCAAATCTTGTTTCTTAAGAACTGTTTTTAGTTCAGGATTTTCTGCTCCTTCAGCAACTCGATTAACAATTTCTATTTCCTCTTGAGTGCTTGGATAAGTAACTTTTATTTTAAGCAGAAAACGATCACTCTGCGCTTCTGGTAAAGGATATGTATTATGATTTATTCCACATCCGCCAAAACCTGCAAGATAGTTTTGTAAACCCGGAACAGTTAAACCAAAAGCCATTCCTTGCGGCTCAACATACTCAATAGATTTAATCCCATCGTAATATACATCTTCGCTAAGCAATGCTTCACAATAGTGAAGGAGTTTTTCAGCTTCTTCTAAGCAAATTGTTTGTTGTTCTTTAAGGAAGGTTTTGATTTGCACTGCACTTGAAGAATGGTTTTCGCTGTATAATCTCCAAACTTGATTTTTTGAGATCTCAAGATGTTGTGAAATTTCAGTCATAGGCATTCCTATGCCTGCAGCAAATGTTCTAGGATCACTTTCCAATAAATTCGAGAAATCCAGAGTGTATCTGCTGTTTAATTCATTTCTTAAATCATTAACAAAATCTCTTAATGAATCAACAGACATCACAGTCTCTCCTTCTTTTATTCCTTTATAACTTCCATACCAAGTTCTTGAAGTAATACTTTTATGTCCGCTTAATGTATGGAAGCTATTAAGCCCTAGAAGTTCAACTGATCTTAAAATTGCTTTTCTATCAACTGGAACAACCCTAAAACTTGACTTAATCGCTCTGTTTAAATCAATCATCCTTATTTTGTCATTAGATATCCAACCAAATTGTTTAATAAACTTCAGGAAGTCTTCACCTTGAATCTTAAGCCTAAAAACTCTTCCGTCGTGTTTTATCCAAGAAATAATTCCTTCACGCAATAACATGTACGATATTATGCTGGTATTTTTCTCACTTTTTTGTGTGAAAACTATTCTATTATCTCTGAGTGAAGACTCTAAAGAAATAAATGTTTTCAAGAATTCTTTAGTCATTTCTGAAGAGAATCTCAAGAACCAAGAAGGAATTTCTTTATCTTTTCCTCCAGTTACCCCGAAGCGAATGCTTAAATACTCAACAAGAGGTTTTGAATAAATTCTAGCATACCTGCAACCTCTATTAGTAAACACATTCGGGTTAAATCCATACTTCTTTGATATTTCAACAAATCTATCAAGAGCTTCCGGGTAATTCTTTTGCACAGCTTCCACACATTTTTCTCCGATGTACCCATCAGATAGCAAAAATGCAATCCAAAACGCGAAATCTTCATCAAATGTTATTTCACTTGGAACTTGTTTATTTTTCATCCTCAAAATTGCTTCATCGTGTGAAATAACATTTAAAGGAGTTATAGGGGGGAGTTTTTTTGGATTAACAAGGTAATCTTTTTTTGTTAACTCTTCAGCTTTCTTCCAAGAAATAATTCCATTTTCGTTAATTAAGAACAGGTGGTTTTTTGTAACAATCAATCGTTTACCTGTCTTTGTTGTTAATGCTATCAGTTCATCTTTATAAGGCAGTGTATACAACATACATTTTTGTTTTTCTAATTTCCCAGATGTGTTCAATGCAAAAGTCCAAGCATTTAAATCATATAACTTTATTCCTTTTTCATCCTCTGCAATGCACTTATCTTTAGCAATTTCAAATAATTCCTTGCCAGTTCTTAATTGCCCATTGACAAATACAGACTCGCTCAAAGCCAAGCTTCCTTCTTGCTCAATAGGGTTTTGTGTGGCTAAAACAAAAAAAGGATGTTCAAGCTTGTAAGTCATGTTTCCAACAGTAACTTGCCTTTCCTGCATTGCTTCTAATAAAGCAGACTGAGTTTTTGGTGTTGCTCTGTTAATCTCGTCTGCAAGGAGAATGTTTGTGAAAACAGGCCCTGGCTGAAATTTAAAATTTCTTTTGCCTGAACCTGTTTCTTCAATAATATAAGTTCCTGTGATATCTGAAGGCATTAAATCAGGAGTGTTTTGTACACGAGTGAATTTTAATTCCATTAATTCTGATAATGTTTTAACTGCCAATGTTTTAGCCAGTCCAGGATAACCTTCCAAGAGCGCATGGCTGTTGCACAATAATGATATAAGCATTTCACCAAGCAGCTCTTCCTGGCCTACTATTACTTTCTGCATCTCTGAAAATACTTTATCCAACGCTTTTTTTGCATCTTCAACACGCATCATTCATCCCTCCTTTTCATGATTTACATATCTTTTTATTTGCTGTATTATTTATATCTTTTGGCATAAAATCTTATTATAACACAATTTATCTTGCAGTTGTTATTCCGCTAAAATAATCCCTAACAATATTTTGATAATCTTTAGGTATGTTTTCTTCATAACTAATATCTGTAGTTGCAATAATCTCTTTAGGCCTGTATTTTGATTCAAAAGAAAGTTTTTCAGGTTCTTTAATTTTATCAATATCAATCTCACTCTGAATTGGATTAAGCTTAATTTCTAATTCTTGATATCCTAATTCTGCAACAGATTTATTTCCAAAAATAATATCTTCACCGCCAGTTATTAATTGCTGGTATTGTTCTTCTGGCTCAGGCTGCTCAATTTGTTTTTGAACATTTTTAAGTGCTTTAGGAACATCAAATAATTGAATATTCATTGCTGAAAGAATAATTATAAGAAATGAAAGAATAACAAGAGTTGTGATTCTGTTAGTAATTTTGCCAAATCTTAAGAATACAGAATTTTTAACTGCACGCAACTTAATAAGAACTTCTTCATTAAGCGCTTCAATAACTTCATGTTCTTTGCGAATATTATCTGCAACTGTTCGAAGCTGTTCATATAAAAAAGGCAATTTTTTCTCTATATACAAAAACCTTGCTGTTTTAAGTTCTGAATATATATGGATGATTCCATAAAGAAAAAGAGGAATAAATGAGTAAAACCAAGGAATAAGAAGTATTATGCATAAAAGAAATGATGCAAGAAAAACAACAAAAGAATCAATTATACTGCTAAACAAAGCCATAAGAGTTACTGTACTTTTTAATTCCCTTAGCGCTTGTTCAATTTTTTTCATTATTAAGCTCCTTGCTGGCTTTGGCAAGTTGCTAAGTCACTTGCTAATCTTGCAATTTGAGCCTGATATTGTAAATTCTGAGTTTTTAATATGCCAACATCATTATTTAGAGAAAGTATTGCTTTTGCCTGGTCTTGATTGACTGCTTCTAATCTTTGATTAACTATTTGAAGATCTCCGACTTTTCCTTCTAAAATATCTGTTTTTTGCTCTAAACTTTGAGCTTTTTCTTGAACTTTTTGTTTTTCTTCTTCAACTTCTACATACTTACTTGATAATTCTTCTTCTCTTTTTTCTTTTTTACTTAAATCAAGTTGAATGCCTTCTAACAATGTGCGTTTTTGCTCAAGTTCTTTACTAATATCTTGTAATTCAACTGCTTTTTGAAGCAGTTTCTGATTTACATTCTGAAATTTATACTGAAAAAAAATAGTTGCTGCAACTAAACCAATAGAAGCTAATACTATTAAAAATAATAAAAACAAATTTGCGTTTTTCGTAATAAATGCCATCTTCTATTTACTATACATTTCTTAAATATCTCCTTATAAATATTTCCATAAGGAAAATTATGAGTGCAATTAATATAAATGGCCAGCGAATAATAACCTTTTGTGTAACAACTCTTTTAGAATGCGATTTTACATGATCAAGAATACTTTCTATATCATCTTGATCAAATACATTCCCGCCTGTTGAAAGAACCACTCCTTCTAGTTCAGGATTCATGCCAAGATGCTGGTATTCTTCTGGATAATTGCTTGCAATAATTCCATCAAGAATTGATAAAAAGCCTGTTTCTACAGGAGTAACTGCTGCTTGATATGTATTTTCTTCAGTTTTATAAAAAGTATATTTTTCTGAAATAGGCTGCTTAAGTGATTTTACTTGAATAATTGTTGGAACACCTATTCTACTATCCTTGTATGTTCTTGCTTCTTCATTTTTTCTATCTGGCTCGCCTATTGCCCAATTGGCGGATCTTATTAATAATTTTGAATTTTTCTTGCTCATCAAATCTCCAGACCACACAGTGCCATCATCAGTTGCAAATGCAGCAATTCTTCCCAAACCAACACGCCACACTGCTAACAACGGATCACCAGAACTGCTTGTAGCAAGAAGCTGTGCTGAGGTTTTTTGAACAACATCATTATAGCCGTAAATAGTGGCGCTTATATCTTCAAGATCTTGAGTAATAAAATGATTGCTATCAAGCAAAGAAAGAGAAGGGTGTTCAGCTCCTGTTTCTTCAACTTCTCCGAATAATATTTTTAAACGAGACAATTGGTTTGCTCTAAAATAAATGCCTCTGCCAATTCTTGCAAGTTCAAGCATTACCTCTTCATTTGTTTTTTCTCCAACTCCAACAGTATAAATTTTTATTCCTTTTTGAGCTGATCTTTTAGCAGCATCTTTCCACGCACCGCCATCATGAGTTTTTCCATCTGAAATAATTATTATGTTTTTACTGCCAGAAGCTGAGTCAAGCACTGCATTAGCTGCAAACAACCCAGAGCTTATTGCAGTTCCTCCAACATCAACTAAACGGCTGATCATATCTTCTACTTCAGCTTTTTTTTCTAACAAGCGTGTTAATGGCGTTATTGGAATAGCCCGAGTATTAAATGCAAAAACAGCAACAAGAACATTTGGGCGCAATGTTTTCATGACTCCTAACGCAAGCGCCTTTTCAATATCAACAGCTTTTTGACCGCCTTCAACAATTGCTGCTCCAGTGCTTGCAGAAATATCAATTAAAAGAACAACATTTGTATCGCTTTCTTTTCTTCCTGCTTTTCCTACAAAAACAGGCATTAATAATTGTTCAAAAGATGACCCTCTATATAGCCCTTCGCTATAGCTTTCATATCCGCCAAAAACAATCATGCCATTTCCATCGCTTAAATACTCAAACAAAGTATTAACATGCTTGTTAAGATGCTTAGCAGGTATATCATTTATTATAATAGTATAATATTTATTTAATAATTTCTTAAGATCAGCTGCATTGTCAGGAAGCGACATTACAACATCAACTTGAACAACTTGTTTTAAAAGTTCAATAAGCGGTGAATTTGTTTTTTTTGTGTAAAACAAAATTCTTGGCGGAGGCACTACCTGAACTGTTTTGTAAAATTTATTGTTTTTCTCAAAATAATCAGTTAAAGTTATTTCTGCACTAATTCTGTGAAATCCCTCTGAAAGCTTTGTTGTAACTTGAATGCGTAAATCACTTGTAACTGTTTCTAATACTACTTTGTCATCTATTTTTACTTTTAAAGGAACTCTGTCAATAAGGCCTGTTTTTTCTAACACAACTGTAAATGTGCTTTCAACATCTTCTGTTGTTTTTTCAGGGCCAGCAATTGAAACACTAACATCTGTTTTATCAGGTTCAAGTTTTAATGCATTAACAGTGCTGTTTAGTGTGGTTGCAAATAAAACAACATCTCCTAATTGAATTCCTGAGTTTGCATTGCCATCGCTTATCAAAAGAATGCTTTCTTGAGGAGCAAGATTGTTTAATAAAGCATCACCTATATTGCTTTCCTCTGGTTTTCCGATCTCAGCAATTTCAACATTAATATTTTTTTTTAATTCAGTGAACAAGTTTTCAGACACTGGCTTAAAAACACCCATACTTGTTGAATTATCTACTAAAATCTTTAAGAAAAGATCACCTTTAACTTCTACAGGCTTTTCAGCATAATACGCAGCAAGCGCAAGAAGAATAAAAAAGAACATCACAGTTCTTGTTGCAATTATAACATTTTGAAGAACTAAACGCCTTCTTACAATATGTTCTTCTTCTTTTAATTTAACAAAATCCTTTTTTACAAGCCATCTGAAAAAAAAGAATAAAGGAATTATTAGCAGTAAAATCCAAGAATATTTCACACTTAATGCATTATTAACTTTAACATAAAATAATTGAATCGTGTGGTGAAAGGCCACTAAAAATCACCCCTTTGCTTAACATACACTAATTCAAAAAACAAAATTAAACTTCCTAAAATAATTAAAATCATATCAATTTCAAATTTACGCTTTTCTTCTACAGGCATTAATTCATAACTTTTAGGAGTTAATTCATATTCTCCTTTTTCTAATACAGAAACTTCACTTTCTTGTTCATTAAGAAGATTTACTGCAATAGTTACATCACCCAAATGGTATAAGCCTTGATTTTCTAAAAAAACTGCAGGTGCAGGAGGAAGCCTTCCACGCGGAGAATCCACTGGCATTTTAACTCCTGGAAATATTGTGTTTTTTGTCCTGTCATTTAAACTTTCTAAATCTTGTTTTTCTGTAAGAAATTTAATAATCTCAGTCCAAAAAATAGGGTAGCCTGGGCTAAAATGAAATTCATTTGCTGATTCAAGAATTCCATAATATAATATTTTTCCACTTCCTTTTTTCGCAAGCCCAACTATAACATCACTATCAGCGCTTATGATGGGTGTTAATCCATGCTCTTCAGATAATTGAATAAACTCTTTAACACTTCCAAACTCAATATTTTTTGTAAACCTATTAATTTGCTGAATTAAAAGATCTTTTGCCTTTCCCAATCCTTTTGAAGTTAGTGGGAGAATTGGCGAGTAATCAATTTCATTCATGTTTTTCTGAGCAGTTATTATAATGCTTGCGCCATTTTCAACTTCTCTTGACAACTCCTCCATTGTTCCTGTAAGAATTTCTCTAGGATCAACATTATTTAATATAAATATCTGATAACCCCCTTTTGGAACAATCGGAGGTTCTGCAACATCAACCTGAGCTATTCTCGATGCTTCTAATGCTTGGTACAAAAATTCTGATTTATCATTTGATATAAACTGAACAGGAACTTTAAGAGTTTTAGGAGCGCTAACAAATAACTCATTATCAACTGGAAACTCATCAAAGGGAGTTATTTGCAGTTTTGTTACTCCGCCAACTGTCTGGAAAGAAAACGGCTCAACAGCCTTGGCAGCCATATTAATGTTTTTAGTAAGATTACCGACTGTTAAAGTTATTGTTTTTTCTTTACCAGCAAAATTCTTGATGTACGCTGTTGTTGAATCTCTATCAATAAAAAGATCAATAAAGCCAACATTTTCTTTTTCACCCTGCTCTGCTACATTAATAAAATCAATAAGCATGTTTTTTGATTGAAGCACAGCGCGCGTAGTTGTTGCGTCTTGGCCTTCAGTATTTAAAAAATCAGAAATAACAATAATTCTTCCTTCACTAGTTCCTTTTTTTTCAAGAATTCCTCCTGCAGTTAATATAGCGTCTCCAAGCCTGGTTGGAGATTCATAAGGCTGTAATGTGTTAAGATATTTAACAGCATCACTTCTACTAACATCCTGCACACCGACTTCACTATAATATTTTGCAAGAACAATTGTATTTGAAGCTCCTAATAATTCTTTTGCAAAACTTTTTGCTTTTTCAAATCTTGTAAGTGAACCTTCTTTTGCCTGCATGCTGGCGCTAACATCTAAAACAATAATAGTATTTGCTGAAGAAACATCATGCGTGTAATATGTAAACGGTTCAGTAAATGCAAGAGCTAGTAAAAGCAAGATTAAAAGCTGAATAAACAAAAGCCAGTCTCTTGTTAATTGCTTAAAAAAAGAAGTTATTCTGTTAGCGCCGCTCATTTTAAGAAAAAACATCAAAGAAGGAATAGTCATCATTTTAGGCTTTGGACGAATTAAATACAATAAAATCAGAGGCACAATAGTAAGAAGCGCATACAAGCCAAATAAGTTGCCAAAATTTAATGGCCCTACGGCTACCATAACATTTGCCACCTCTCACAACATGTCAAAACCATAAATGTAATCATCTAATCAAGTATTTATAAATATTTTTGATTATTAATTGAGGACATAAGTAAATTATATTATTATCCTCAATTATATTGAAAAAGACAAACTATTTCTATAACTTAATTTTGTCTTTTTCTATATCCATTATTTATTTTAACTTTTCTAATAGTTTTCTAAAATAACCAAATAACGCATAAGCTTCTCTTTGTGAAAGAAATGATTTTGCAAGAATTCTTTTCCAAACTAGTTTTTGTGTTTGTTTTTTTGTTTCAGAATTAAATTTAAGTTTGTTAAGAGTTTGATTTATCATATTAAATAAATAAGTTCTTTCTTTATTGCCTATGGGGCGTATTTCTGTAATTTTATTTTTTTTTTGCAATTCATACAAAATAATAGCAACAGCATGACTGATATTCAGTGTTTCATATCTTGAGTTTGCTGGTATTTTCACAACAAAATCACATTTCTCAATTTCTTTGTTGTTTAAACCATGGCTTTCCCTGCCAAATATTAATCCGACATTTCTTCCTTTGTGCTGCAGTGCATTTCTTAAGTCATTAGGAGTTAGCGGCGAGCGTGGAATGTTGAAATCAGTTCCTATTTTTGCAGTTGTTCCAATAAGAAAATCAAAATTAATTTTGGCCCATGAACAAATTTTTGCTTTTTTTAATACATCTTGCGCATTTTTCGCTCTTTTACGGGCTTCTTCAGACAAGTGATTGCATTTTGGATTTACGAGAATAAGTTTGCTAAAACCCAAATTTTTCATTACCCGTGCAATAGCGCCAACATTGCCTTCTTGTTCTGGTTCAACTAGAATTATTGAAATCATAATAGTTTTCTTTCTTTCAACACTTCTATTGTCCTATTATATCCAAGATCAATGCAAAATTTCACATCTTTTTTATCTTGTGTAAAAGGAGCAATTTTATTTAATATTTTTGCTTCTTCACTCCCTTCTTTTGGAAGAACATAAATCACGTTTTGTGGAAAATAATTTAAATTTTTAATTAATCTTTCTTCAAGAGCATCAATTGCATCTTTTAAAACAGGAACCTGTTTTTTCACATCTTTAATTGCATCATGAACAACTGGCATAACATAAAGCTCAAGATTTTTTCTTAATTCAGCATTATCTTCTCCCTCTACGCGCTTTAATATCTGTAATTTAATGCTTGACTCAATTGTTTCAAATAAACCTGCAAAGGGATTTAATAATTCATTAGCATCCTTTCTAAAATTTAATAATGTATTCTTTTTTTCAGCACGATTATACATTGCTTTCTTCAGCCTAGTATCTAATGAATGATCCAGTACATGAGAATAAGCACGCAATAAAGTTTTTAATCCAGGCTCTGTACATTCTCTAAATGTTTCTTCATCTGTTGGAAGATAAATACAAGGTATTAGCACAAGATCACATTTTGCATTTTGCGCAACATCTGTGTCAAAAAAATCACGAATATCACCATCCTCGTAATATCTTATTTTGTTACTAGCCGGATCAAAAATAGGGTAATTAAGATATAATCCAGGCAATGCTGTTGATGCAGCTATTGCCTGGCTTATTGTCGCATGATTTCTATATTGGTGATCATTAATTTGTTTTGATTCTTGTTTTCCAAAAACAACTGTTCGAGACCTATTTGCTTCAACAGCAAAAATATACAATTCAGGATCAAGATCACTGAAATAAGTTATATCTCTTAATATCCATTTCTCAACATGTTCTTTTATTCCTTGAGTTGTATACTGTCCTAAAAAATGATTTATCGGGTGCTTTAAAATATTCCAACGATTATTAGGCCTTCTTTTTAAATCCTGTTTTGTAGGCATTTTTAAAGGAGTATTATCATATTTTCCAAAAAAGCAATCTTCCATTTCTTGTAAACTATAACCGCATGCATGAACTGTTGCATTTATTGCTCCTGCGCTTGAACCAATATAAATTGATACTGTAGCAGGTTGCAAAATCTTTTTTTCAGTGCACTTCCCACCATGAAGCTTTATAGGCGTATTTTCTAAATACGCTTTAA
The DNA here is from genome assembly GCA_016188265.1 of Candidatus Woesearchaeota archaeon. GTDB lineage: Archaea > Nanobdellota > Nanobdellia > Woesearchaeales > ARS49 > JACPID01. The sequence continues at coordinate 40,057 of JACPID010000005.1, read as the reverse complement.
CAGAACCAAAAGCAAAATATACCTGCTTATAACGTCCACCTGGAATTTTAAGCGCTATTTTTCCTTTTTCTTCAAAAAAAGCCATAATGCTTCTTCAACACACTTACAAAACTATTTGTCAAAAACTACCTACTGAAGTAGGTAGCGTGTAGTTTTTGATCATCACAAAAATGTTTTGCATTTTTGGGATCCTGAAAATCTTTGATTTTCGACATTTAAACTTTTATGCACTAACAGTCTCTTGATTGATTTTATTTTGTTCTTACATAAATCTTTGACACTGCAAATGATTTGTATATTCCTTCTAATAAATCTGTCCCTGCATAGCCCGCCAGTAGGCTTAATCTATGATCAAAATCAAATATTATTCCTGTGAAAATACCTATAATGCTTGATGTTATGATAGTAGCTGTCCAATAAGCTGGCATTATTTTTTTCTTTTGAGCCATAGCCTTGGATAACCCGACTAAACTTCTCACTAAGCCTCCTAAAAAACCTAAAATTGCTGCTAATAAAATCGGATTCATTTTTTCTCTCTAAGCGCATGTTCTCTTAATATGTATCGAATGTATTCTTGCAGAGTCATGTATTTTTTTTCTGCAAGTTTTTTCAGTTCTTTATGAACTCCTTCATGTAATGTCAATAATAACTGTTTTGACATTTTCTCAATAGGTAACTCATTATTTAAATAATTTGTGTATATACATTTATATCTTTAATATATTTATTAATATATATTTATATTAAAATTCCAGCCTATAGCCAAATGTTCCATAAACCCCTTCTTCTTTTCCTTTGATTGTGTTTTCAATAACATCTGAATAATTCCATTCAGCCCTTGCTGAAAAAAAATGATTTGATTTATTTATTTCAATTTCTAAACCTGTACTATCCCCTTTCCAATTACCACTTTTTTCAAAATTAGCATAACCAAAAGGCTTAATTTTTGCACGATTAATAGTAAGAACATACTCTCCGCCTAAACGACGAGTATTCATACGACCATCTTGAATAAAATCAAGATCAGCGCCTAAATTTAATATCAGAGAATGCTTGGAATAGGGATTAATTATTGAAGTTATTGAATAATAAGTTCCATCAGGAGCCCAAAAATGACTTATAATTGGAGGCGTTAAATCATTATCTCCGATCTTCCATAATTCAGGTTTATGATTATTTTTACTATTTAACAAATAATCTTTAATTGAAACAACACTTTCCCAAGTAGTAAATGAAAAAAATCCTGCAGTTAATTCCTCAGCGAGAAGCTTGTTGCGATTTATTTTAATTTCTTTTTGTTTTAGCAGTTCGATATAAGCTGCAGGATCTGGCAGAGTTTCGCTTTTTATTTTTTTATTTCTTAAAATATAGACAGCTTCATAAAACTTGTTTTGTAAAAAAAACAAAGATTCATCATAAGAAAGCTGTTTTTTCCTAAAAGATTCATGATAAACTAATTCAGATATGTTTTCCTGAACATTTAATCCTGACTCTATAATAAATAAAAAATCATCATTAAGAGTTTTCGAATTTTTCAGTACAGATGAATCAAAGTTTGAAATAACTTCAGGAAATAAAATATCATGATAAGACCTTGAAAAATCAAATTTAATATTGCTTTTTCTTTTTTGAGCTGAAGAAATATTATGCCCTGCTTCATGAGCCACATATGAAATAACAGTACTTGTATATGAGTGCAAGCCTAAAACACCCAATCGAAATAATATTTCATCATCTACACTTGAAACTCCAGCTTTGTGAATAAAATTAGAATCAATAATATCTGTTCCTTTACCAATTATTTGCTCAATACTATAAGCATTTTTAGAAAGAGCATCCATTGATGACAATGTATCTCTCACTTCTGTTGTTATTGAACGAGTTGGAACTTCTGAAAGTTTAGGTTTTGATGATGAGCACCCTGTAAGTATTGAAAAACTAAGAATTGAGCTTAAGATTTTTTGTTTTAAACATAGTCTTAACTTCATCAAGTATAATTTTTTCTAACTTCCTTAAATAATTGATGCACTACTAGTTATATAGTATTAACAATGCTTTATATATTCTTTTTAATTTTATCAAATTATGAAGCCAGTTCATCAAGTTAAAATAACAAAAGGAATGAGCGTATATCAAATAGTTGAAGAACTAGAAAAAGCAGGAGTTATGGGTGCTGGAAGATTTTCTCGCGCTGCAAAAATTCTTCAAAAAATGATTCAAGACAAAGAATGTACTGTTTTTTTCGGGCAAGCAGGAGCAATGGTTCCTGGAGGAATGAAGCAAATAATCATTGATTTTTTACAAAACAAATGGGTTGATGTATTTGTAACAACAGGAGCAACATTAACACATGATATTGTTGAAGCTTTAGGATTTAAACACTATCAAGGATCTGCCCATGATAATGATGAAAAATTACATAAACAAGGATATGATCGCATGTGGGATTCATACATGCAAAATAATGTTTATGAAAAATTAGAAAAATTTTTTCAAGAAAATAAAGAATTACTAATGCAAGCTACATCAATCAGGGAATTCTTAACAAAACTAGGCAGCATAACACCAAAAGAATCTATTCTAAGAACAGCACATGATAATAACATACCAATTTTCTGCCCTGCACTTGCTGATAGCGGTATTGGTTTAATGATATGGGGGCAACTTGAAAAAGGAAATAATTTTCCAATAAATGCATTCTCTGACATAAAAGAAATAATCCGCAGATCATTGGATTCAAAAAAAAACGGGGTATTTTATGTAGGTGGAGGGGTTCCTAAAAATTTTATTCAACAAAGCATGCAATTCAGCAAAGGAGCATATTATGGAGTCCAAGTATCAACAGATGTTCCCCATTATGGAGGAAGCAGCGGAGCACCATTACATGAAGGAATAAGTTGGGGAAAATTAGATCCTAGAGGAGAATATGCAGATTTATATTGCGATGCAACAATAGCTCTGCCAATATTACATGCTGCACTGCTAGAAAAAATTAATTAATGTCAAAAATGCAATTTATAATGGTAAACTAACTTTTTTGAATAATCAATAACTTCAAAAGTAACTTCAAGAATTTGTAAAGGAATATTAAACCTTCTAGTATACATTAACTCAACACCATCTTTATATTGTTTAGCTATTAATTTTTTTGTAGTGCATGTTTTTTTAAGCGTATAATTTTCAGGCAAAGGAAACCAATTAGCAGGCTCTATGCGTTTATCTTTTGCTATTTGAGAAATTCTTTTTTCAATATTATCCGCTGTTTGTTTGTTAAGATATTCTTGCGCTGTATGTTCTATATTGATGAAAAGATCACATATTTCTTTGATTGAAAATAAGTTAACATCATCTGAATTATCCATATCATGATATGTTTTAATTCAGATCTTAAAAATCTTTGTTTTTAATCACTGCTTAAAAAAGGCAATCAATTCTTCTTTTTTTGTTATTCCTTTTAAACAAACAGTTCCTTTGCACACTAATACTATGAGTGTTTTATTTTTAGAACAGAAGCTTATCACAGCTCTTGGCCCTATTTTTTTTAATAAAATTTCATGAATCTGTTTGATTTCTTTTTTTCTTCCTTCTATTGTAAAATGATAAAGGCCATTTTGATAAACTTCCACTGCTCTTGCATAATGCGCAGCAAATGGCCCGCTAACACGCACATAATTTGCAAAAAAAGACAATGCTTTTTCAATTTGTTCTTTATGATCCTCTTCTGTTAAAGCATCATATTGCAGCAATGCCAGTGCAAGCAGGGCATTTTCCTGAAATAACTTTTTTTTAACTCTTAACTCGCCTAGATTTGAATCTAGAATGTCAAACCATCCTCCTTTTTCTGCATCATATAAATTTTCAAATAATTTTGCAATTTTTTTTGCATGTTCTAAATACATTTTATCAAAAGTATATTGGTAAAGCATTAAAAGCGCTGAAAGAATATTTGTTTGATCGCTTAAATAAACAATCCCATCAGAAAGGCGAAGAATGCCTTTTTCTGACAATGCTGTTTTTAATAAATTCTTCATAGCTTTTTCAGCTATTTGAACATAACTTTTTTTTTCAAAAACTACAGATGCAGTTAAAAGAGACTGAATTGTGATTGCATTCCAGCCAGTATAATGAGCTGGATCAATAAAAGGTTTTTTTCTTTTTTTTCTTTCTGCAATTGACAAGTTACAATATTCTTCATCTGCATCTTGACTGCCTTTGAATAATCCTGTTTTTTCATCGTACAACAATGAAAATAAAAATGTAAGAATATCTTCAGCTGTTTTTTTATATTCTTCTTTTTTAGTTATTAAATATGCTTCACAATAAACTGATAAAAACTGGGCATTATCTTCAAGCATTTTTTCAAAATGAGGTATTGTCCAGTTTTGTAATGTGGCATACCTGTAAAAACCTCCTTCAACCTGATCATGAAGTTCACTTTTCAGCATTGCATCAAGAGCATGAATTAAAATTTTTTTCAGCTCTTCATTTTGCTCTTGTTTTAATACATACAAAATAAAGAAAAGCAGTTCAAAATGAGGAAATTTAGGTTCATCGCCAAAACCACCATTAATTGAGTCATAATACTCTTTAATAACTGATATCATATAATTTTTAATGCTGCTAATCAAGCCAGGTTCTAATTCTTGCACTGCATGAGAAATTTTTTTATTTTCTTTAAAAAATTTTAATCCTTGTTCTAAAAATTGAGCCATGTGTTCTGGAGGAATATATGTTGCGCCTGTAAGAAGCTCTCCTTCGTTATTGAGAACAGCAGTAGTTGGCCATCCTCCAAGATTATACCTATCATTGATGTCAGGTCTTTTATCAGTATCAACACGAATTGGAATAAAATTTGCATTGATGAATTTTCCAATTTCTTTATTATTATACGTATTTCTATCCATTGTATGACACCAATGACACCACACTGCACTTATCGCCAGCAAAATAGGTTTACTTTCTTTTTTTGATTTTTCAAATGATTCAAGATTCCAATCATTCCATTTAACTATCATCTTTTTCCTTTAGGACCTCCAGTTTTATATGGTGAGTATCTTGCTTTGGCTTTTGTAGATTGTTTTTGATTTTCTGTTAATTCATACTCATTGCGTTCATCATAACCACATTTAATGCAAACTATACATGATACATCTCTATAAGCTACTTCTTTTACATTGTGAGAACCGCAGTTTGGACAGTTCTTCATGGATACAATTGTTTTCCTGTTTTTTTATCAATTATCTTAATCACCTGCACAGGACACGCTTGTGCAGCATCTAAATTTTCCTGCAATTCTTCTTCTGTAATTTCAAGCTCTTCTTCTGTTTCAGTTTTAATTGCATTAGGCGCGATTATTGTTGCAATGCCATTATCTTCAATTTTCCAAAACTTCGGAGCAGCAACTTCACAAGCTCCTGCACCTATACAACCTTCACGATCATAAATTATTCTGTATCTTTTTTTTTGATTTGTCAAGGTATCTTCTTAAATCCGCAGTATTTCCAAAGAACTTTAGGAATATCAATACTTCCGTCTTTTTTCTGATAATTTTCAAGAATTGCAACTATTGCACGTGAAGTAGCAATAGCTGTGTTGTTAAGCGTGTGAAGAATTCTTCGATCTCCTTTATTATTTTCACAGCGTATATTTAATCTTCTTGCTTGGTAATCTGTGCAGTTCGTAAGTGAACAAACTTCTTTGTATGCATTCTGGCGCGGCATCCAAACTTCAATATCAGCACTTTTTGCCTTAACAAGACTAAGATCTCCAGAACAAATTTCAACAACTCTGTAAGGAAGTTTTAATGCTTTGAATATTTCTTCTGAATTTTTAAGCAATTCATTATACAAATGATAAGATTCTTCTGGTTTGCAAAAAATAATTTGTTCTACTTTGTTAAACTGATGAGTTCTAAATAAACCCCGAGTATCCACTCCATGAGAGCCTACTTCTTTACGAAAACACATACTATACCCAACTAATTTAATAGGCAGTTTATCTTCACTAATAACTTCATTCATGTATTGTGGAACTAAAGAATGTTCACTGGTTGCAATCAAGTATAAGCTTTCCTCATCTTTATCATCTTCACCATCAACTTTATACATGACATTTTCAAAATCTTCAAGAGAAACCACACCTTCATACGCTTTTCTTTTTACCACCAAAGGCGGTTCAACATAAGTATAACCTTTTTTAACAAGATGATCTATTGCAAAACGAATTAATGCTTGATTAAGCAAGCCAAGTTTTCCTTTTAAAAAATAAAATCCAGATCCTGAAATTTTTGTTGAACGTTCAAAATCTGCAACTCCAAGATCCTCTGCTAATTGACTGTGATTTTTAAGCTCAAAAGAAAACTTTTTTGGTTTGCCCCAATGCTTAATCTCCACATTTTGAGCATCATCTTTTCCTAAAGGCACTGATGAATGAATTATGTTAGGTATTCTTAGAAGACCTTGTTTAATTGTACTTTCTAATTCACTAATTATTTTGTCGCTTTCTTGCAAAGCTTTTGGAAGTTCTTTTGCTTCTTTAAGCAACGCTTCTATTTTTTGATTTTTTTTTTTAGCAGCATTAATTTCATTGCTTAATACATTTCTTCTGTGGCGCAATTCTTGATTTTTTTGCCTTTCTTTCTTAAGCTCTTTTTCAGCTTTTACAACTTCATCAACTAACTTTAACTTATCTTCTTGAAATTTATTTTTCAAATTTTCTTTTACTAATTCAGGATTTTCACAAATATAATTAATGTCAAGCATGATGACTTGACATTTTTAGTGATTTATATATTTATCTGCCAGAAACATTTATAAAAACCATCATCTTAATAATTGTATGCAAAAGAGGATGCTTTTATTATTAATAATATTTGTTCTTGTCTTAAATGCAGTTTACGCAATACAAGCTATTTATTCAGGAACAGTAACTGGTGTTTTTGGTGAAGATATTGTTGTTGCAAGAGCTGATGGCAATAATTTTATGGCTGAAATAAAAAACAGCGCTTTTTCTAATTTAATTGTTGAAGGCAGTTCTGGCAGTGAAGTTGAGTTTTATCTTAAAAATAAAATTGTCAAAAGAGCGCTAATTTCAGAAGGAGTTCAAACAATACAATTAGATGCAAGCATTTCATTGCCTCCTAAAGAAGTTGTTATTGAAAAAAAAATAATTGTTGAAGAAAAACCAGAACAAATACCCTTGCCACCTAAACGTGAACTTCCAAAAAAATTAGTGCAGGAAAAAAAACCAGAAATATGGCCTTATATTTTGATCATGTTTTTTATTCTTGCACTTGCAGCAGGTGTTTTCTTGTTTTTAAAAAAACATCAAGTTAAAATGGAAGAAATAATTATTCCAAAAATACCTTTAAAACCTCTGCCTAAAAAAGAAAAAATTATTTCTGAAAAAATTTCAGTAGAACTCCCACCTGAAATTCAATTAGGGAAACCCCCTTTTGCTGTTCGACCAGAAAAACCTGCACTTCCAAAAGAACCACTTGTAACTCAAGAAGATAAACTAAGAGATTATATTAAAGAAATGCGTGAAAAAGGTTTCAGTGATGCTCAAATAAAAGCAGCATTATATGCACGCGGTTGGAAAAAAGAAATTATTGACAAAGTATTTTAACAAAGTTATACTCCACTGAACTTAAATGTTTTATCAGGCTTAACATGCGTGCACTTAACAGAAGTATCTAGAATAGCAGGAATGTTTTTTTTTGATGCTTCCAAACAAAATAATGAATCATGAGTTCCTTCTTCAGGAGCAAAACGAAATGCAATATGCTTAAGAACACTTGAGTGAATGAGCGTGCAACCCATGCCAATTGATGCAACTTTTAATAACTGATCTGGAAGAACTTCTTTTAATTGCAAAGGCTGTGTTGTAAGCTGTTCTCCTACTTTGATGTACTTATCTGCAACTGGCCTTACCTCCCATTTTTTAATAATTCCTTTTGGTGTTGGGTAATGGCACAAGTATTTTGTTAAGTAAACCCCGCCAACTAATCGAAGATTTCGAGATAATAATAATGCAAGCGAGTTTGGCTGAATTAAAACATCTGATTCAACAGAAAATAAATAATCATAATTTTTAACTAAGCATTCTTTTCTCAAAGCATTCATTCCTTCGACAATATTTTCATAAGAATCTTTTTTTTGATCTAAGTGAGTAACTGAATATCCTTTTTCTCTCAAAAAATTAGCATAATCTACTGTTTTTGAAGTATCTACAAACAAAACATCATGAATGATTTTAATATTTTGAAGATGCTGTAAAAACTCACTTAAACAATAATTATGCCCATCGTATGTTACGCATCCTAAAAGAATTTTTACCATATTTGCCAAATAAATAAAAATCTTTAAATACTCTTCGACTATTTTTGTGTTTTGGAGGTATATTATGACTGAATCAAGACCACTAGATGCATTAAATAAAGCAAGAGATAAAAAAGTAATTGTTGAATTAAAAAATGGAAAACAATATATTGGGCTCTTAAAATCATTTGATATTCATATAAACCTAGTTCTAGATGATGCAGAAGAAAGAGAGAAAGGTGAAATGACTAGAAAATTAGGAACATCTTTTATTCGCGGAGACACAATAATCCTTATATCACTTGCTTAAAGGTGAATCATGACAAAAGGAACACCTTCTAAAGGAAAACGCTCACGCGGAAAAGCTCATATTTATTGCAGAAGATGCGGAAAACACAGTTATCATGTAAGCGATAAAATCTGCAGTTCTTGCAATTATGGAAAAAGTGCAAAATTAAGAAAATATTCTTGGCAAGTTAAGTAGTGATGACTAATAAAGAATATCCGATTCTTTCTTTAATTTCTTTATTTTTCAACCAAGCAGTACATTGTGCAAGCTCTTTACTTAATCCTTGATAATGCGTAACACTAACTACAATTGTTCCATTAACATATTTATTGCAAGGCAATAGATTAAAAGAAACATTTCTGTAGATCGGGCTATCCATTCCAAAATATGCTAAAAAAATTTCTTTATTGTTATTATTTACCTGCCACTGTTTTAAAATTTTTAAGTCTTGACCCCAATCTATGTTTGAATCAATTAAATAATTATAACCTTGAGAAGGCCCTCCTAGGATTTCATTAAAAAAAGACAAATAATGCGGGGAAATTGAAATTGTTCCATACACATACCATATTAAAAGAATGATTATGAATAATTTCAAAGCTAAATTTTTATTATTAATCAATTGGCTTAAAATAATAAACACTATTGGAAATACAGGAAGAACATGCCTTACTCCAATGTTAATATTGTTAAATGAAAACATGAAAAAATAGTACACTACAAAAATTAGAAGATAAGCTGTTTTCCAATCTTTATTTTTATTGTTAAACCAAAAAAAAATTGATACTACAAAAAGAATAATAGTAGGCAACGGAGTTTTTACTAAGAATGCAAAAGGAAAATAATACCACCAGCCTTTAGTTGAATGTTCACCTGCTAAAAAATTAAAGTGCCCTTGTTTTGAATGAAAAACTACATTATTAATACCGTCATATAATGCAAACAAGTTAAATCCATAAATAATAATTAAAGTTATAAAAGAAAAAACAAAAATTGTTATCAATGCTTTTATTATTTTTGCTATTGATTTTTGCTTTCTAAAATAATCTGCAGCATAAATAAGAAAATAAAATGGCAAAAGATACAAGCCTGTAAATTTAGAACTTATTGCTAAACCAGTGCTTATTGCAGTTTTCCAAGGAAAAATTTTTTCCCTTTCTTTCAAAAACAAAAACAAACTTAGCACAATAAAAAAAGTCGATGCAAGATCATTTGTAATCAAAGAACTATGTGCAATAATATTTGGGCTAAAAGAATAAATAAAAAGAGCAAACAACCCTGCTTTTTTTCCAAATAAATTTTTTGAAAATAAAAAAACAATAATTCCTAAAAGCATTCCTAATAATAATATAGTTAGCCTGCCAGCTTTAATAATAAAATCCGCATTATTAGAAAATAAAAAAGCCCTTCCAAACTCCCACCTCTCTGCATTAACCCAACTTTTGTGGCCAAGAGGCAGGCTATAATTAGTAAACAATACTGGCAGTGACGACCAGAGTTTTATAAAAGGAGGATGATCAACTACAAGGCGATGCTCTCCAGTATTCCAAATTGCAAGCCCTTCAGGAAGAAATGTTGGTTCATCATAAGTCATGGACCAAGTATTTATAGCAGTTAATGACTGGACTGAAAAAATGGCAAGTAAAAAAATAACTATATAATATTGTAATTGCATCATGTATAAAATAAGAAAGTAATATATATTTTTAATTAATTCCTAAAAAAAAACGCGGCTGTGCCGGAGTGGCCAAACGGAACAGGTTTAGGCCCTGTTGGCTTAGTGCCTACGCAGGTTCGAATCCTGCCAGCCGCATTTCTTAATACTTAATTTTGCCACGTGAAAAGTAAATATAAATTTACTTGCAGAGAGAAGGATAATTTTCATAGATTATAGATCCATACTAGAAATCAAGAATATATTGTTATCATTTTGCAGTGGTCTCTTGTTGAAATATTAAAATTTTTAATTTGAAGGTTGTGAAACACATTGGTGTGGAATTGTGTAGACTCTGAATGGAAAAGTTTATAAATGATTAATCATACTTATTATGATGTACATGAAACACACATCTATGTTATTAGTACAAAAAACCGGTGATGCTCACGTGAAAACAAAAGTGAAAAATAACTTTAGCAAAATATATTTTTCTACAAATAAACGTTTAAATACAACTCAATTTTTTGTGAATTCTCATTACTCAATAAAGTTCAATAGCCCAAAAAAAAATAGTCAAATAAAAAAAAATCAAGGTAGCCAAAAAAACACGGAGGTGTTTCTATAATGGAAACAATGAGCAAACTTAAGAAAGCAGTAGCATTAGGAATGGGGCTCTCAATGGTTGGAGCAACACTATTTGGTGCTTCTGCAGCAAAACTTTCAAGCTATCCAGAACCATTTGTTGTTGGCGGAGTTCCAGCAGCTAATCTGGCAGTAGTAGTGGGTGCTGATGCAAAAGGTACAGACACAGCAGGAGCTATGGATATAATCCAAGGACTTCAGCAAGCAGCTGTTGTTGAAACACCTGTTCCAGGCGGTCAAGCAAAAGTAAGACTAACTGGAGCTGCAGTTGAATTTGGCACACCAACAGATCTCTTAGAAATTGACGAGACTCTTGGAGCAGTCAGAGACACATTTAGCGAGTTTGACTTAGATGTATTAAAAGGTGGCTCACTTTCAACACAAAGAGGAGTAACTAAATACAATCAATACTTGCAATTCCCAAAACTATCTACATACTCTTCTAACAGAGTTGTTTTCTCAGAAGATCAAAACCAAAATGTAGGAGACTTTTTATTCTTCAGGGATAACAATGAAGTTGTAACTTGGGTATTACAATTTGAAGAAGGACTAACATCAGATTTAGATACCAATGGACAATTAACTGATTTAGATGACAGGCACTTAAATGTTTTAGGAACAGACTTTACTGTTGTAGGAACATTAGTAAAAGGAAACTCAACAAATCCTGGAAGAGCTGAACTATTATTATTAGGAGGACCAGCATATTTGACATTAGGTGAAGGAGATAAACAAACTGTTTCGCTTGATGGAAAAGAACATACTGTAGAAGTAGTTGTTATCTCAGAAACAAACAATGAAGTAATATTAAAAGTAGATGGACAAACACTTCCAAGGATGAAAGTAGGTGAACTAGAACCATCATCTGATGGAACATTAGTTGGTGTAGAAGATATTGTTCCAACAGGAAAAGACACGCAAAGTTCCTTAGTTGGTGTTTATTTAGGAGCTAAAAAAATGAGGCTCTTAGACAACCAATGGAACGATAGTTCATTTACCGTAGCTGGTTTAGAAGTTAACAATGAAGTTGTAGAAAGCGATGATGTATTAATTTCACTTGCAGCAGATGGAGCTCAAGATGTTGTTCAAAGCCAAAGAAACTTATTAACAAGAGCTAAAATTGAAAGAGTAGCTGTTAATATTAGCGCAGATGGTTTAGTTGGTGATGTTTATGTACCAGCAGGCCACTCACTAAGTGAGTACTTGGATGAACCTGAAGCATTAGTAGTTAACAGCTGGGATTTAAGATATGAAGGACTTGGCGACACTGGAACTACAACCTTAAAAGTTCAATCAAGTGGTCGTGGCGAATACAACATGCGTTGTGTAAACCAAGAAGGTCTTGAATACACATTCCCATTAGCAACTGTAGATCCACCAACTACTGGATTATTTGCAGGAGACTTTGTTTCAAATGAAAACAGAGAACTTGTCTGGCAAGAATGTTCACATTCTGTTGCTAATAGAAATGTAGCAGTAAGAGACTTCTTTATCTTAACAAACTTAGATGGAAGTGAACTGGTAAGATCTGGACCAGTAGATCAACATTGTTTCAGAAGCACTTGTAATGACGACTCAGCATTTAGCGCAGTCTACGAGTATGTTTCATATGACGCAACAAATAAAGTTATGAAATGGCAAGATCTAGCAGCTGGAACACTCCAGTTTGTATTAGGAAGCACAGCAACAAACGTTGGAAGAGCAGTTAGTCATGGAACAACCTTCCAGGTAAATGGTGATGAAGCCACTCTAGACACAAACATAAGCATTGACATGGACGGCGACGGAACATTATGTGACAGTAATAGTGTTCCACTTTTATGTGAAGGTGGATTAATTGTCAACTTCTGTAGTAACACAACAAGTAATGGTATTACAGGAACAGCAAATGCATTAACTAATAATGCATTAAACATGACATTACAAGTATGTAATGACAATTTCGACACTGCTCCTGGAAGTGCAAACACAACAATACTATTGTCTGTCAGAGAAGCAAGCGCAGCAAATAATATTATAGGACTTGCTAGAGGAGACGTCTTGAACGTTTCTCTTAAAAACTTGAGAAATGAACCAGAAATCTTCCAAGCATTGACAAAATACGGACAATTAGTAGAACTCTTTGATCCAGCAACAAGCGACGTACCAGAAGAACTTACTGTTGTACACCCACTCTCACAAAGAGGAGCTCAAGTATTCCTCACAGGAGGAACAACACAGAGAACAACAGTTGGCGGACAAACATCACAAAGAGTCCAAGAACTTGGTGTTGGTGTAGCAAAACTTGACAGTGAAGTTAAAAATGTCCAAGACTGGAATGCAGTTGTTGTAGGAGGACCATGTGCAAACAGCGCAGCAGCAGCTTTATTAGGCAATCCAGAAGACTGTACTGAAGGATTTGCACCTGGAAAAGCAAAGCTCAAACTTCTTGAGCATCCAAATGGCAACGTTGCACTCTTAGTTGCAGGATACTCAGGTCAAGACACAAGAGCAGCCTCAAGAGCATTATTAACAGGGCAAGTAGCAAATGTTGATGGTGCAGAAGCTGAACTTATAGTCACAAGCTTGAGTGATGTAAGAGTTAGAGCAGTATAAGAAGAGCATTTCTCTTCTTTAAATTTTTTTTTCTCTTTTATATTCATCTTTAATACAAAAAAACAAAAAAAAAGGGGTGGTCAGCAGTGAGTATATTAGCAGAAACATGGAATGCATTAATTAATTCTTTAACAGAACTATTAACAGGTGTTGTGTCAACAATTCCAGGATTAGTAGGCGCTGCAATAGTTTTGAGCTTAGGATATTTAGTTGCAGTGCTGGTTGGCTGGCTTGTGAATTCAGGCCTTGAAAAATTAGAACTTGATAAGTATGCAGTGCAAAAGACTAATTTAAAAAAATTAGTTGGTAGCCTTAAATTAAGTTATTTATTAGGTTTACTTGCTAAATGGTATGTTTTTGTACTGTTTTTTATTCCAGCAGCAGAATTAATTTCTAATAAACTGGCAAAACTTGCTGATTTTTTATCTTTTGCAGCTCAAGTATGGATTCCTAATGCAATTCTTGCAGTTTTAATTGCAATAGTCGGAGCACTATCTGCAGAGTATTTGTCAATGAGAGTTCTTGAAACTAAAGCAAAACATGCAGACTGGATTGCAAGCGGATCAAAACTAGTTGTTTGGGTCTTTACAGTACTAGTTGTTTTAAGCCAAATTGGTGTGCAAATCGCACTTGCTCAGCAAACAGTTTTATTGCTTGTTGCAGGACTTATGCTAGGAATGGCACTTGCTTTGGGAATTGGTTTTGGACTAGCACTTAAAGATGAAGCAAAAAGTATATTAAAGTCTTTAAGACAAAGACTTTAAATTAATTTTTTTTTTTATTTTGCTACTCCATAAAAAATATTATGTTTAGAACGAGTTATACTAATATGTGTTTTTTTTCTTTGCAAAGAACTAATAACTGAAATAACTCTTTCTTTAGCTACTGCAAGTTTTTCATTAGGCAATCTTCCTTCACCTACAATTTCAGCTTCAATTGTTTGGCCTTTTTTAAAAGGTTTTTCTAAAGTAGGTAATTTCTCGATTTTAAAATCTTCTTTGCTAACAATTAATTTCACACAATGTTTTTTTTCCAAATTTTCAAGCATTTTATAAAACTCTTCAAAAGACAATTGTTTTGCAGGATTTCTACCATACTTATAATACAAATAATTTTGAATACAAATTTTTGGAGTAAATTTTTCATTTTTCAAACTTTTTGCAAACTCAATAATACTGCTCATTTCTTTATCATTCCAGCCTTGAACCAAAACTGGAGCTATTATTAATTCTGCTCGCGTGCTAATATATTTGATCATGCCTAAAACACGTTTATGATTATAACCTGCATTTGCAATCTTTTTTGCAGTTTCTTCATCCATTGAATTTAAAGAAAAATTAAATCTAGTCAAACCAGCACTAATAAGCTCATCAATAAAAATTTCATTAAGCAATGTACCATTTGTGTCAATGGAAATTGTACCAACTTCAGAAATACAACTTAAATCCTGAATTAAGCTTACAAGCTCACCATATAGTGTAGGTTCTCCTTGCGCTGCAATATGAGCTTCAATTGCGCTGGTCTTTTTGAATTCTACAAGCTTTTTAAATTCTTGAACCAAATACTCTCGTTCTACAACAACATCCCGAACACGAGCATCATCACTTACTGAACAATAAACACACCGAATATTACAACCACTTATAGGCCTAATCTCAATAATATTTGTGCCTCTATCAAGAACGCCAAAAGCAATATTTCCAATAAGAGGTATTCCACTGTTTCTATGAACATACAAAGCAGGTTTTTTTGTAACTCTATTTTTTAAATTTTTAAAAGCTTCTTCAAGCAAAAGTGAGAATTTGCGATCAACAAATTCTTGTTTTTTATCAGGAAATAACAAATCTTTGTTTTCAACAATGTAGTTTCCAATTTTTTCAAGATCAGAGTGTTTAATAATGAATTCATGAGTTTTTAAAAAAATTCCTTTAATACTTTCTTCACATTTTTGAAAATTTATTGTTTCAAATTTAATCACTGCCATGTTAACACAGGATTATAAAAACATTTATATACCTGTTGATTATAAAATAATAATAAAAAGGGGTGTAAGTATATGAGCAATCATAAACAAGCAATGGCACATGTTATGTTAGGAATAGTTGCAATAATATCAATTGTTAGCCTTTTATTATTATTTCAAAAGGCAAGCCTTTCAGGGTCGCATGCTAAAGGCAGTCTTTATGCAGATTACTGGGTTGGCAAAGGGCCTGGAGCAAAATACAGTGTAGCTCCCAGAAGAGTAGGGGAATTGCCTCAACCTGTAGAATGGGAAGAAGAAGTTAAAAAACAAGCACAAGCTGCAAGTGAAGCACAACAACCACCTCAACTTCCATCTTGGAGATTATCAGGCCAAAAAAAATGAATAAACACCATCACTTTTTTGAGTATTTGATATTTCTTTTAATTTTATTATTTGTTTTAGTTAGTGTATTTGTTGTTGTACAACCATCAATAACAGGAAGAACAAGCATGAATACAATAAAGTATATCTCATGCCGTTACTGGGACACAGATTCATACGGTGCATGCCTCAGAGTTGAACGACAAGAAGGCACAGAATGCAATCCTCCAATGGATCCAGAACTAACAATAGGAGGAAAAAGCGGATTATTAGATTTGTACAAAATTTATAATGACAGGCCAAAATATCCTGACACAGTAAAACCAAGAATTTCTTACCCAAGGCCTTGTGCAGATAGAGTAAACTATTTTTAATATTTTTTGACATTTAATACTTGAAAATCTTTACTTCCATCACGATAAATTGTTATTCCTTTACAACCTAATTTATAAGCTAGCATGTAAGCATCTGCCACATCTTTTGTTGTTGACATGTTTGGAAAATTAACTGTTTTGCTTATTGCATTATCTGTAAATTCTTGAAATGCTGCCTGCATGCGTACATGCCAAAAAGGATTAATATCATGGCTTATTTTAAATACATCTTTAATATCCTGAGGTATTTCTTCCATATGTTGAATACTTCCAAACTGGGCAACTTTTTTCATTAAATCTTCAGAATATAATCCTCTTTCGCGAAGAGCATTTTCAAAATACTGATTCACACAAAGAAGTTCTTTACCATTTAGCACTTTTTTTACAAAAGAAAGAGCATAAACTGGCTCGATGCCAGGACTGCAGTCTGCTAATGCGCTTATACTTCCTGTAGGAGAGATTGTTGTTCTAGATGCATTTCTCAACATAACTCCATTTGCATATATGCTTTTTTCAAAATTTGGAAACACGCCTTTTTCTTCAGCAATTTTTTGTGATGATTGCTCGCTTTCTTTTGAAATTATGTGCATAATTTTTCTGCCTATTTCAACACCTTCTTCACTATCATAAGGTATTTTTAATTCAAATAATAAGTCAGCAAAACCCATCACTCCTAATCCTATTCTTCTGTTTTGTTTGCAAATTCTTTCAGTTTCTATTAATGGATACATATTAATATCAATTAAGTTGTCTAAAAAAAAAGTTGATACTCTTACAGTTTCTCTAAGCTTTTGCACATCAATTCTTCCATTAACAATCATTTTTGATAAATTAATAGACCCAAAAGGGCACGCTTCATAAGGATACAATGGTTGTTCACCGCAAGGATTTGTTGTTTCAATACTATACAAATCTGGCAATGGATTTGCATTAGATGAGTTTACTCTATCAATAAATATTACCCCTGGATCTCCTGTACGCCAAGCCATTAGTACAAGCAAATCAAATATTTGTTTCGCAGGAACATTTTGTGTTATAACCCCTGAATTAGGATTGCGCAAAGCAATTACTTCATTATTTTCAACAGCATTCATAAACTCTTCAGTTATTGCAACAGAAAGATTAAAATTATTCATACCTCCTGTTTTTTCTTTAAGAGTGATAAATTCCATAATATTAGGGTGGTCGACCCGTAAAACTGCCATGTTTCCGCCTTGTCTTTTTCCATTTTGTAAAACTGTTCCAAGAGCATTATCAAATACATTCATTACTGCCATTGGCCCAACAGCAATTGCGCAAGAATTTTTAACTAAATCATTTTTAGGCCTAATATTGCTAAAATTAAACCCAGTCCCGCCTCCAAGTTTGTGAATTTTTACTGCATTTTTTAATGTTTCATATATTCCTTCAAGTTCATCTGGAACAGGCAGTGCAAATGCTGGAAATAATTGTTGAGAAATTAATCCTGCATTCATAAGTGTCGGAGAACTTGGAAGAAATTCAAGATTTGAAAGAACGTTGTAAAATTTTACTTCTAATTCTTGGCTTTGTTTTTCTGCTCGCGATACTGCTTTTGCAACACGCTTGAATAATTCTTCAGGAGTTTCTTTAATTTTTCCAGATTCATCTCTCAATAAATAACGTTCTCTGAAAATAAGCAAGGAATTTTCTGAAATATCTATATTTGTTGTTTTTCCATCAAGAAGCGCACTTCTTAATTCTCTACGTTCTTTTCTTTTTTGCCTGTATAAAATATATGCCTTTGCAGTTTCTGCATAACCATTTGATATCAACACGTTTTCAACAATATCCTGAATATTCTCAACTGCAGGAGCATTATTAATATACTTTAATTCAACCTCTTCAACTACTTGTCTTGTTATTTCTTCTGAAATATTAATATTCTCACTACCAACAGCTTGCAATGCTTTTGTAACTGCAATTCTTATTTTATCAGGATTAAACAAAACAGTACTTCCATCGCGTTTAACAACATAACTAACACTATGAGTAATCATAATGTGCGACTTTTTTGGCCTTATAAATACTTTATGTAACTATTATTTCATATCACAACTTCCTGTAAAACCACAGCCAAGAGAGCATTCTGTGCACCCGCCACTTTTAACCATTGTTCCTTTTTGGCAATTAGGGCAGGTTTTACCAGCTTCAGCGCCAATATCTTTTGCAAGATCATTTTCTAACATGCCATGCGATGATGCAAGATTTTTTTTCTCAGTATCCTCATTTGTTGAAAGAATTTGTTCATTTCTACAACCATCCCTGTATATTGTTACTCCTTTGCAGCCAAGATCATATGCTTGTTCATACAATGCTTTTGTTTCTTCTAAACCAAAATTTTTAGGAGCATTTGCTGTTTTACTAATTGAAGAATCAGTCCATTTTTGAACTGCAGCTTGCACTTTAATATGTTCTACAGGCCCAAGTTCAGTTGCACTTGCAAAAAAATCAGGCAACTGCTCATTAATCTTTTTGTATTCTTCAGCTAAAGGTATCATTACTTTATGAAATCCTAATCTTGATTGCCTATAATACTCAAAAGCATAATAGGGTTCTATGCCTGTTGATGTTCCTAGCATTGATCCTACAGTACCAGTAGGCGCTTGAGTTGTTAAAGTTACATTTCTAATGCCATTTTTACTGACAGCATCCCTAACTTCTTCAGGCATTTGATTCATAAAACCACTTTGTAAAAATTTTTCTTTATCAAATTTTTGAAATGCCCCTTTTTCTTTAGCAATATTTGCAGATTCAATATACATTTCAACAGCAATTGTTCTGTAAACATTGTCTATTAAATCTATAGATTTATCTGATCCGTATTTGACACGTAATTTTATTAATAACTCCCCTAAACCAAGAGTCCCCCCGCCAACACGCCTTTCTGCTTTTTGATTATTTCTATTTTCTTCAAAAAAATAAGGCGTTAAATCAATGACATTATCAAGAAATCTTGTAAGTCTTTGTGAAGATTTTTTTAACTGCTCCCAATCAAGCTCGTAAACAGGCCCTTGTTCATCTTCACCTTTTTTTTTTTGCAAAAGCACCTAAGTATAAATGCCCTAAATTACATACACCCCAACCAGGCAATCCTTGTTCACCACAAGGATTTGTACAAATTATAGGATTAAAATAATAACTATTGCTCAGTTTGTTATACCTTTCCATAAACACAACTCCTGGCTCAGCGCTTCTCCAGGCAGAAGTTATAAGCAAGTCCCATAATTCTCTAGCTTTAATTGTTTTATATATCCTAATAGGGTATCCTTTTTCTTTCCAAGCTTTAAGATCTCCATTCCACTCTTTTTGGTAAATTTCTTTATAGCCTGGAAATTCATAATCAGGAAATTCTAAGTTCCAATCATCATCTTTTTTCAATGATTCCATAAAACGATCTGAAACCATAACAGAAATATTTGCATTTTCTATATTTCCCATTTTTGTCTTTGCAGTAATAAACTCAAGAACATCAGGATGCCAATCTGCCTGCATAAGCATAAGCGCCCCTCTTCTTGATCCGCCTTGTTCAACAAGACCTGTTGCAAATGAGTACAAACCTCCCCATGATACTGAACCAGAAGATTGTCCATGAACTCCCTGCACATAAGCATATTTTGGCCTTAATGATGCAAGAGAAATACCAACTCCTCCGCCTCTTGACATTATTTCAATCATTTGCTTAAGTGTTTCAACAATGCCTGTTCTGCTGTCTTTTGGGCAGGGAATAACATAACAATTGTATAAAGTTAGATTAGAAGTATAATGTTTTTCATCATTAACATTTGCACCAGTCATTATTCTTCCTGCCGGCTGAATGCGCTTTGTTGAAAGCTCCTCATAAAATTCTTGGAACAATTGTGTTTGCTTTTCAGAACTATTTTCGACAGAAGCTACTGCTCTGGCTACACGCTTGTAAGCATCATCAATTGATTCAAGAGGCTTGCTGCATTTCCAAACAGATTGTTTAAAAGTATAATTTTCTTCAGAACAAGAATACTTTCCTGTAACCATATGAAGAGTAGCAATATAATTTTCTGATATATTAACTACAATTCCAAGATCTTTTTTAGGATATTTAGGATCTTCAAGTGTTATAGTAATTACAAGATCTCCCTCATTAATAGTGTCGCGTTTTGCTTTCAGTGCATAACGATCTAAAAAAATCATGCGACCTAATTCATCAAACTGCGTCGAACCGTTTAACACATGAATTGCTTGATCACTTAAAAAAACTTCCTGTTCTCTAAGCATTGCAACATCTTTGCTTTCTTGTTTTTCTAAAGTCAACTCCATTTCATTCACCTATTCTTCATTTTTTGCAACATGTTTACTGTATTAGTGAACTGGTTTGCATCTTTGAAACGCCTATATACAGATGCAAAACGAACATAAGCAACATCATCAAGATCTTTTAGTGAATCCATTATAAGCTCTCCTATTTTTTTACTTTTAATCTCATGCTGGTCCAGCTTCAATAAATGCGCTTGAATTTGATCAACAATCTCTTCAATGTGCTCTCTTTTAACAGGGCGTTTCTCACAAGCTTTTAGCATTCCTCTCAATAATTTTTCCCTATCAAAAGGCTCTCTTCTACCATCTTTTTTAACAACTGAAATATTGTTTACTTCAATACGCTCATATGTTGTGAATCTTTTTGAACAATCTTCACATTCTCTTCTTCTACGAACAGAATCTTGTTCTGGAGTAACTCTTGAATCCAAAACTTTTGTTTCTTCATGAAGACAGTAAGGGCATCTCAAAACATTCACCTCATTTACTTTACTCCACTTAAGAGTAACATCATAAAAACACTATATGTTGTGGTTATATTTCTCTATTAAATACTAGAGTATGTTTGCATTTAAATAAATTTTGATAGAACAAAATATATTCTGATAAGTTATATAATAGAAAACGAAATAAATTATAGGACAATAGTTTCGTTTTCTAAAATTTTGAGCGTTTTGTCAATTTGACGCAATTTCTAAAAATGCTAGTCTGTGAACTGAAAGATTTATATACTTGTAGTATATAGTTATATACTTGAGGTATGAAGTATGTTTTCGTTAACTGAGAATGAATCTAAAGTTATTAATTTTTTAGCTAGAAACTGGAGTGAACGCATTAGTATGAATGAAGTAGCTAAAAAGCTAAATTTGTCTCCAATGGGTGCTTATAAAATTCTTAGAAAGCTTGAAAAACAAAAGATTTTAGTTTTTGAAAGCATAGGGCAGGCGAAGTATTATAAGCTTAATTTTCAAGAGCAAATAGCTAGAAAAAGTGCTGAGTTTGTTTTTTCACAAAACGAGTTAAATTCTTTTGCTAAAGTTTGTGCAGAAGATTTGAAAAAACTTCAAGGATTGGCTGATTGTGTTATTCTTTTTGGTTCTGTCCTTACTAAAGGCATCAATGCTAATGATATTGATGTTTTTTGTGTAATAAAGAAGCAAAATTATGAAAAATTACGCAAAGAAATTCAAGAATTACAGAAGACCTCATCAAAAAAATTACAGTTAGTTGTTCAAACTTTTGAAGATTTAGTGAAAAACCTTAAAAATAAAGATCCAGTACTTCTGGATATTATCAGAAATGGTGCTTTGCTTTCAGGCCAGGAAATCATTTTAGAGGGAATAAGCAAATGTCAGTAATAGACAATAAAGTTCAATGGTGCTTGAAAAAAGCAGAAAAAGAAGGAGAAAGACACAGAGGATTAAAGAAAACCAGTAAAGATATTCACAAAGCAAATGCTCACTTACTCAAAGCTTTCAGAAACTTGCAAGTCATGGATCACTTGATAGAGGGAGGTTTTAGCGAATGGGCAATGACTGCATCATTTTATACAAGATATCATTGTTTACTGGCAATTCTAGCAGCCCTCGGTTATGAAAGCAGAAATCAAGAATGCACATTCGCCATAATAGAACAATTAATCCTACAAAAAAAATAAAACTAGAATTAAGTGACTTACACAAAATATACCTTGACGAGACTAAAGACAAGCTTGAAGGAGAAGATTTAGTTCACCTAAGAGAAAAATACCAATACGGCATAGACACAAAAGTAACAGGCATAGAAATAAAAATTTTAAGAAAAGAAACAAATGAATTTATTGACAAAACCAGAAACGCAATAAAAGAATTAGAATAAAAATTCTCTTTCTAGCTCAAAATAACCAATATGTTAGAAAAATAGGAGCTATTCAATAAGATATTTAATAGCAAAGTAACGGTATTATGTATCTAATAAATGCCAAAGAGAATAACCGCGACAATCTTTAGCTTTCCAAACAACAAATTCCAATCCACAAGTTGGAGGATTTTTAACATCAGTATCAACTACCTCTAAAATTCGAAGTTTATACTCTTCCCCTATAGTTTTTTCATAAGCTCTTTCTTGAACATCAAGAACTTCAACTTTGTAAACATCTCCAGACTCATGGTAATACTTTGTATCTCCAACTTTTGCGTCAGCCATACAAATAGGAATTTGCTGGCAGTTTAAATAACTTACTGCTCTAGAACTAGACAAAATAAAAAAATCCTATAATTTCCACCAAAGCTGTTTTTATTTACTGAACAATATTATTAACAGCATTTACTACTTCATTGCTTGATATTGCAAATCCTATTCCTTCATAGCCTGAAAGTTTCATTGTATTTATTCCTATGATTTGCCCTAATTTATTAACTAAAGGCCCTCCGCTGTTTCCAGGATTAATAGGGACATCTGTCTGAACATATTTTACTCCATTAATCACTCTATTTAATGAACTAATTATTCCTTCTGTTACAGTAAATTCTAATCCTAAAGGGCTTCCAAGCGCTACTGCTTTTTCTCCAACTTGTATATTATCTGAATTAGCAAAAGTTAGCGCAGGTAAAGATGTTGCATTTATTTTAAGCAAAGCAAGATCTATTTGATTAGCTGAGCTGACTAAACTGGCTGTAAATGTTTGTTGGTCAAATGTTTTAACTGTTATACTATTTTGTCCTTCAATAACATGTTTATTAGTTATAACATAACCATTAGATTTAATAATTGCTCCACTTCCAACATTACTTCCAGCACGAATACTAACAACTGAAGGAAGCACTTGCGCAATTATGTTTGAAAAATCCTCACTTATGTCTAGATTTGCCAATTGTTTTTGCAAGTCACTTATTTTAGAAACACTTGATATCTCAACTTGTTTTAACTGGCTTGATAATTGTGCTAGTTGTTCATTTTGTTCTTTAACTGTTTCAATAGTTCCTTGAATAACTTGTACTTGTGAGTTAAGCTCTTTTTTTAATTCAGAGCTTTTTGTTTGAAGCTCTTCAACACCTTCTTGAGCAACAATCAGTGCTGTGGCTTGTTGATTTAAATATTGCTGCTGTTCTGTCAGTTGCTTATCATAATTTTCTTTTAATGTATTAATCTGATTATTTAAGACAGTTGCTTTTTCAGTATAATCTCTAATTATTTGTCCAGTTACTGTTGTATGATAATTATACCCGCCTAAAACAACTGTTGATATCAGTATTAATGAAATACTGAATAAAACAATATCTCTCATAACTTTACCAGTAATGTAGGAATATTTTTATATATTTCCCTATAATTATGTATTCAGAGGTGAAATTATTAAGATTTCAACTATTTCAATCATTATTAGTATGTCTTTAGCAGTTCTATTTCTAGGGCTTGCAATTTATTTTGCATTTGTTTCAGAAGAAGGACTTCCTGCAACAGAAAAAGATATATTTCTTGAAAAAAAAACTGAAATAAAAACAGACCCAAAAACTCAAGAAGTACTGCGTTCACTTCTTTTAAGAGGGCAACAGTGGAGTGGCAAAATTAGTTTTAGCATTCTAAAAGAAAAACCACAAATACCTTACTTAACAAATATTGTTTTTGCTCAACAAAACAATAAAAAACGCTATGACTTTACCATAAATACTGGCAGGGAAGAAAGTATAGTTTCAGTTTTAAAAATTGATAATAACCTATATTCTTGCAGTCAGCAAATTTGTGAAAAAAAAACAGATAAATCATTATTAAGAATTGCTCAATTTCCATTATCCCTGGAACAATTATCTAGTGTTAATGTTCAAAAAACAAAAGATAAGAGCATTGCAGAACAAAAAGCTTATTGTTTCAATATAGATGAAGAAATTAATTGTTGGACTGAAAACGGCGCATTACTGTATACTGAACAAACTATAGAAAGTGAAGGAAAAATTGTACTTCAAGCAGAAAAATTAGAAACTTATGTACAACCAGAATTTTTTAACCTGCCGGGGAGATTAGAATGAGTAAATACTTAATTTTTTTAATAATCCTGTTTTTAATTTCATGCATTCCACTACCTAAAGAAAAACCTGCAATAGAAGCAGAATCTGAACCTGTTCAACAAAAAGCAATTATTTCTGAAAGTATATCTCCACAACAAGAATTAATTTCATATATTCAAAAAGTAAAAAATTATCCTGCTTATGAAGTAAACTATAAAACAACCAGCACTCTTGATAAAGGCATTAATTTTGTTAATAAAGCAACTTTGGCAGTTAAAAACTCAGCCATAATTACTTATCAGGAAAATTATTTTATTTTAATTGAAGCAGAGGCAGAAGAAATTTTTGATGAGCAAAAACAATATGAACGCGTAGATAAATTAAGCTATGATAAATGTGCATGGAGTGAAGACTTATGGGAGTGTGATTCAAAAAAAATAAGTGAAGAAGATTATCAAAAATTTTATGACAAATTCCAACACACAGATCTTATTCAAAACATTCAAAATATGAGCATAGAACGAACTTCACAACCAGTTCAATTAGGAGAAGAAGTTCAATGCTTTATTGTTGATAAAAATCTAGAGTGTTATGATAAAAATTCAGGATTTCTTGCTTATAGCGAATCACAAAATATTAAAAACACATTAGAATCTTACACACTTAATCCTAGAAGCAACTTGTTTACGTTACAAAATACCACTATTGTTTCACTAGTGGTTTAGTATTGGTATTTTGGGACGTCAAGAACCACTACTTGTCTATTGACTGGTAGTTCTTGACGCTTCCAGAATAAATAATAATTCATGTATTTACTGGTTCTATTACTATTTTTTTTCCGATTTTTGTTATTTCAATCTCTGTACTCTCATCTAGATTAAGCTGTTTTTCAATATCGCTCGGCACTCTAAATATAAGACCTCCGCCGCTCTTTGATAAATGCCTATGAAGCTTCATTGGTTCAGGCCATACACCAAGTTTTCTGGCTGCTGATATTGCTCTTTCAGTTTCTTCTTCATAAGGAAACTCTTCTTTGCAGTTATCGCATCTTTCTCCTTTCAAGAGAGATACATAACCCTCTAAATCCAGTGTTATGTCTCCGACTTTTCCTAAATTTCCTTTTTCACAAACTAAACATTTTTTCATTTTCTCTCAGCTCCTGTTATAATAAATATTTCTTTATGCTCATCATCTTTAATAAATATTAATTTTTTACTACTGCCTTTACTTTTAGTATAAGATTTATATTTATTTTTTCCAACTTTATCAAATTTGTATGAATTTTCTATAATATTTTTTAATGAATCAATATTTATATCCCATTTTCTCATCCATGTTAATATAAAATGCTTGCTTGGTCGAATCTTATATCCGCTTATATCCATAACTTATTCACTATTTATTGTGAAGTATTTGTTATATATGAAGCTTATCTTAATTTATGATGAAATCACCATGTTGAAACGGAGCTAAAATAGACTCCTAAAAGAAATAGTAAATCGGAAAATGCAAAAGCTTAGTTTTAGAAAACTATTTATACCTGTATTTTAAAGAAATAACTGAAATAGGTGAATAAATGGTAAGAATAGCAATTAATGGTTTTGGACGCATAGGAAGACAAGTTCTTCAGGCAGGGCTTAATGAAAAGAAAATACAGTGGGTTGCTGTTAATGATTTAACTGATACTAAAACACTTGCTTACTTGTTTAAGTATGATTCTGTTTTTGGAAGATTTCCAGGAACAGTGCAATCAACAGATGATACTTTGATAATTAATGGTAAAAGAATAAAAGTATTGTCTGAAAAAGATCCAAAAAAACTTCCTTGGAAACAATTAGGTGTTGATGTTGTTATTGAAAGCACTGGTTTTTTTACTCAAAGAGAGGACTTGGAGAAGCATATAAGTGCTGGCGCAAAAAAGGTGCTTATAACAGCTCCTACTAAAGGACCTGATATTACTGTTGTTAAAGGAGTGAATCTTGATAGGTATAATTCAAAACAGCACAATATAGTAAGCAATGCATCTTGTACAACTAATGCACTTGCACCAATGGTTCATGTTCTTAATAAAAATTTAGGAGTAATAAATGGTTTTATGATTACAACACATGCATATACAGCAACTCAAAGAGTTGTGGATGGCCCTTCTGAAGATTTAAGAAGAGGAAGAGCAGCTGCAGTTAACATTATTCCAAGCACAACAGGAGCTGCAAAAACAGTTGCAGAAGTTATTCCAGAACTTAAAGGAAAGCTTGACGGATTTGCACTACGAGTTCCAGTTGTTAATGGAAGCTATGTTAGTTTTGTTGCTACAGTAAAAAAATCAACAAGCAGTGAAGAAGTTAACAAATTATTTAAAATAGCTGCAATGAAAGAATTAAAAGAAGTATTACAATATTGTGATGAGCCATTAGTAAGCACAGATATTATTAAAAATAGCAATTCTTGTGTTTTTGATTCATTATCAACAAATGTTTTAGAAGGAAACTTAGTTTGCGTAAGCGGGTGGTATGATAATGAATGGGGTTATAGCTGTCGTGTTGTTGATGTTGCAAAAGAATTAATGAGGTGAACAATGCCAAAACTAACATATATTTGTCCAACATGCAAGCACAAACATAATATTCCAGGATATTGTGAACAATGCCATGTTCAGCTTGTTAAAAGCTGTGATGCATGCGAGTATCCTGTTAAAGAATGTATTTGTTAATCAGGATTTGATTCTAAACAATTTTAAAAGAGTTTTAATAAAAATACTTCCGCTAAAAACATCGATTTCCCTGATTGGTTTTTCCATAAACCAATAATAAATATAGCTTTGCTTAAAGTAATATTTTAGTTTTTGAAATTTTTGTGTGTTTATTTTTTGATAAGCAGAGAATAATTTATTTAAAAAGCAATTAATAATTTTATGATAAAAACTATTCTCAATCCATACTTGTATTTTGCTCAACATCTTTAATATCAACAACAATTCCTGTAAGGTCAAGAAGCTCTGTATTTAATTTTAGTTCTTTATTTATTTTAACAATAGCATCATTTTTCAAAATTAAATTATTTTGATTTTTTTCTAAAGTAGCCAACAAATTAATTACTAAATCATACTTATTTTTATTTGCAATTATTTTAACACTTTCAACAAGAGCTGCAACACTATTATCTCTATAAATTTTCAGTCCTGGTTTAACAGCATCTTTAATAAATTCAGGCTGGTCTTCAACTAATAAAGTTATTTTTTTTTTAACAACAGGCTCTTGAATTTTTTGCTGTGGACTAAACTTTTCCAGTGTTTGGTTTAAAATAACAGGCCAGTCCTGAAGAATAATATATTTGTAGAATGTTAATCCAGAAAGTATTACAAATAACAAAACAGTCAGATCTATAACATTGATTGCTCCAAATATCTTACCTTTATCATCTATTAAATGCATAAAACCCCGCTATAGACTCTAAACTGCGTGCTAATTTTTAAGCTTTTTGAACTAGTTTTAAAATAGAATCGTGCGCCTTCACAATATCACTTTGTTTAACATATAAAAAAAATTCAGGCGGGCAAATAATAATTTCCTCTAAATTAATATTAGCAAGAGCCAGCTCATTAGCCATCCTTGCTAAAACACCCTTTGTATGCAAAACCTTTTCAGAAGTTAAAATACTAATCTCACTAAGATCATTGATTATTAATTTAATATGCTGTTTTGGAAATAATGAAACAACATGATTCACTGCATTTAAATCAGTCATGATCTTTAATTCTCTATCACCTGTTGTAAATTTAAGATGAGCATTGTTATTATTGTTTACATTGCAAAGTTTATCAAATAATTCACTAGAAGATAATGTTAAAGTAATGCATACAACATTATTTCTTGTGGAAATAATTGAATCTTTAAATATGTTGATAAGTTGTTTTTCTTCTTCTTTAAATTCTTCTTGAGTTTGAAATCTTCTAATTGCAGAGATAACTGCATCAAGAGAAGCAGTTAGAGAATGCTTTTTTATTAAAAAATTAGCAAGTGCACGCATATTTATAAGTTTGCGCTGCAAATCTTTTTGAAGTGCAAGATCTTCTCTTATTAACTTCCAAACAGTTTGATTAACATTTTTAATACTAACTTGCTTTTGCATCAATATAATTATTAATAAAGTGGTATAAAAAGGTTTCTTAAATAAGTCAAATTAGGCACAAAAATGTCTAGTTCAATAAAAAATAATTTAAAAAAAAAGAAAAAAAATATTTATAATACATCAATACCAAGTTCTTCACTAAACTTCTTTGCTCTTGATTTAGATTGGTTATCTTGTTTGCCAAGAATCCATGGGCTTTCAACTCCTGTAACAATAGTCATAACCATAAGTTTTCCTTTCATATCATCAGTAACTCTAGCGCCCCAGATAACGTTTGCATCTTCATCCATTTGTTCAGTTACTAAAGTACCAACACGGTTAATTTCATCAAGTGTAAGATCAGGTCCGCCCCACACATGAATTAAAGCACCTGTTGCACCTTTATAACTAATGTCAAGTAAAGGATTTGACAATGCTCCTTGAACTGCTTCTTCTGTACGATTATTTGTGTCACTAACACCAACACCAATAGCAGCAACACCGCCATTAGTCATTATTGCTTTAACATCTGCATAATCTAAGTTTACTAAACTAGGCATTGCAATTGTTTCAACAATTCCTTTAATCATTGTAGCTACAAGTTCATTTGCTACTGCAAAAGCTTGTTGCACAGGAAGATTTCCTGCAATTTCAACTAAACGATTATTATCTATTACAATAACAGTATCACAGACTTGCCTTAATTGTTGCAATCCAAATTCGGCTTTATCAATACGTGCACGCTCAATGCTGAAAGGCATTGTAACAGTTCCAATTACAATTGATCCTGCGTCTTTAGCAGTTTGTGCAACAACAGGAGCAGCTCCTGTTCCAGTTCCTCCGCCCATTCCTGCACACACAAACACCATATCAGCATTTCTTAAAACTTCTTTTATTTGAAGAAGGCTTTCTTGTGCTGCTTCTGCTCCCCTTTGAGGGAATCCTCCGCAACCAAGACCGCGAGTTAAATCTCTTCCTATTAAGAATTTTTTATCAGCTTCAGAGATATGAAGATGCTGGTTATCAGTATTACAAGCAAGAATCTCTGCACCTCTTACTCCTTTTTTATATAACCAACTAACCATATTGTTACCAGCACCACCACAGCCGATAACTTTAATATTAGCTTGTCCAAAATCAACTTCATTGTTCTCAGGCAAGCTTTGTTTCAATGCGTTTTTTACAAATATGTCCATATTTGTTGCCTCCAGGTCTCTGGGGGCTCACCTCCTCTTTTTTTCATATTTTTGGTCTTTGATGTGGAAAGTTTTATGGGTGTTTTTTTTTTGGGGGAAAAAAACAGAAAAAGGTGGAGAGCCCTTTTTCAACTTCACCTCTTTGATCCTATACAGGAAGTATAGGTTCCCTCGCGGTGAGTATACATGATTTGTATACTGATATAATAAAACTAATACTTATATATAAATGTTTCGATTTAGTATATCTTGATAGTTTTGTCAGAAAAAGGAGAAATTTTTATATACTAATAGCTTCTAGACGATAATATGGTTATTTTATACGATCGATTTAACCTTTCAGAAGATGTTTTTGAAATAACATTTGCTACAGAACAACAAAAAATTGTTGCAAAAGAATTAATAAAATACATGATTCAAAACAATGGAGAAATAACTAAAACAGAAATGAGCTTATTTGCAACAAAACTGCATGAAGGACAATATGAAAGTGTTTTAGAGTATGAACCTTATAAAGGAAAAAGAGCAAAATTAAGTTATAATAAAAGACAATTTTATGACAGAATATTAACACCTATGAAATCAATGGGCTTAATTGATTATGATTTATACAAAAAAACATATAAAATAAGCACAAAGTTCAGTAGTGATCTTATGAAAATAGGGCTGATGTGGAAAAAAACATTAGAAAAAATGGGCCATGTGATAGAAAAAAAAATATAAGAGGTGAAATTTATGGCAAAACCAAAAAGAAAAAAACCAACTAAAGCAAAATCAACAAAAAAAGCTTCTTTGAAAAAAGCAAAACCAAAAAAAGCTGTACTTAAAACAGGATCTGAAATAAGATTACCGGCAGTAAGAGCATCATTAGATACAAATGAAATAAAAAATGTCGAGAATGAACTGCGTGATTTAATGAACTGGGTCGCAGTATTTGAACAAGAATATGATCTGCCAAGAGAAGTTGTTGATAAATTACTTAACAAAATACATTCTATTGCGAAAAAAATAGGATGGCTAAGATGCAAAGTATAGGCGCCGAACTTAATAATGCGTTTGCTATATTATCACAATAATTTAGCAGCAGCTTCAGAAAGTTTACTGCGTACACATTGCTCCATAAATATTGTAGCAACAAAATCTTCTTTTTTCATTCTTTCATTAGAATGGCACAATCCATTATTTGTATCACTTAAATAAGGATCATCTATCTGAGAAGGATCCCCTGTTAGAACAACTTTTGAATCTTCACCAATACGAGTGACTGTTGTTTTAACTTCATCTGGCGTTGCGTTCTGACATTCATCTAAAATAAAAAATATTTCAGGCAGACTTCTTCCACGAAGATAAGTGCTTGCTTCAGCCTCAATATAGCTTTCACTAAATTGCTTAATTTCTTTTTCATTAGTTATCAAAAGGGGAAGATTATCATAAATAGGAGCAACCCAACTTTTTAATTTCTCCTCTTTTGATCCAGGCAAAAATCCAATATCTTTTTTCCCACTTGCAACAAGAGGTTTTGTAATAAAAATCTTTTTATATATCTTTTCCATAACACCATAACAAGCAGCAGCAAGCGCCAGAATAGTTTTTCCAGTTCCAGCAGGCCCAATTAAATGTACGAGAGAAATATCTGGAGTAAGAAGAGCATCCATTGCAAATTTTTGTTCATAATTTTTACAAGTAAGATTGCCAATATTTTTTTCAGTTAAAGGATGAAGTGGAACAAGTTTTTGTTTTACTGCATCATAACGAGCAAGCGCTGTTTTTTTAGAAGCTTCTAAACTTTTTAGTAAAAAATATTCATTTGAAAATAATGAATTTTTTTCAACGTATCTGATAGTTTTTTCATCTTCACAATATATAAACTCTTCAAGAGAAATACGCTTTTTTTCATAAAAAGAATCAATCAAGCCATCACGAACAGACAATATTCTACGTCCTTTGTAAAGAGAAGAGTAATCTGTTAAAACACTAAAATCTTCCCATTCATTAACAGTTATACCGCAAGCATCAGCAATATTTGAAAGAATAGTGTCATGGGTAACAAATTCAACTTTTTTACCTTGTCGATGAAGACTAAGTGCAGTTTTAAAAATTACAGTATCTGGCTTATTTTGCTCTAAAACACCATTAAATTCTTTATCTAATTTATCATCATATTTTCTAATTGATTTAACATAATAATTATCAGAAAGTTTCACACCATCCAACAAAGAACCGCCTTCTTTTTTTCTTGCTTCCTTAATGGCATTTGCCACAGCACGAGCATTTTTGCCAAGAGTATTCATATCACGTTTAAACTTATCAAGCTCATTAAAAACAACAAGCGGAATAATTAAAGTTGTAACTTTATCTTTCCGCTTAGGCTTAAAAGCAGACAATACCTTTGCACCACCATGCAAAAGAACATTAGTGTCCAAAACTTTATATTCTTCAATAATTTCAGATAAATTCTCCCCCATACTTTAATAATTGCTAATTCTTTTAAAAAAGTTATGTTTTATGATAATCAAATCTTCCCACCATACATGTTAAGAACTATTTTATACAACTGATTAATATGTTTTCTTTTTTCTTTTTTTAAAAAACTCTTTTTCAAGCCATGCTGTTTAAGCAAGTGAGCAGCATATTGCGCTCCTAAAATATGCGGTGTAATAATATAAGATGCTCCTGCGTCATATAATTGAAGCGCATGCTTTATATTTTTAGAAACACACACGTATAGTGAAGATGGCGCTTCTTTTCTTATTTTTCTCAATATCAACATATCAGTATCATAATCAGCAACAGTAGAAATTATTATCTTAGTTTTCTTTAATGAAATATCATCTAATAATTCCAAATCATACACATCACCGTACCTGTGAGGAATTTTAAACTGTTCAAGCTTTCTAATAATTTGAGGATCATAATCAATAACAAGAAGGTCTTTTTTATAAGCTCTTAATGCATCATATATACTACTGCCCATTCTATTAAAACCAAGCAGTAATATTTTGCAAGTCCTTTTTTTAGCACCATCGCTGATTAATTTTTTTCTTTGAAATAATAACAAAAATTTTGACAATG
Source organism: Candidatus Woesearchaeota archaeon (assembly GCA_016188265.1). Taxonomy (GTDB): domain Archaea; phylum Nanobdellota; class Nanobdellia; order Woesearchaeales; family ARS49; genus JACPID01. The sequence continues at coordinate 7,169 of JACPID010000005.1, read as the reverse complement.
TAGAAAAAATATTATCTGAATACATGATCAAGTAAGTAGATCCTGCAATTGTTATAATTCCAACTAAAGTAATAAATGAAATAATTTCTCTAGGAATATGGCCAATTTTAACTCCTAAAGTTATAAGAATAAATGAAAATTCACTTATTTGCGCAACAGTAATTCCTGCTTTAAAACTTGTTCTAGCAGTATAACGAAATAAAAGCATAATAAAGAATACAATCAAAGGATTGCCTATTAAAATAAAAAGTGAAAAAATAATTGTTGGCTTAATAAATTGTGAAATAAATCGAAAATCCATTTGCGAACCTAATAAAACAAAAAACATAATAAGAAAGAAATCTCGCAAAGGCCTAATTCTTGAACTCATTTCATAATGATATGGTGAAAAAGACAAGCTAACTCCTGCAATAAAAGCCCCTATTTCTATTGATAAATTAAAGTATGCAAAAATTGAAGCTATAGAAAAACACCAAGCAAGTGCAAAAAGAAAAAGAAGTTCCTGCGACTCAGCCATCCACGAACTTATCTTATTTAATACAGTTGTACTTATAAAAAATAAAACAATAATCAACAAAATGCCTGTAATAAAAGATCTAACAACAAAAGAAGCCATACCAACTGTTCCTAAAGAAGAAGCAAATAATAGCAAAAGAATAGCAATAAAATCCTGAACAAGTAAAAATCCAACAGAAATTCTACCATGTAAAGTTTCTAATTCCCCCTTATCTGAAAGAAGTTTCATTATAATAATTGTACTGCTAAAAGTAAGTGCAACAGCAATATATAATGAAGTTATAAAATCAAAACCCAAATATTGTGCAATATAGTAACCAATACCTGCAGTAAAAATTACTTGCCCTAATCCTGTTAAAACAGAAATCCAGCCAACATCTCTTGCAAGCTTCGGGTTCAAGTTAAGGCCAACAATAAACAACAATAAAGCAACACCAATTTGTGAAAATGCCCTGAAAGTATCAACAGCATGCAACAGATTTAAGAAATACGGACTTATAACAATGCCTGTAATAATATACGCAATAATTAATGGTTGACGAAACAAACGTATGATGCCAGAAATAACTGCAGTTATTAAAACAATGACACTTAATGAAACAAAAATACTTTCTACCATAATAACCTCTTTTTACAAAACTTATAGAGCTAGATAAATATAAAGATTATGTTTGTAACATTAATATTTAAATACATTGTTCTATGAAATATAGTTATGGAGCCAGAAAGAAATGTTGGAGAACCTGTCCGCTTATTTTCATCTCGTTTTGACAAACCTCTTTTGAAAAAAAGAGTAAGCCCTATTAAGTTAATCATTACAGGTTTTTTCTTCATCATTCTCATAGGTGCTTTTTTATTGCAGAGTTCTTTTGCATTAAAGCCAGGAAAATCAATAACGTTCTTTCAAGCAATATTTACTGCTACTTCAGCAACAACAGTTACAGGATTAGTAGTAGTTGACACAGGAAATACCTTCTCTTTAATTGGTTACTTAATCATACTATTTCTCATTCATTTAGGAGGCTTAGGATATATGACAGTATTATCTTTTTTCTTTCTCACAGGAAACAACATGCCATTAAAGCAAGGTATTTTTATGCAAGAACAACTTAATTTACCTTCACTAGGAGATATTGTTTCTTTTGGAAGAAAAGTACTTGCATTAGTAATTATTTTTGAAGGTTTAGGAATGTTTATGCTTTCAATTGTTTGGTCTTTTTATTTTGGCATAAAAAAAGGAGTTTTCTACGGCATTTTCCATGCTATTTCAGCCTTTAATAATGCTGGTTTTGATATTATGGGTAATTTCCAAAGCTTAACTGCATTTGCCACAAACCCTATTATAAACATCACAATAATGCTGCTAATTATTGCTGGCGGGCTTGGTTTTTTTGTATTAACAGAATTATTGCAACTTTGGAGAAAAGAGATAACAGTTATGTCTTTGCATGCAAAGATTGTTGTGATTATGAGTTTTTTTTTGATTATTATAGGAACCTTAGGCATTTTATTTTTTGAAAGAACAAACGAACACACTTTGCAACCATTAAGCATTCCTAGTAAAATACTAGCAGCAAGCTTTCAATCAATAAGTGCACGCACCACAGGATTTAATACAATTGACATTTCAAAGCTCACCTTGCCATCCACACTTGTACTTGATTTTCTTATGTTTATTGGCGGCTCTCCAGGCAGCACTGCAGGAGGCATTAAAACAACAACCGCTGCATTAGCATTTGCAACAATACTGAGTTTTATACTGCAAAAACCACACACAGAAATACTCAATCGAAGAATTAATGATGAAATTATTCAAAAAGTCTTTGTTATTCTCTTAGTGAGCATAGTCATTATTTTTGGAGCAACATTCCTCATAAGTTCTCATGAAGGAGCAACTTTAAAAGCAAGTTTGTTTGAAGTAATTTCTGCATTTAGCACTGTTGGATTAAGCACAGGGCTTACTACACAAGCAAGTGTATATTCACAAACAATCCTCATTCTTTTAATGTTTATTGGAAGAATGGGCCCTTTATCATTTATATTACTAATTAGCAAAACCCACAAAAGCAAAGTACAACTGCCTGAAGAAGGAGTTGCTGTTGGATAACTCAATAAAGTGGCAAAGTTAGGTAAATACACACCTGAGAATAAGAAGATATAAAAACCAGTATTTATTTAGCAATTGTATGGCGAGACCAAACTTTGGAGTTATTGGACTAGGAAGATTTGGCAGTAGCATTGCGCTCACATTAGAACAATTAGGTTATCCAGTGATGGCTCTTGAAAAAAATGAAGCATTTCTTGATAAAGTAAAAGATTATGTTTCTATTGCAAAACAAGTAAGCGCTGAAGATAAAGAAGCATTGAGGGAAACAGGCATTCAAAATTGTGAAACAGTAATTGTAGCCATAGGCCATGAACTTAGCGCAAGCATGCTAGTTACCTTGAACTTAAAGGATCTTGGAGTAAAAAATGTTATTGCAAAAGCACATAATGACGAGCATGGACGTATTCTTGAAAAAATTGGTGCAAAAGTTGTTTTTCCAGAAAAAGAAAGCGGCATAAGACTTGCCAATAAACTAACTTCATCTGATATTCTTGAATTTATCGAGATATCTCCTGATTATCGAGTGAAAGAAGTGAAAGTTGCTAAAGATTTTGTTGGCAAAACACTTGCAGATATTAACTTAAGAAAATCTTATCGAGTTATGGTGCTTGCAGTAAGGCATGGCGCAGAAACAATAATTATTCCCTCACCAGAAGAAATTATTTGTGAAAACGATGTTATTGTGGTAGTTGCAACAAGTGCAGATATGAATAAATTCTTAACAAAATTTGAAGCATGACTTTAAACACTAAGATTCCACTAGTGAAACACTAGTGGAATCTTAGTGTGCTCAAGCACTAGAAAATCGAAGATTTTCTGTGCACAGAAAATGCGTTGCATTTTCTTGTGAACCACTGGATGCTGAAACCGAAGTTTCATGCCACTGGTCTATTGACCAGTGGTTCTTGACATATTTCTAAAAAACGCTCGAGGCTGTCTGACAATTGATTTTTGATTTCTGATCTAGTAATAAAAAATCCAGAAATAGCAACATCATTCACCACATTCTTCAACAATTTATGGAAAATCGCAAAAGAATAAAACACTACAATGGCTCGTAAAACCGTTATTAGCTCAAAGAAACTCCTCTTGTCTTTTACTAAAACTAATTAAGCTACTGTATAGGTCAATTTTTACCGAAAGTATTTTATAATAACATTCTCTTAATCTTGAACATGGGTGTAGAGTCTCTAGTTGAAGATGTGCAATTATCAAGCGATGAAACTGTTATACTAGATATTTTCTATAAAGAGTATCTACACGATGGAGAAAAAGACACATATGGTTTTCTTGATCCTTATATCATATTAAAAGATGTACATGAGCGAGACTTTAACATGGCAAATAGATTAAATCAGAGAGATGTTTATGAGCTTGTAAGAAATTTACATAAAAAGAAGCTTGTTGAAACACAACTATATGGTTTTTTTCCATTTATTCTTGATAAGTTTGTACGTATTTCTCGCAAGGGTTTAGTGTATGTTGCTGAGCATAAAGATCAATTTACATCTGATGATTTTTGAAAAACTCACGGTTTGTTTGCGGCAGGATCGGCGCACATAAATTGTTTTGCAATTTATCTTGTTCTGTACACATAAAATGCACAGCATTTTATAGTGAACTAGACGCTACTTAGTTTAGTAGGTAGTTTTTGGCCAATAAGAGTTATGCTTTCACTTCTTCTTTTGCTTTAATTAAGTACTTTGCTAGTTTGTCGCTTATTGCTTTTGGAACAGGTTTTCTTCCAAGCTGATCCAGCCATTGAATAAAATCAGGTCTAAAACTTTTACGATCTCCTTGAACTAGATTTGCTATTTCTTCAAGATAATCTCTAGGTAATTTTAATTTTTGAATTGCTACGCGTGCATGTTCAATAAGCTGTGTTTTTTCATCTGTTTCATAAGCTTTTTTTTGTTCTGCTTCTTTTTTCCAGAATTCATCATAAATTTTATGAGGTTCTAAATATTTTTTAACTGGTTTTTGGCCTATTCTTTCTAAAACAAGCTCGTGCATTCTTCGTAAAAATTCATGCTTTTCTTCTATTTTCATAACATCCATGTATCCTTGCAGAGCAATATTAAAAGAAAAAGGGCTTGGAAGTTGAGAATTAATTTCTGAAATCTTTATTTTACTTTCTTCAATTAATTTTACAATTTTCTTAGTATTTTCAATATCCATCACATCTTCAAGAACTTCTCTTTTTGCTTCTTTAATTATAGAAAAGTTTTCATTCAACCTTCTCAGGGCTGACAACAAAATCTGGCTGCTGACTTGTTGTCTTCCAACTCTTTTTTGCCTGCCCATATAATTACGAAGAATCATCATTGCACGAGCTGCACAATGCCTAAACCTGCGCTTATACGCTTCAGAATGCTCAATTGCTTGATTCATTATCATATCAATTTTGCCTGCACGCAAAAGATTAAGCGCTTCTTTAGCATTAATTTTATTACCGCTTAAATAAAAACCATTGTCATTAATGCCCAACTCAATATTTTTATGTTCTTTTCTAGATACAATAAAAGCAACAGCTCTGCTTAAACAATCATTAACTCGTCTGCCAAATAAAGTGTGGAAAATAATTTTGTTTTCTCTTTCATCATTATAATTTTCTATTAAGATTAAATTATCATTAGGTATTTTGTGGCAATAATCATACTGTTCTTTAAAGTATTCATAAATTGCACTAGCTGCATTAGTATCAACATACAAGTAATTATGAATAAACTCAATGATTTCTTGCTTCTCTTTATTATGATTGAACTTTTCATACATCAACCTTCTAAACCTGCTAATTTCTAAAGCAAGATCAAAACTTAATGGAAGCAGTTCACTAATCCAAGAAGGAACTGTAGGAGGCCTGTTTGCAGATGCAATAACTTGTGCAACAGTGCCTCTGCTAAACTTAAATTGATATGTATCACCTCCAAGAACAAAAACATCTCCTGGTTTTAATCGTTCTAAAAAAGATTCATCAAGCTTCCCAATCACTTGATCACCAATTTTAACAGTTATAAACGATTCATCAGGTATTGTTCCAATATTCATCATGTAAATAACACGGCTCATTTTACCCCTCTTGCCAATAACGCCATCTTTGCGCCAAATTTTAGCATAAATATAACGTTCTTCTAAATCAACAAATTCACCAGCGAGATAAGAAAGAATTTCCTGAAAATCAGGCCAAGAAAGATCTTTATAACAATAACTTTGTTTAACTATTTTAAATAATTCTTTTTCATTCCATACATCTTCTAAAGCCATGCCATAAATTTGTTGTGCAAGCACATCCAAGCAATTTGTAGGAATGTGAAGAATATCAATTTTTTTTTCAATAGCAGATTTAAGAAGAACAGAACATTCTACAAGATCATCACGATCCATGACAATAATACGCGCTTTAACTGTTTCATGCAGTCTATGACCGCTTCTTCCAGATCTTTGAAGAAATCTCGCCACACTTTTCGGACTGCCAAGACAAATTACTAAATCAATAAATCCAATATCCAAACCAAGCTCTAAAGATGTTGAAGAAACAACAACTTTTAACTCCCCATTGCGCAATCTTGTTTCCAAAGAATGCCTTAATTCTTTGCTTAAACTGCCATGATGAGCCCCAATATTATTCAGATAATTTTTTGGAAAGCGCGTTTTAAGATGGTCGACAACTCTTTCTGTTGCAGATCGTGTATTTGTAAAAATCAAAGTTGTTTTATGCTCCTGAATAAGCCTATCAATAAGAGTATACATTTCTTTATGCAATAATGCATGAGGGCAATCAATTAAGTTAGAAACAGGTGAAATAACTTGCAAATCAAGATTTTTCAAAAACTGAACATCTACTATTCTGCATGATCTTTCATGACCTACTAAAAATTGCGCAACTTTTTCTAAAGGGCTAATTGTTGCTGATAAACCAATTCTGCAAAGATGACTGCTTAATCTTTGTAATCTTTCAAGAGATAATGACAAGTGCACTCCGCGTTTATTTTCTGCTAAAGAATGAATTTCATCAACAATAACCCAATCAACTTTTTTTAAATGCTCTTTAAATCTTAAAGATGAAAGAACTATTGCTAAAGATTCTGGAGTTGTTATAAGTATGTGAGGAACTTTTTTCAACATCTTTGATTTTTCAGCAGCAGTTGTATCTCCTGTTCTTACTGCAACTCTTATTCCTAAATCTTTTCCAGCAATTTCTTCAATTTGTTTAAGCGGTTCAATAAGATTAACATAAATATCTTGATTAAGCGCTTTTAATGGTGAAATATAAACACAGTATATTTTATCTTGAAGAATTCCTTTTTCTGCTGAATCAACAAGTTCATTAAGAATTGCGAGAAACCCTGTAAGAGTCTTTGTTGCCCCTGTTGGTGCTGAAACAAGAATATTGTTTCTTTTGTGTATTTCCATAACACCAAATTTTTGAGGTATTGAAAACTCTTTAAACCTATTAAAAAACCATGCTCTAACTGTTGGTATTAAGAGTTGTTCAATCTCTTCAGATTCATACTGTTTTTCAAGATGCACAATATTATTTTCCATA
>JACPID010000022.1 GCA_016188265.1 Candidatus Woesearchaeota archaeon | reverse complement strand
AATTGTTTCATTACATTTATAAAACTTTATTCAAAACTAACTTAGAGGGGGTTGTTATTGATCTGTTTGAACAATGTCTGGAAGACTTATGATTTGAAAAGTGAAAGCATCCATGCTTTGCGAAATATTAATATTAGTATTCCTAATAAATCATTTACTGCAATTATAGGCCCTAGTGGTTCTGGAAAGTCAACATTAATGAATTTAATTGGCTGTTTGGATATTCCTACTAAAGGAAGCATGGAATTAAATGGTAAAAAATTATCTAATTATTCAGAAGATGAACTTGCTAAAGTGAGAGGTAAAACTATTGGTTTTGTTTTTCAAAAGTTTAATCTTATTCCTACATTGAGTGCTTTGCAAAATGTTATGCTTCCTATGATGTTTCAGGAAACTCCTTTAAGTAAGAGGCAGGAAAAAGCAAAAAAGCTTTTGGATTTTGTAGGTTTAGGGCATAGATTAAATCATAGGCCTCCTCAAATGTCTGGCGGTGAACAGCAGCGTGTTGCTATTGCTAGATCTTTAGTTAATGATCCTGAAATTATTCTTGCAGATGAACCTACTGGAAATCTTGATTCTCTAACTGGCAAAAAAATTATTGAATTGTTTCAGGAGCTTAATAAACAAGGTAAAACAATTGTTTTTGTAACCCATGATGTTAGAATGAGAAAATATGCTAAAAAAATAATTACAATTAATGATGGAGAAATTGTTGGAGGTAAGAAATGAAAAATATAATCTGGTTGTTAATTTTACTTTTAATGCCAACTGTATTTAGTGCAGGTTTGATTGTTGAACCAACTGTTCCTCAGTCAGTTTTGCCAAATAGTTATTTTCCTTTGGCTGTTAAAGTTACAAATTCAGATAGTGTTGCAATACAAAATATTAAACTAGAACTAAACGCTCCAAGATACCTTGATGCAGATAATGATAAAAGAACTGTTTCATCTTTAGCTGCAGGCCAGAGTGTTGTTGTTCAATGGAGTATTAAAGTTAGTTCAAATGCTCCTTCCGGCTATGATGTATTGGATGTTGATGTTGATACAGATACTTCCCACTTGGAAATTCAAATTCCTTTTTTGGTTAAATCAATTGAGTCTTCTTTAGAAATAACCTCAGTTAGCACAAAACCTGTTTCTCCTGGAAATGATGTTAGTGTTGAATTGAATTTGCAGAATCATGCGAGCTTTAAATTAAAGGATGTGCGCGTAATTTTTGATTTAAATCAAGTTCCATTTGCTCCAAGAGATGGAACTGAGGAGAGGATTGTGCAATCATTGAATGCAAGAGATAATGCTGTTATTAGTTTTGGCTTAACTGCGCTTCCAAAAGCAGAGGTTGGAATTTATAAAATTCCTGTTAAGATTTTATACTTTGACGAGTTTGGGCAAGCGTACACTAAACTTAATACTGTTGCTTTGGAAATAAATGCACTTCCGAGGCTAGAAATAACAAGTGAAGGCAAAATTATCATAGGGCAAAGAGGAGAGCTTACTTTGAAAATTGTTAATTCTGGATTAACACTTGTTAAGTTTTTAACAATAAGCATTGATCATCCTTCAATTATTTCAGCTCATTCTGTGTATATTGGTGATCTTGATGTTGATGATTTTCAGACAAGTGATTTGGAGGTTTTTGCAGAAGAATCATTTAATGTTCCTTTGACTATTGATTTTAGAGATGCAAATAATCAGCAATACCATCAGCAGGTTGAATTAAATGTTCCTGTTATTGATAGAACAACAGCTCAAAAACTTGGATTGCAGCCAAAATCAAAACTTCCTTACATTGTCGGGGCTGGTGTTTTGTTGGCTGTAATTTACTTAATTAGAAAACGATCCAAAAAACAATGATTTTTGATTTTTTTTCTTTGGCATTTACAAATCTAAAGCAAAGACAATTACGTAGCTGGCTTACTATGATTGGAATTTTTATAGGAATTGCTGCTGTTATTGCGTTGATAAGTATTGGCCAGGGATTGAAGGTTGCGATTAATGAACAATTTTCAATAATAGGAGCAGATAAAATAATTGTTCATCCTAAAAGCGCTGGTTTTGGACCGCTTGGCGCTCTTTCACCTGGACAAATAACAAAAGATGATTTAAAATTAATAGAACGTGTTAATGGAGTTGCAGTAGTTTCTGGAAGATTATTAAAGCCTGTTAGGATTGAGTTTAATAATAAAGTTATAACTAATTTTGCAGTAAGCTGGCCTGAAAAAAATTCAGCAATGGAGCTTATTAGAGAGTTTAATAATTATCAAGCTGACAAAGGCAGAATGTTAAATAAAAATGATAAAGGAAAGGTTATGCTAGGCCAAAATTTTAACACAGATAAATTCTTCGGAGAAGAAGTAAGGCCTGGAAATAAGATTTTAGTTAATAACAAAGAATTTAGAGTTGTTGGAATTTTAAAAACTATCGGCGATCCTGAGCGTGACGGCAGTGTTTTGATTAATGAAAATGAAATGAGGCAATTGCTTGGTGTTCCTGAAGAGTATAGTATGTTGATTGCAAAAGTTAGCCAGAATAGTAATGTTGATAAAATTTCAGAAGATATTGCTAGAACTCTTCGACGTGATAGGCATTTAGAAAAAGGCAAAGAAGATGTTGAAGTAGAAACCCCTCAACAGTTATTAAATAGTTTTAACACTATATTTAATGTAGTACAAGCAGTTCTTATTGGCATTGCAGCTATAAGTTTATTGGTTGGCGGGATTGGCATTATGAATACCATGTATACTTCAGTTCTTGAAAGAACTAGAGAAATTGGTATTTTGAAAGCAATAGGAGCAACTAAAAAAAACATTCTTACACTTTTCATAATAGAATCTAGTTTAATAGGATTATTTGGCGGTGCAATTGGTGTTTTTATAGGAATTGCGCTTAGTAAAATAGTTGAGATTGCAGCAAGCCACGCGTTTGGGTCGCCATTAATAAGAGCAGAGATAACTCTTTCATTAGTTTTTTTTTCATTATTATTTTCTTTTGTAATAGGAACATTATCAGGTGTAATGCCAGCTAAAAAAGCTGCAGAATTACAACCTGTGGAAGCTTTAAGATATGAATAATACTGATAATAAAGCAGATATACAAGCGTGGCTTGAGTTGATTTTGGGCGCGTAATCTTTATATATAGATCTATCTTCACTAACACTATGGAAACAGTACTATTAAACAAACAAGCTATTGTAGATCTAGTAAAAGTAAAAGAAGAATTTGATGTAATAGTTGAATCTATTGAATTAATGAGCGATAAAGAATTCATGGAATCTTACAAAAAATCAAAAGAGCAGATAAAAAAAAGAGAATTTGCTGACTGGAATGCCTTATAAAATTCTTCCGAAGTCAGCGAAAACCCAGAAAGATATAAACACCTTCATTATGACTTGAGTGGGAGTTCAAGAATAAGAATTGGAAAATTACGTGTTATTTTCTCATATAATAAAGAACGTCAAGAACTTTATCTCGAAAAAATAGTATTTAGACACAAATACAACAAATAGCGCCCAAAATCAATTGCGTATAACACCTATTAAGCGAGATAAATGTTTGCTTAATGGTCTAAATTTGGATAAAAAGCTAGATTTTAGTAGGTGTCTCGCTAACTTTAAGTTCACTTTTTCAAAACGTCGAAAACTGTTTTTAATTATATAATTTTGAGATTTTTTATTTTACAGCCTTCTACAATCTTGTTTGATAAAGAAATAATGCTAACAACTAATAATCCAACTCCAAGAACACCTATTTCTAGTCCTCTGAAAGGAAGAAATGCAAGCAAGCTTGAATAACCTAGCACTGATAATAAACCAATCCCGCAAGCAGAACAAGAAGGAACAAGCAATCCCAATAAAGCGCCTCCAGAGCCTACACTATAAAAACCATTTGATATATTTTGTATAGACTTAATTTTATAGATTAATAATGAAGCTAGTATTCCTGTAAGTGCAGAAATTGTTGAAAGAAGAACAATCGAGCTTATGCTCATTGATTGTGTAACTCCAATCATCAAGTAAGTAAACAATTGTATATTAAGATTTTTAAGTAAAAGATAAAAATTAGTGCTCAATACATTAACTGAAAACACTAGTATAGCTACAATTATTGAAATAATCCATGCAATTGCTTCTGAATAAACTGTTTTTAGTGCAAAAAAAAGATTATTAATTCTTAAAAACATACTGTTTCTTAGTTTATACAGTATATAAACTTTTGTTTTATTAATTCCACTTTTTTGCGCAATTCCACACTAATGCAAGAACTGCTCCAAGCACTGCTCCTAAAACAACATGGTAGGCAACACTCACTGCAAGCGTGCTTAGTACAAGTGGTTGTGCTTTTACTGGTACGCTAAGGAAATGCACTGACAATAACCAGTTAAGCAATCCTTGGCCTGTTAAACCAAGAACAAGGTTCCAAACAGTGCTTAAAATACCTAACATCAATGCTCCAGTTAGAGCTGGTGTTTTTAGATCAAGTTTGTTTTTTGCCATAAAATTTTTCACCTCTTTGCTAATATACTTTTTTCCAAAATACTTTATTTGTTTTTCCACTTACTTGTCTTGTTACCAAATTTTTTTCTTCAAAATTTTTGAGTATTAATGAAAGTGTTGCTTTTGATAATCCTGTTCTGTAACGAAGGGTTGATTGAAGAATGCCGTCTTGTTCTTTAACAGCAGTTAAAACTTTTTGTTCATCAGGTTTGAAGCCTGCTAGGAACGCTTTGAATTTGTCTTCATGTTCTGTTTTTTTCTGAGCTTCTTGCAATGAAGTAGAGATTTTTTGCTGGTATGCTATGAATTGTTTTTGTGTTTTATCAAAAAAGTATGAATAAATTCCTAAGGCAAAAAGAAAAACAGCAATTGCCCATCCAAGTATTAATGTTGTGTAAGATCTTTGTTCATATAAACAAACGCCATTAATAAAACAAGATCCTTGATTTGATGATACTAATGCTTCAATGTGTTTGTCTTCTTGAACTTTAAATGAATACACTAGACTTGCAAGTACAATAGAAGATAATATTAGTATTGCTGCAAGTGTTTTTGACTGCATAAAGCAATAAATAAATTTTGTATTTTATAAAACTTCGCACCTCTCTTAGGATTTTTCAGTTCATTTCTGTTTATAAACGTTCTCGAACCAAAATTTTGGCTTTTTAAACTGTGCTTGTCTTTTTTTTAAAAAGGATGGTTTAAATAAAAGCATGATTTTCTTGTGGCAGGTGATAAAAAATGAAATTAAATCTTAAAGTTCATGGAATGCATTGTTCAAGTTGTGAAGTTTTAATTAAAGATGCTTTGAATGAATTGCAAAGTGTAAGCAATGTTAAAGTAAGCGCTGCAAAAGGAGAATTATTTTTAGAATTTGATGAAAAACAAACAAGCCTTGATGCAATAAAAAAAGTTATTCAGAAAGAAGGATATAAAGTAGTTGGTGGTGTATGATTGCTTATGGCAGAACAAAATGCAATTCCAGAAAAAGATGAAGTTTTTGAAGCAAAAGTATTAGAAGTTGCAGGCATTACATTAATTGCTTTATCAGTATTATTTGTACTATTGTATAAATTATTTTTTGAATCTATTCCTGAATTTACAACAAAATATAGTTGGCATATTGTTTATCTTATTTTTACTGTTGTTGCTAATGCAACTGTGATTTATCATTTGAAAGCATATAGAAATGCAGTGACTTGCATGGCTGGTATGATGATCGGCATGACTATTGGCATGATTAGTGGTTTGAGCATTGGTTTTCTTGTTGGTGCAACAAATGGCATGTTTACTGGAGCTTTGTATGGAATGATTGTTGGCATGATTACTGGTGCATGGTGTGGAAAATGTTGTGGTATTATGGGTGTTATGGAAGGAATTATGGCAGGATTAATGGGTGGAACTATGGGTGCAATGCTTTCAGTGATGCTTATTAATGATCGCTTATTAATTTTCACACCAATTTTTATTTTATCATGCACGATTATTCTTGCAGGTCTTGGTTATATGGTTTACAAAGAACATAGTGTTAACGATGAAAAAGTAATAAAGCCATATCCATTGACAAATTTAGTATTTATTTGTTTTCTTATCACAGTTATAACAATTTTGGTTATGCTTTACGGTCCGAAATCAGCTTTATTCCTATGAAAAAAACAGCGCTTCACATAACAGGGATGCATTGTGCTAGTTGCGCAACCTTGATAGCAAGAAGTTTGCAAAAAGTTCAGGGAGTAACAAGCGCAAATGTGAATTATTCTACTGAAAAAGCAACAGTTGAGCATGAAGATGAAGTTACACTAGAGCAGTTATGTGATATAGTGAAGAAAAAAGGTTATGGAGCTATGCTTGATACAGGAAAAAATAGAGATCGTGAAAAAGTAAAGCGTGAAAAAGAAATTCAAAGGCAGAAAATATTATTGTATATTGGCATTGCATTAAGTCTTCCTGCATTATATTTTGGCATGCTTTTCATGAATTATCCTTATAGAAATATTGCATTGTTATTGCTTGCAACACCTGTGCAGTTTATGGTGGGCTGGCAGTTCTATAAAGGAGCATGGACATCATTAAAAAATTATACTAGCAATATGGATACATTGATTGCACTAGGAACAAGCGCTGCATACTTGTTTAGTGTTTATGTTATTTTTTTCGATCCAATGAATGATCAATATTTTGAAACTGCCGCTGTACTAATCACGCTGGTTGTTCTTGGTAAATTTCTTGAAGCTAGTGCTAAAGGAAAAACAAGCGAAGCTATTAAGAAATTAATGAATCTTTCACCAAAGCAGGCATTGGTGATAAGAAATGGTAAAGAAGCGCTTATTTCTGCAGAACAGGTTGTTGTTGGAGATATTGTCAAAGTAAAGCCTGGTGAAAAGATTCCTGTTGATGGTTTTGTTGTAGAAGGCAGTACAAGTATTGATGAAAGTATGATTACTGGTGAAAGTATTCCTGTTGAAAAAAAAAAAAAGATAAAGTTATTGGAGGAACTTTGAACAAAAATGGCAGTATTATGTTTAAAGCAGCAAAAGTTGGTGCTGACACAACTCTTGCGCAAATTATTAAACTTGTTGAAGACGCTCAAGGCAATAAAGCGCCTATTCAGCGTTTTGCAGATGCTGTTTCTGCATGGTTTGTTCCAATAGTATTGTTTATTTCAATTTCTACTTTTGTTTTTTGGTATAATTTTGGAGGACAAGATTTCTCTTTTTCATTAATTGCAGCTATTGCAGTTTTAGTAATTGCTTGTCCTTGCGCTCTTGGTCTTGCAACACCTACTGCAATTATGGTAGGTACAGGCAAAGGAGCGCAGCGTGGCATTCTTATTAAAGGCGGAGAAGCTTTAGAAACAACACATAAAATAAAGCATATTATTTTTGATAAAACAGGAACAATAACTATTGGAAAACCTATAGTTACTGATGTTATTCCTTTTAGTAATAATACAGAAAATCAATTGATTGCCATTGCTGCAAGCATTGAAAAATCCTCAGAACATCCCTTAGCTGAAGCAATTGTGAAAAATGCAGAAGAAAACAGCATAAAACTGCAAAAAATAAATTCTTTTAAAGCAATTCCTGGCAAAGGTATAACTGCTAAAATTGGAAATTTATCTTTTTTCTTTGGAAATCCTGCTTTATGTAAAGAAAACAAGATTGCTCTTGATGCATATGAAGAACAAATTCAATTATTAGAAAGTAAAGGAAAAACTGTCATGGTGTTGACAGATGCAAAAAAAACACTTGGTTTGATTGCTGTTGCTGATACAATGAAAGAAGGAGTGCCTTTAGCAATGAAAACCTTAAAACACCTGGGCATAAAGACATATATGATAACTGGCGATAATGAACGAACTGCAAAAGCCATTGCTGAAAAAGCAGGCATAACTAATGTTTTTGCTCAAGTATTGCCTCATGAAAAAGCAGAGCATGTGAAAAAATTACAATCAAGTGGTAAAAAAGTTGCTATGGTTGGCGATGGCATTAATGATGCTCCTGCACTTGCACAAGCAGATGTTGGTATTGCTATGAGTTCTGGCACAGATGTTGCAATGGAAAGTGGAAGTGTTGTTTTAATGAAAAATGATGTGCGTGATGTTGTTAGAGCTGTTCGTTTAAGCAAGCAAACAATGAGCAAAATTAAGCAAAACATGTTCTGGGCATTAATTTACAATGTCTTGGGAATACCAGTTGCAGCAGGGGTATTGTATCCTTTTACAGGGTGGTTATTGAGCCCTATTATTGCAGGCGGAGCAATGGCTTTAAGTTCAGTAAGTGTAGTGGTAAACTCATTATTATTGAAAACAAAAACATTGAGGTGAAAATCATGAGTGAACAAGTATCTCTTAAAAAAGCAGCAAGCTACTTTTTTATCTTTATAGCGCTTATTTTTGGAGTATTTTATGTAAAAGGAAATTTTTTAGGCAATAATTTAACAAATAATGCAGTACTAAATGAAGTTCAGCCATCTGAATCAGGTGATGTTCAAATTATTAATCTTGGCTTTAAAGGATTTAATTATGATCCTGAGATTATTCGAGTTAAGTATAATGTTCCTGTAAGAATAGTTGTAGATACAAATACTGTGCGTGGTTGTATGACAAACATTAATATACCTGCTTTTGGCATAAGTAAGACTGTAACAAAAAATAATAACATTATTGAATTTATACCAACAAAAAAAGGAACATTTAAGTTTTCATGCCCAATGGGTATGGGAACTGGAAATATAATAGTAGAATAAAAGGAGGTGAATTAAATGGCATATAATGCATTTGGTGGTCTTTGCGGACAAATGATGGGCGGAGCATGGCCTTGGTATTGGCTATTAGCAAATCTATTGCTCATAGGCCTTGTAATAGTTGTGTTCTTATGGGCTTGGAAATTATGGAAAGAAGTAAGTAAGAAGCTCAAATGAATTGCCACTTGCAAAACAATAAGAAAGGACTGATTTTTCTAGTTTTAGTCTTCATTATTGTTTTGATTTTTTTTAATTTTGTTCAAACAAGTAATTCATTTATTTATTTTATTTTACTGCTTGCATGTGTTTTAATTCACATTTTTATGATGCATGGAACTAAAAAAAAAGAAAAATGCCATTAACAAACTCAAATAAAATGATGTGAGACAGTATTATGCGATTTGCACTATTATTAACAATATTGTTTTCTGGATTTATACTTCCTTTGCCATTTTGGTGGTTTTGGATTCATAGTAAGATTGATTTTGCCAAAAAAATAGGCGTTATCAATTATTTTATTATAGGTATAATGATTGTGATAACAAGTGCAGTTTTGTTTTATTTAAGAGAAAACATCTTCAAATACATTATTATGAAAAATACTTATTTTGAAATTACAGGAGTTCTGATTATAGTTCTTTCAATTATAATTGACGGAATACGTTCAAAAGAATTTACACTTAAACAATTATTAGGATTGCCAGAAATTATGCCTAAGCAAAAACAAAAATTAATAACTTCAGGAATTTTTAGCAACCTAAGACATCCACGTTATTTAGAATACATGTTATTATCTCTCGGACTTGCTTTGATAAGTGGTTATTTATTCTCATATCTTATTTTTGTTTACACAATAATAATGTTTTATTTTTTAAGTATTTTTGAAGAAAAAGAATTAGTAAGAAGATTTGGAAAAAAATACCAAATCTATGCTAGAAAAGTCCCTAGGTTTATTCCTAAGCTAAAACTATGGAGTTGATGAGTATGGAAAAACTAAAATACCACATTATTTTGCACAACCCAGATATTTTCATTAACGCATTATGGAGGTATTACAATGAAATCAGAGGATAAAGATTCTAAAAGCCACGTTTCTTGGTGCTGGAAGCAGAAGCGAGGCATTAAACTGGAAGAACCAAATGATAATCTGTGCAAAGCGTATATCGAGAAAGCAAAAAGTGCGTTAAATATTAATTATGGTAGTAACTATAAATGTTAGTGTCCCTTAAATTCTAGTCTGCTAACGCAGGATTTATTGTAACTCAAAGAAAACTCTGCGCTCCCTACGGTCGCTTAGTGGCGCTGCGCTTTCGGCTACGCCTCACCCTCGTTTAACAGGAGAAGCCGTCCCATAAGTTTTCTTTCCTTCAAGAGTGTTCATCTTTTCTTATAGAAAGATTTTTATGCTCTTAATAAATTGATAATAAAAATGGCTGATGTAATAAAATTGTCTTCGATGAGTATTTTGAAATTTATGGCATTATTATTTGTATTATTATTTTTATTTCTTGTTTTTTTATGGTGGCAGAATAAAGCAGATAAAACACAGCCGTATCTTCCTCAAAAGCAAGTATTTGAAGGCATTAATGAAAATGGTAATTATGCGAAAGGAAGTCCTGATGCTAAAGTTAGTATTTATGAGTTTTCTGATTTTCAATGCCCTTTTTGTAAACAATTTTATTCAGAAATTTTAGGGCAATTAGAGCAGGAGTATATTAGTACAGGGAAAGTTCGTTTTGTTTACAAAGATTTTCCTCTTACGAATATACATCCTTTAAGTGTTGAATCAGCGATTGCTGCAAGATGTGCTGGAGAACAAGGTTTATTTTGGGCTTATCACAATAAATTATTTGAAAACCAGCTTGGCATTTCTGAAGCTAACTTAAAGGTATGGGCTAAAGAACTTGGATTAAATATTGAACAATTTAATTCATGTTATGATGCAAGAAAATATCAAGAATATGTGCAGCGTGATTTAAAAGAAGCAAAAGCAATGGGCTTAACAGGAACGCCTTCGCTTTTAATCAATGGAGAATTAGTTAAAGGCGTTCAGCCTTTTTCATCAATAAAATTTATAATAGAACGCAAACTTAATGAGTAAAATAACACTTTAAAGGTGGTATACCATGAAAAAAGCAATAACAATTTTTGCAATAATTAGTTTGTTTTTGTTAATAGTAGGATGCACTCCTCAAGTTCCTAAATTAGAAAATAATCTTCAAAATACAGTTCAACAAGAAGAAGATAAATTAAATAATCAGAAAACAACAGTTGTTCAAGAACCACTGGAAAAAACTATTGAATCATCAACTCAAATAGTTGAAATTAAAGGGTTTGCATTTGTTCCTCAAACAATTACCTTAAAAGTCGGAGATACTGTTGTTTGGAAGCAAAAAGATTCTGCTCCTCATACAGTTACTGGTGATGAATTCTCATCTCAAAGATTAAGCAAAGGTGAAGATTTTGTTTACACATTTACAGCGCCAGGAACATATGATTACTTGTGCAGTGTTCATCCTTCAATGAGAGGCACTGTTGTTGTAAAATAATCTTTTTTTATTATGAGATGTCATTTTTGTGGTGGAACTGAATTTGTCAAGCTTGATGAAGGCGAACTTAAATGTAGCAATTGCGGGCTTTTTCTTAACTTTGATCAAAATGAAGAAGAAAACAATGATCTTGATTGATTTTAACTAATCTCGTACTATTTCTTTTCTATATTGAAAATATTAAATGAAAACCGAAAGATTTATATATCAAATACAACATTTATTTAAAAAATTAGTTGTTTTCTTTAATATATATTAGAGAAAACAAAACAAATTATTTGACAAAATCAAGGGGTTGGGTTAAGAAAAGGCAACTTAGATAGCCAAATCAAAGGTGAGCTATATGCAATACTTTATTAAAAAATGTCCGGAATGCAGCGGTGATGACTTGTTCATAAACCGTGATAAAGGTGAGATTATTTGCAGAGCTTGCGGACTTGTTATTGAAGATAAAATGGTTGATGCAGGCCAGGAATGGCGTGAGTTTGAAGCTGAAGGCGGAGAAACTGGAAGAAGACGTTCTGGTGCGCCAATGACTTACACTCAATTTGATCAAGGTCTTGGTACAGAAGTTGGTCAAAAAGCAGATTTGTTTAATCTTGATTCAAAAGATAGAAATAAATTCTTTCGCTTGAGAAAATGGCAGTATAGAATTAGTACTGCTATTGAAAGAAATTTAAAGCTTGCTTTAGCAGAATTGAAAAGAGTTTCTTCATTTCTTAAACTTCCAAAAAGTGTAGAAGAAGAAGCAGCTATGATCTATACTCAAGCTGTTCAAAGAGGGCTTGTACGTGGAAGATCAATGGAAAGTGTTGTTGCTGGAGCGCTTTATGCAGCTTGCAGAAGGCATGAAGTTCCTAGAACTCTTGATGAATTATCAGAAGCAAGCAATATTGAGAAAAAAGAAATTGGCAGAACATACCGTTTTGTCACAAGAGAACTTGGTATTAGTATATTGCCAAGCAATCCAGCAGATTATATTGCGCGTTTTGCAAGCTCCCTTAAATTAAATCCAGAAACACAAAGCAAAGCAGTTGAAATCCTTGATGAAGCACAGCATGAAGAGCTTACTTCAGGCCGTGGCCCAACAGGAATTGCAGCTGCAGCATTATATGTTGCTGCTTTAATGCATGGAGAAAAGCGTACACAACGTGAAGTTGCTGATGTTGCTGGAGTTACAGAAGTTACTATTAGAAATCGTTATAAGGAATTGCTTGACAAGTTAGATCTTGAACGACGCATGAAAGAAGAGCGCAAAAAAGGCAGACGTAAAAAGCTTGTTGTTAATACTAAAAAAGGAAGACGCTAAAAAAAGTCTTTCTTTTATTTCTCATTTTATTTTATGTCAAGAACTACCCGCTAAAGTAGGTAGCGTGTTTACACATAGCTACTAATTTATTAAGTAGTTCTTGATCATGATCAAAAACTGCTCGTCCTATCTATAGACTTAAGTCGATAGCGTGCTTTAGAGCAGTTTTTGACATGTTCAAAATAACTCATTCAGATAATAAAGCAAGAATCGGATTGCTAAAAACAGCTCACGGCACTATTGAAACTCCTTTTTTTATGCCTGTTGCTACTAAAGCAAGTGTAAAGCATGTAAGTTCTTGGGAATTGCAAGACCTGAAAACAAAAGCAATAATTGCCAATGCATTTCTTTTGTCGTTGCGTCCTGGAACTGAGGTGATTAAGAGTTTTGGCAGCATTCATGATTTTATGGGATTTAATGGAGTTATTGCTACTGATAGTGGTGGTTTTCAATGTGGTTCAGATAATTTTTTTTTAAGAACAACTAATAATGGTATTCATTTCAGAAATCCTTTTGATGGAAGTAGAATTATTTTAACACCAAAAGATATTGCTCAAATTCAATCTGGTATTGGTGCTGATATTGTTATGGTTCTAGATGATATGCCTAGCGCTAAAGCAAATAAAGAACAAGCTGTTTTGTCAATAAATCATACGCATGAATGGGCGCAACTATTTTTAGAACATCATAAAAATAAAAAACAGCTTGTATTTGGTATTTGTCAAGGGGGAATGCATAAAGAATTAAGAGAAAAAAGCGCTAGTTTTATCAGTTCATTGAATATTCAGGGTGTTTCTATTGGTGGATTGGCTGTTGGTGAAACAAAAAAGCAAATGAGAGACATGCTTAAAGTTTCTCTTGCCCAAATTCCTGAAAAAAAGCCTCGTTACATGATGGGTATTGGTGACCCTGTTGATATTATTGATGCTATTTGTGAAGGTGTTGATATGTTTGATAGTTGTCTTCCAACAAAGCATGCGCGACATAATGAATTGCTTACTTCTAAAGGAATTTTAATTATTGATAAAGCAAAATTCAAACAAGACCATCTGCCTTTAGATCAAAACTGCAATTGCTTAACTTGCAAGAACTTTTCAAGAGCTTACTTGCATCATTTAGCTCGAACTAAAGAACAACTTGGCCAAAGACTAAACACTATTCACAATATTTTTTTTGTTCAAAATTTCATAGAACAAGCCAAAGAATCAATTAAAGAAAATAAGTTAGAAAGTTACAGGGAAAAATTTTTAGCGCAGTACAGGTCTAGAGAATAAATGTTTAAAAACTTTATTTATTAGTATTCTTAAATGCTTGTAAAAGAACCATCTATACCTAGTATTGATTCTCTTGTTGAAGAATTTGGCAAAGAGTATGTTCGTGCTATTCTTGTTGATAAAGTCAAAGACCCTATTTATTCACACGCATATTATTCTTTTTTAATAACTCCCGACTGGCATACTAAAGGCAGTATTATTAAAAATGATTTTGTTTATTTTGAATTATCAAATATTTCACTTTTAAAAACAGAATTATTTTCAGGAAGTGTTGAATTTAAACAATACACGCCTAAAGAACAATATGCAGTTATTAATGCTCCGTTTCATATTTTTTTTTGGAGTTTTCAGTGCAACCAATTGCTTCCAAAAAAAGCCTCTTGGCATTTTCCTGAAGCATTGCTTTCTTTTAAGCAATTAAATGAATTTGTGACAAGAGCATACTTAATTAAAAATAACAAGATTGAACTTGAGAAAACAATTCAAGAATTTTATTCTTGGATTGACCAGTATTTTCAAGATGTTTCATATGCTAAACTTGCTAAAATGAATTTTTTAAACTTGCCTGCTTCAGAACGTCGGAGATTTATTTATGATCCTTTTAAAACACTGCCTTTTCGTTATACATTATAATGCAGTCTCTTTGTTCAGTTGTGTGGAGAGTGTAATATTGAATTGCTCGTGTAAATTCTATACCAGCTGAAAAATGCAATAAAAATAATTGTTTCCAACTGGTAAATAATTGTTTGTGGAACTGGTGTAAGATTAATCAATAGAAAAATAATCCACGCAATTGCAATTGCAACACCATAATAAGGCAATGCTAGTTTAAGTTTTGTAAAGCTTTGTTTTAAGCCTTGGCTAAAAGAATAAAGAGCTTTATTTGATTTTATAAGTGTAATGTGAGCAAACAACGTGCTGTGAATTGACCATATCATGATGAAATAAAACCCGAAAACTGCTAATTCAGGTTTTGTTCCAAAAGCAAAAAACAAAAATAAAACTATCCATAATAAAAACCATAATGCATCTAATCTTAAAAATTGAAGCAATGTTTTTTTTGTAAATTCTTTTTTTGCAATAAATGCCCATATTAATGACCTGGTTGATGAATACAAAACTAGTACTAAAGCCAAATACATAAGTATTGTTATACTATACTGTACTAAAAAACTTTTTCCAACTGATAACATTTGAGCTGCTATTATTGGATCTATGAGTTGTGTCTGGTCAATAACTGCATTTTCAATAAATTTATTTTGAACTAAAAGTAAAACCTTCTTTAATAACAAGCTTAAAACATACAAACAACTAAAAAAAACAGTTTCAAGAATAAATGTTGTAAAAAAAACAGATCCCTGCTTTTTAATTAAAATCAAATGCTTGAAATGCTTTTCTGAACTAAATAATAAAGTAATTCCTGCAAATAGTTTTAGTATTAATGTAAAATCTATTATTTGAACATAAACTTGAACAAGTGTTGATGCTAGAATTAAGCCTCCGATTATTTTTAGCAAATATTTCAAATTAGTGCACCTTCTCTTAATCCTGATGTTTTTGTTGGTTCTTTTGTTTTTTCTTCTAGTATTTGTTTTTGTTTTTCAATAGTTTGAATACTTCCGCTATAACTGGGAATCGGGCCTGCGCAGTGAGATCCTGTTTTTGACTTATTTGACTTTATTATTCTAGGACTAAATTCAAGGCATATATTAACATAATTTTTTGTTGATGGCCTACTTATTAACGGAGAATCTGCTGATCTTCCAACTGCACTGCCTGCAAGAATTTGTTGAGGTGCTGTATTTCCTTTTTCATCAATAAACCAAGGAATTTTTTCACCTTTGTCAGTTATAAAATAAAGATTATAGGACATTGTTTGTTGTGTTGGGTTTGCTAAATAATAAGTTACTCTGTAATAATGTGCTTTGCCTTCAGGAGTGTCTAATTGCAGGCTTTTATCTGCGACAATTTTAACAACACTTCTTGGCGAGCCTTTAAATTCTCCAATAACTGTTCCACCTCCAGGACTTCTTGCATATCTTTCGCATATTGCTGATTTAAAACAATCTCCAATTCCTGAAATAGCGCAAAATACACTGCTTACTTTCTCACGCCATGACTCTTTCCATTCAACATAGGATTTATCTTGTATAAGGTTTGTCCATGTGGAGAGTCCTTTGAATTGTTCGTATGCTTTTAGTGATCCTCCCATAAATCCCCAAAATCCTTCACTAAAAGCTCGATTATACCATTTCACCCATCCATTTGCTCCTGGAGCTGCAGCAATTGAAAACATTACTTGCTTTCTAATTTCAGGTTTATCTTTCAGTAATCCAACAACTTCACTTGAATCTATTACATCACTAATTTTTTCATTTTCTAAAACAACCCGTGTATTTCCCTGGCTATCTAGCTCTACTCCTTTAATGTTTAATGTAACTTTTTTTCCTTTTAGTTCTCCTGAAACAGTTATTGGATCAAATGTGATTTTTGAAGAAGATAAGTGTTTTTCTCTTTCATATTTTTTTTCAATGCTGTACTTTTCATCTCCTATTTTTCTAGTTTCTGATTCTCTTTGTAAAAGTCCGTCTACATCAAATTCTTTTGTCACTTCGACTTCTTTAACTACTACATCATTTTCATCTTTTACTGATCTTTTTGTTGTTTCTATGGTCCCTCTTGAAATATCTACACTTGTTTCTTTTTCCACTATTAATGTTCTTGTTTGTTCTTTTGCCTCCCACCATAAAAGTTTAGGATGCACTGTTATTTTTTGTTTTACTTCTTCATGAGAAGTTAATATAAGAAGACCAGTAATTGCTACTGTTTTGATTTCTTTATTTTCTTTAATAAATTCTGCTACTTTACTATAATCTAGGTCTGGATTTTCTGTTATGAATTTTATTAATTTTTTATCTTCTATTTTAACAAGATTTGGATCATATTTTTTATATTTATCAACATCATTTTTTGGTATTATTTCTGCTTTACCTGATATTATTTTTGCTTTTGTATCTTTATCTAATTCTATTTCATCCTTAGATACAGAAGGAATAATTATAACCTCTCCAGAAGTGTCGGCTGTTGATTCTTCATCGAGCATAGTATCTTCTGGATTTGCTGCTTCTACGGCTATTGCTATTTGTAAAACAATTAATGCAATTATTATTGTTGTGATTTTTTTTTTCATTATAGTTGTGAACAATAGTCTTGTTCATCTTTTCCTGATTTAGTAAATGATTTCATTTTGCTTATTTGGACAAATGATTGTATTGCTTCGCCCATTGTTGAAAGTGTTCTAAAGCTTGCACAAACTGTGTAAGTAACAGATTCTGGTGAAGGGCATGAATAATAACAAAAATTTCCTATTATTGCTGATATGAGCGCTCCTGGATCAGTAAGTAGTTCTCCAATAAATTTTGCATAACTGTCAAAGATTCTTGAAAAGGGCATTGTTTCCCATATTTCTCCAGTCCAGTAAGCGCATGATAAGTAATGATTTTCATCACGGCATTCTGTTGGAGAAATTCCGTATTTTTTAACATCTTCAATTAAGCACTGGGCATATCTGCACTTTATTTGCCTGTACTTTTCTAAATTATTTACAATTCCAGGAAGGCATAAACATCCAACACTCCATATTATGCTGTCTTTAACATTTAATAGCCTTATTGGTTCTGTTGTTTGTTCTTGTGCTTTGCCAAATGCTTCTTTGCTTTCTGCAATATTTTCTAAGGCTTCTGGCGAGTATGCTCCTGTGCCTTTTAATTGATCTATTTCTTTTAATGTTTCTTGGCCAAATAATTTAACTTGTCCAGCTGAGCTTTCAAGAGCTCTGCACCAAGGTGCTTGTCCGCCGACAATGTTTTCTATGCCCCAAGGGCCTTTACCGCTTTGTAATTGGCAGTTTGATATCAGGCAGAATTTATCAAGCCAGCCAAAAATACCTCCTTCATAAGTTAAGCTTACTGCTTCT
The DNA here is from genome assembly GCA_016188265.1 of Candidatus Woesearchaeota archaeon. GTDB lineage: Archaea > Nanobdellota > Nanobdellia > Woesearchaeales > ARS49 > JACPID01. The sequence goes on along the minus strand of JACPID010000022.1, from coordinate 12,071 downwards.
TTAGCGCCGCAGGCAGTTACTCTTGCTTCATACACTGCTACATGAACTGCAGCTACTCCTGGAATCCAATCATTAAAAACAAGAATATCTTCAACAATTCCTAAGCTTTTAACTAGAAGGTATAATGCTGTTATTGCTCCAGTTATTGCTGTTTTTGTTTTGCAAACATTTTCAGCAGTATCTAAAAGTTTAGACATTGGTTCAAGAATGTTTTTCATGTTTTCAGAATCTTTTACTGCTTTTTTTATTTCGTTTTCAATTGAACCATACAATTCTCCATGTGGCAGATTATAAAATCCTACTGAAGAATTTACTGATTCAACTTCAGGGGTTCTAACAGCTTTATTGTCCAGCATTGTGAAAACACTGACATCACAAGCAATTTCTAGTTTGTTTAATTCAACTTCTTGCTGTTGTAAAAATACTTGCAAGTAAGCATCTTGGCTTTCTGCTTCATGGATAACTTGTATGTCTGCAATATTTCCCCCTATGTCTCCTTTGCAGTTTGCCGGCCAATTGCTTAGAACAACGCTTAAGGGTTTTATGTTTTTATCACTTTGATCTAAGGGTTTTAATTTTATATGGCAGTATACTGTATGAGGAATAAGTGAGGCAAGGCTTCTATCAATTAGTTTAGGAGTGCAAGCCATGCTGGTTTTCCAGTAATTTTTAGCTTCATCAACTAATTCATACACTTTGCCTTTTGCGCTTGTTAATGCAGTGTTTCCTGCTGCATCAAAAACAGCGATATTTACACTAAAATTATAAGGGCCTGTTTTTTGAACAATACTATCAAAAATACATTGAACTTTATCTTCATCTTCAACTAAACTGCAATCTCCTTTTGCTTCATCTCCGCCTAATTGTGTAAAGTTTGCAAGTCCTGAAACAACATCGCTTGTTGTGTTAACAATGTAGCGAACTTGGTTTTGCGCAACAATAACATTTTCAAATTCAGCTTCTCCTGCAATAATTTTTTGTTCAATGGAGAAGATTTTTGGAGGGTCGCGGTCAAAAACTACCTCTTGTTTAATGCTTTCTTTTAATTTATTGCCAAGAGCATCTGTTATAGAAGATGCATCAAGTGAAATAAAGTATTTGCCAGAATTAACAGTTGGTTTTACTTTCCACGTGCAAGTCCATTCTTTGTCACTTGTTTTTTCACAAAGGTCTGCTTTTACAATGCCTAGTCCTAATGAGCCTAGATTTAATCTTGTAGTATCTTCATGCATTCCAATGCCAGCATTTCCTTCTCTATCTAGATCTTTAAAAACAGCTTTTATAGGGGCGTTGATTCCAAAAACTAAAACCCCTTGTTCTGTTGCACTTGGCGCACTTGTTTTTACAAGCTCAGGGCCTACATCATCAACTGGCAATTTACAAGGAAATGATTGTTCTGCTTTATTGCCTAGTTTATCTTGAGCTTTAACAATAGCATTGCATTTAACAGGATCTTTTATTCTTACATTCCATAAAAATGTTTCATCATTTATTTTTTCATCAAAATTTCTTTGCTTTTCAGAAGGGTTTGCGCTTGATAAATCTGCAAAAAGCAGTGATTCTTCAAGATCGCTTTTTTCATTAATTGTGTCTGGAATAACTTTAACAATCAAGTCTGCATCTCTTTCTTTTTCACCAGGTCTTAAATGTGTTAAGTGAAAGCCTTTTTTATCAGTTACTTCTGCGCTTTCAATTATAGGGGCATGTGAATCAATTGAAAACTCTTTGCAAACTATTTTGCTTGGCCTATCAAAGAAGTCAAAAGCAGAAACACATAATTTTACAGCTTCAAATTCTTCAGTTGTTATATGGTTGTACTCAAATACTTCTGAAAGAGTGCATCTTCCTAAACTTCCTTGGCGTGTTTGAACAACTTCATTGCCTATTTTGAATTCTACTTGTTTAATTCCGCTGCATGAAGTTGTATCTTTTGTTTTAGGCCAGTAATCTTCTGCTTTGTAATTTATTTTTACTTTTCCATCTCTTGTAAAAACTTTGTTTAATTCAAATAATGTTATTGCTGGCGGAAGGCTGTCGATTTGTAACCTATTTTTTTCAGTATACAAAGCAGGTGCGGTTTCACTTAATCTGTCTTTGTATAAGTATGCAGAAACAGTATACTCTCCAGGAAGCGCTGTTGGAGATTCAAAAATACATTTATAAGCATCTCCTTCTGTTTTTGTGCATTCTTGAAAAAACTGAAATTCTCCTTCATACTCTAAATGAACCTGTTCTTTCACAACTGATTGTCCTGGGATTGTAACCAGCGCTTCAACAACAAAATTATCTCCAGGTTTCATGTAGCCTTTAATATTATCATTGCCTCCTAAATGAACAACTTTAAACAAAGGCTGTGGTGTAGGCTGGGCAAAGGTAAAAGGAGTGCTTGCAATAATAAAAATCATTAGTAATGAAATTATTTTTTTATTGCTCATGTTATTTTCGGGCCATAAAATGTTTTTTTTTCTTCAACTATTTTTTGCACAATATTTACTGCTGAAATATCTTCTATTTTTCTATTTTCTTGTGATAGAGACACTATGTCTATTGAAGGATAGGGAAAAATAATTTCTCTTCCAGCATCCAATACTTGTGGTGTAATACTCCATTCATAGGAAAATTGTGATGTAATAAATGGCTGTTCTTTTGTAAACTCAATATCTTTTTCAGGAATGTAAAAGCATTCTTTTTCTTTTTTTAAGGGAAACTTTTTCTTTGGAATATTCCAGCAGCGTTCATCTTTAGGGATTATCAATGATTTTTCAGGTTCTAGCATGCTTACAACTTGTATATTATATTTTCCCGGAATTATTTCAATTGTTTTTTTCTGCTCTCTGGTAGGGTTTCCATATAATTCTACTAGTGCAGAGTATTTGTCTTCATTTTCTTTGCTTTGCCTGGTCATTATTATTAAAATATGTTCATCACGCAATGGAACAACTCCTTGCTCATCTGCAATCCATCCTTGAGGTGTTTTTCTTAAAGAAATTCTTTCTGCTTTTACATTAAACTTAACATAAGGCTCTAGAATTACTGCTTCTTTTACTGCTTCATCTTCTACATCTAATAGAGTGTATGATGTTGCATAGTTGTCTTTTAGTGCAGTTAATAATCCTCCAATGCATCGCGGTAAAGGCTGATTCAGTATTCCTTGCCTTGCAACTCCAAGATTGCAGGTATCTGTTCCGCAAGTGTATAATACTGTGATGTTTTGAATGTTTTGTTTTGTTTTTCTATCTATAAAAGAGAGTTCTACGGGAGGGCTTGTAAACTGTTCAGGACTGCAATACATCATGTTGCTTGTTTCTTCAAATGTGCTTGTTGGAGGCGTGTCTGTTTTTAAGGGTTTATTTGCGCGAAGATTTCCTTCTAAAAAAAATCTAAAAGAATATCCTTTTCCATCTAGTGCTGTTGGGTTTGTTATTTCAACAAGCACTGGAAAGCTTAAATCATAAACAAAATGGTATTTTTGCAGTCCAAAAACAAAATTAAATTTTCCTAAAAAAGATTCAGGCAGGCATAGTTCTCCATTGCAGTCAAGATCAAAATATGGCTCCCAATCAGGCAGGTATACAAATCTAATTTTAAGTGAAGGAAATGTTTTTTCTAGTGGAAGTGTGAATTCACGGTTGTATAACAGCTCAAATCTTTCAGGATCTGCGAGGCCTTTTGGAGCGAAAATATATTGATAATTTTGAGTGCCTCCTGCTTTTAGAAATGGTGTAAAACTTGTAAGTAATGTTTTTACTGTTTCTTTAACTTTTGACTTGGTCCAATACTTTCCTGCGCTGAAATCAAAAGTGTATGCATTAGAAGGAGGTATTTCATTTTCATCTAAACCCATATAATAATTTATTATATTGTAAGAGAAAGTTCCTAAAAAACCACTAACAGCTTCATATTGTGTTACTGTATCTGCAAGATCTAGTATTTCACGTAAATTCAAGTCAACAACTGCTAAAAATTGGTCAATAGTTTTAACAACCTCTCCTTTTTTAATTTCTAAGGGGTATTTTACAAGTGCGCTTATTGATTCTTTTTGAAATAAAATATCAAAAAAAGGTTGTTCTTTAGCTTTTACTTCATAACCTGGCATTGTTTGAACTAGTGCTATGCAAATAGGAATTTGTTCTTTTAATTTTTTTGTAAGATCTTGCTGGATGCTTGTAAAACTAGGCTTGTTTTGTTTAAACTCGCAATTTCCTGTTCTATCGCATTGATTTGAATTGCTTAAATACCACCAGTATGGAAGAATTAATGAACTCTCTCTTGTAAGCTTAATAGAGTTAGCTCCTGCTTCAGTTGGGCTCAATGAATTATGAAGAAATGTTTTTGTTTCTAAAAACCCGCCGTGCATTCCTAACTGAATAAGCGCTTGTTCAAGATTTTCTTTTAAGCAAGAACTAAAAACATCGCTTACTTCTTTTATTTCTTCAGGAACAACAGCAATTGCAGGCAGTTTCTCTGTAATAGCAGGCTCTAAAGTATACCAGTAAATAAGTACACCAGCTAAAATAAGTAAAATCAGTCCTAAAATTATAAACAAAGTTAGCTGTCCTTTTTTCGAGTTCAAATAAATCCCTCTTTTAACTAAAAAAAGCTTTTTTTTCTTTATAAATATTGCTATGTTTTATTAATCATAGAAAAAACTTTAGTTATATTATTGTGGGTAATGTCAAGAATGTGTGTTTTTGAATTTATTGCTTGTATTCTTTCATGAAAGTGAAGCATTAGAAGGTATTGTTTTCTTGCTAAACTAAAATTATTCTTTTCTGTTGCTTCAAGTGCTTTAACATATGCTTTGCTAAAAGCTTCAAACAAGTCATTCATGTTCTTTTAATTAGTGTTGAAACAACTTTATTAATGTTTGCACAACTATTTTTAGGCAGTGAAGTTATTTTAACAACGTTTTTTTTATTTACAAATTCAGTTATTTCTTTAACTTGATCTTCAACCTTGAACTGTAGCGGGAGTTTTTTATCAACAAGCTTGCCATTTAGTTTTGCTAAGTCCATTTCAAATTTTTCTTTAGCATCAGCAATTGAGTCTTTTTTCCAAATTTGTAGTTCTATGCCAACAGGAAGCGCTGTTTTATTTCTAAATACTTGTGTGCAGGAAACACTTGTTTCTTCAGATTCTTCATATTCTAACCCGCACCATTCTTTTCCTTCTTCTTTAGTTAATAATGCGCACTCTGCTAAAGGTTTTTCTTCAAATACAGGAAGAATTCTTTCTTCACTTTTTTCTTCTTTTTCAGTTTGGTTCTCTAATAATTTTTCAGGTACTTTAAAAAGAGGCGCTGATTCTTGCTCATTATTTTTTGCACTGCAACTTGCTAGTGTTAAAAGAAGTACAGTGAACATTAGTGTTATTGCTGTTTTCATATTTTTCAACTCTTTATTCTTTTTTAGAAGGTTCATGAATTATTGGTTCAACTCCTTCTTTTACTGCTTTAAGATTAATTTGAACTGTTTTATCATTTACTGCATTGCCGCAAACTGTTTTACGATAGCGTATTCCTTTTCCAAGTCTGTAATGAAGCACTTTCCCTCTTTTTTTATAAGATCGCCAACCAGTAAGCCCAATTGTTCCGCGAACAGCAAGAACGCGCTTTCTTGTTAAGCCAACAACATCTTTTCTCATAGGAAAACCACAATAATCACTTCCTCCAGTTATCATAAATTCATAACCTGATAAGCCGATTTCTTCTCCTTTAACTAAATCGCCTATTTTTTTTCCAATTAATACTTGCGCGTGCTGGTCTTTAATCTCTTTCTGAACACATTTTCCACCTTTTAGGCCTATTACAAGTTTAAAGTTAGCCATAATAGAATTGGTGTGATGGGTTGATTTATAAAGTTTTTTATAGTGTTGCTGGAAAAAATGTAAATTTGATTAGTCGCAGAGAAATTGTAGTTATAGTAAGCTTTAAAAACCCCGAGGTGTTCTCTGCTTTACTATTATAATATGGCTGCAAAAGATAAGGGTTTAGGACCAGTGAAGCGTTTTGGAGTGCGGTATGGCACTACTACTAAATTCAGATTTGCACAAGTTGAAAAACTTCAAAAAAAGCCGCAACAATGCCCATATTGTAGCAAGTTTCAAGTACAAAGAATTTCAATGGGTATTTTTAAATGCAATAAGTGTTTGGCAAAATTCACAGGCCAGGCTTATACAGTTATGCCGTTAGTTGTTGAAGAAGTTAAAGAAGAAGAGCTAGTAAAAAGTAAAGATAATACTGAAGAAGAAAGTGAAGGTGAGGAATAATGGTAAAATATACATGTTTTCTTTGCAGTAAAAAAATCAGTGAAGACATTATGGGTAGAAGAGTGCGCTGTCCTTATTGCGGAAGTAAAATTCTGTATAAATCACGTTCAACTATTACAAAAATAAAAGCAGTTTAGCAATATGGCTGATCAAGATAAGATTCAACAGTTACAACTTATAGAGCATAATATGCAGTCAATTATGTCGCAAAAGCAGCAATTTCAAAGCCAAATTATTGAAATTGATAATGCACTGAAAGAAATAAATTCTACTGAAAAAGCTTATAAAATTGTAGGTAACATCATGGTTTTAACAAGTTCTGAAGATCTTAAGAAAGATCTTTCTCAAAAAAAAGAATTATCACAATTAAGAGTTCAGGCTTTTGAAAAGCAAGAAAAAAAATTAAAAGAACAAGCACAAAAATTACAAGAGGAAGTTCTTCAATCACTTAAAAAGTAAAAAAAAAAAATGGCGCAGCAAAAAATATCAGAACAACCTTTCTTGTCTGTTATAGAAGCATTAATGGAATTTAAAAATGACTTATCTGTTCCAAAAAATATTCAGTTGAGAATTGATGAAACAATATTAATATTATCTGAAAAAAAGTCAGAACTATCATTGCTTAAAAGTAGAGCAATGGCTGTTCTTGAAGAATTAGGTGAAGATGTTAACATGGAGCCGTATACAAGAACTCAATTGTACAATGTTGTAAGCATGCTTGATGGATTATTTTGATTAAAGAGGCAAGATTTTGTGGATTTTAAAAAAAAGATTATTGAAGAAGCAAAACAACTTTCAAAATATTCTAAAATTTTAAATATAAAAGAATTTAATGTTGTTCTAGAAGAAACTAGTTTGAATTATTTGCTTGATGAGCTTTTAAAAATTAATATGCCTAATATATATAATCAGGAAAGTATGATTAATTTGTGGGAAAATTATAAGGCTCAATGGATAAATTTTGTTATTAAGTTTGATAATGTGCTGGTTAAAAGTGTCTGGAATGATTTACAGCTGGTTATAGATCAAATTATTATTTTATTAAACGAACCCGCAGATAGAAGAGAAATGATAAATTGGAAAAAAATAAAGAATATTCTTCTTGAAATATTATCTGCATTTAAGCAATTGAGAAAATTTTTTGTAAATAATATTTTTACACCTGAAAATATTGTTGATTCTGGATTAAGTGTTAACCAAATTTGTGATTTTATTCTTGATAAATCAATTGGTGTTGGCGCTCAAAAAGTTTGGAATGTTCAAGGAGCATTTAATCCGCTAAAAAGGCTTAAAAATTATGATTTTAATATTGAAGAATTAAGAGTTATTATTCGTTATTTAACAAAGCCCCCTAAAAACGAGATACGCACTGCTAATGATTGGATTGATCTTGGAGCAAAAAAATCACCTGTCCGCATTATTTTAAAATCAAAAAAAACATGTTCTGAAAGTTGTGTTTATGCTATTTTTAAGGTTTCTGAACACAGAAATTATGAACGAATATTGGCAAATAATGCTGGAACAATTCCTTGTAACCACTAAATAATTTCTGCTTTTAAATCATAGCTTGTTGCATTTAACATGAATGAATGTTATATGATAAAGATAAAAGATTTTAATTATCTCAATATTTCAATCAATCTTTTCTTGAATTCAGGATAATCTTTTTTAAGTACTTTTCCTCCTGAAGCTCTTGCATGGCCTCCGCCGTTTGCTTGTTCAAATCCTTTGACGCATTCTTGGAGAATCTTGTTTGCATCCCATTGTTCTGGTGTACGTGCACTTAATTTAACAAATTCACCTGATGTTTGGATAACCAGAATAAAACTTTTAGGAAATTTTCCACTAGTGTGTACTGCTGTGCTAATAGGTGAAACAATCTTGTAATGAGTTTTTACTTCAAGAATTAATAGTTTATCATCATTAAGCTTTTCAGCACGTTCTTCAAAGTGATCAACATAGTTTTGAACAGTTTCATTGACAATGCTAAATTGAGCAAGTTTTTGTAATGCATCTTTCAAGTTCTCTGCATTGTACATTGATTGAATACATTTGTTTAATGCTTCGCCTTTATCATCAAATGCTCCTGCACCACTGATAAGCTTTGTAAGCAAGCCAATATCAGTTTCCCAAAGGTTATCTTTCCAAGCTATCTTATATTTTTTGAATCCTTCTTTCAAAAATGCTTCCCAATCTTTCCAGCAATAATCTGCAATAAGTCCTGTTAGAGCAATCCAAGTGAGATCATTGATATCTACAAGTTTGCTCATTACATCATAAACTATTTTTGTTGTGCAATAAAAACTTGGATTTTCCATGTCGGTAAAAAATTCTGGCTTGAATAAAATAATATTTTTTTTTTCAGGTTTGTTTCTTGAAGGATGATGATCAATAATTATTGTTTTGAAATCTTTTAAGAAAGTAAAATTTTCTTTAACATGATCAACAGGTAAGTCGAGAGTTATGATGTGACTGATCCCTTGTTCTCTCCACACTGTTAAATGTTTTTGAGTAAACTGTACATTGCCATGGAATTCATGAGACACTATTGCAATTGACTTATTTAATCGTTCAAGTATTTTTCGTAATAGCGTGAATGCGCAAATACCATCACTATCTCCATCATAAAAAATAGCAATTTTGTCTTTACTTGAAATTTTATCAATAGTTTGTACAACTTTGTCAAATAATTTCTGGCTTGTTATTTTCATAATAATAAAATGTTTTTTTAATTAAGTTTATTAAATCTTTTCTTTTATTATGAAACTATGGAGTTTTTTTATGAAAAACGCAAAATAGAACAAAAACTATTAGATAATACAAAGAAAAAGCTTCTAGAACTTGAAACACTTCTTAAAGCATGCAATAGTCATTGGGGTTATGAAGATCCAGTTTATAGATTCTATCATAATAGTTTTAAAGTTTACAAACTTCAAGATACAACAAAGAGAATTTCAGATATCTTGCAATCACTTCTTCCTGAAAGAGAAATAAATTCATTGTTTAAACAAATTATTGCAGAAGGAACAAATAAAAAATTTGATTTGAGCCATAATAATGCCTGGCTTTTGCATACACGACCTATTCTTGAAGCTTTCTTTCATGCAAAATACTTTTTAGAAATGGCTGTAAAATATGCGTCATTAGAAAAACCTCCTGAAACACTGCCAAGTGGTTATGCAGCATATCTTTATCTTTTCAATTTAAGATAAAATCGCGTGTTGATTAAAACACAGCACTCTAGTGCACTATTTTAGATAAATCCATACTTTTCTCCACATACAAAGGCAAAATGCATCCTCCGTAAGAAACATTTACTTTGTAACTTTGCGGATTACAGCGGGAAAGCAAACCAGCAGTTTTACAAGCAAGTAATTTCTTCTCCACACCATCCCAAACATAAATTGCATAAACAGCAAGATCTGCAACACCTTCACCTTTCATGTTTTTAATGCGTTCTTTACAACCTTTTATTTCACGATCACCTACAACATCAACAGAGCATACATTTAATTTTACTTTTTCTTGAATTGTCCAGAGTGCTGGAGTAAAATTTTGATTTAACAATTTTTTCTTCATATTAGCATCAAAATACACCCCTTCACTATAATGTTTATTGCTGTGCTTTAACACAAATTTTTCAAGAGACTTTTCTTTAAGCAATTCTTTTGCTCGTTTATGTGTAAGGCGTTCTGTTTTCAAGAAAACTTTTTCAAGAAAATAATCTTCATTTCTTTTTGTTATTAAAGGAAGTACTTCTTGCAGATCAAAAACAAGCCCTTTATCTTCTAATAAAACTGTAGCAAAATGATCACAAATAGGAACTTCTTGTTTGATTAGAGTATGAATAACATCTTCATATTTTTGCATATCTTCTGGAGTGCTCAATCCTCTCATGTGGAGAAAATCATAATGTTGATTCTTCAAATCTATGCCTTTTTGAGAACAAATGAGCTTTTTTTTGCGAACTGCGCTGATAAAAGTTTCATCATTAATAATAGTAACATCTACTCCTTTAGTCATAATATCTTTTGCAGTTAAATAATCATCTGTTTCACCAGGAGTAACCATTAATATTTTTTTTGCTCTTTCTTTAAGCAACTCTCCTAAATGGTGGCCAAAATGAGTATACCAAAGCAACGGCTGTAATTCAGGAACTATTTCTAAAAATGCTTTTTGCGTATAGGGAATCCAGCCACAACCGCCATAATCAATCATGTTTACTTCTAACAATTTTGGAGGGTTGTTTTTATGTAAATGCCCTTCAACAGCTAAATCATATCTTACTCCGCCAATTAAAAACTTTGGCAAATGATCAAGTACTTTATGATTTTTAATAAAATGCTGATTCAAAGCTGAATTTGATAAAACCTCTTTATTTTCATCACAGTATAATGTGCGAAGCAAGATTTTTGTCAGTGTTTTCGCAGTCTTGTCAATAGTTTTTGCATATTCTAATGGAATAACTCTTGGTAAAAAAGATGTAGGTATCACAACACCATGATACTTAATTTTAAATTCTTTTAAAAGATCATAAAAACTTTTTTTTCTCTGTTCACAATCAATAGATTCTAAAATAGCTTCAACAGATTCTGGCAATTGTTCATGATAATGATTTTCAAACATTTCTTTAAGGATTTGAAGAAATTATAAAAAGTGTATTGTATACTAATAGTAAATAGCCCCGGGCGGATTCGAACCGCCGTCAACGGATTTCTGCAGTTTATTAAAAATTATTTTTTTAACTGCCAAAGTCCGCTATACTTGACCACTATACGACGGGGCTGCGTTATTCTGTAAAATTATTGAGTATTATAAAAAGTTTTCCAGTAAATAAAATAAATTATAGCCCTGCTCGGATTCGAACCGAGGTCTTCAGGGCCAGAGCCTGACATACTTAACCACTATACTACAGGGCTGTATGATTTTTATTATAAGTGGCGGAGGCGAAATTCTGCACAGGTCTTTACCAAAGACCTGGGAGAAAGTGTGCGACTTCACTTTGTTCAGTCCCACAAAACTCATATCAACAACATCATAAACACACTATTCGTATAAATATCATATTAATGGCGGAGGCGAGATTTGCACTCGCGACCTCATCGTTATGAGCGATGCGCTCTAACGAGGCTGAGCTACTCCGCCGTATGAGAGAAAAATTCTTAAACAGTATAAAAATATAATGGTAAGTATAGTTAGTGGTCTGTTGTTTGCAGATAATGGTAAGATTAGTAGTTAATATTTGCCGGCGTAGCCTAATCTGGTAAGGCAGCAGTCTCGAAATAAATCCGAGCTAACTGCCGTCCGTAAGGGCCTCCAGGTTCAAAAATAGTTTTTCATTGTTGCAAAAACAATGTTACTAATGAAAGTCCTGGCGCCGGCGTTTTTCCTTATATCGATTTACAGCAATTTGTAATAATCCTCGCCTTAAATTATAGAAAGCTAAGTTTTAAATAATAGTTTAGCTATTAATGCTGTATGACTACTGACTGATTGCAACAAGACCTATTTTTTTGAGTTTTTTCATAAATAAGAAAATAAACTCTTTTATCATTTAATTTCAGTTCACTGAACCAGTCATAGCCCAGAGGCTTCCCTTGATATGGGTCTTCTTTTAACTTTGCCAATTTTTTCTCAATACGCATCCTTTCGCGATTATCAAGTGTCAAGAACCACTGGTCAATAGACCAGTGGCATGAAACTTCGGTTTCAGCATCCGGTGGTTCACAAGAAAATGCAACGCATTTTCTGTGCACAGAAAATCTTTGATTTTCTAGTGCTTGAGCACACCAAGATTCAATCGA
>JACPID010000020.1 GCA_016188265.1 Candidatus Woesearchaeota archaeon | reverse complement strand
TATTTGGCATATGCCAGAACAATTTAAAGCCTATGAACCTAATAAAATTTTTGGGTCCGTGGTCTAGTGGTTATGACATCTCGTTGACGAGTGCATAACTCAAATTCGAGAAGGTCGCCAGTTCAAATCTGGCCGGGCCCACTTTCATACTTGAATTGGTATAGAAAAATCTGTTTTTTATAGTTTTTAAGCTTGAAATATGAGTTCTTTTCTGTCAAGAACCACCGGTCAATAAACCAGTGGCATGAAACTTCGGTTTCAGCATCCAGTGGTTCACAAGAAAATGCAACGCATTTTCTGTGCACAGAAAATCTTCGATTTTCTAGTGTGGAATCTTAGTGTTTAAAATAATGATTAAAAATCCTAGCGCGCATTTCAGAAATATTTATAAAAACTAATAAAATACTAAATCACATGGAAGGAAAATTATTTAGAATTAAAGTAACACAAGCAGAAATGTATGATTTAGGAAATATAGATAATATCGACCATCATATTCTTTATGATTCTGGTGCGAAAGTTGCAGTAGATATTACTGCGGAAGTAAATCAAGCACCATTACTTTCAGAAGTGCAACCATATAGTGTTGTTTCAGATACAAGTGTTCTTGATGCTTATTTGTCTGCAAATCTTGTAAAACCTCTAGAAGAAGTTAGAAGACAATTATAGACGCCAACCTATTTCTATTATTTCTTCAAATCTTTGATTTGGCATTAGTTTAGCTCGCCGCCTGAATTTTGCTTAACAACTATTAAGCAGGATAAATATTCACTTAATGGCCTAATTCGCGATAAAAAGCGAGATTTTATACACTTTTTTAAATAAATCTAGACCTAAACTTTTGCTGTGAACCAAAGGCGAACTGCAAAGTTTAATTAACACAACATTTTTATACCATTGCTTTATAACCTATTATCATGGCGCAAGAAAAAATATCTATGCCTGCTGCTAGCGCAGGGATTACTAGATTTTTTGAAGAATACAAAAGTAGAATTGAATTTCAACCTACTCATATTATTGTTTTAGCTGTTTTCATAATCATTGTTATGTTAATACTTCATTCAATCGGACCTTCTTTGTTGGGATTACAATGATTCCAGGCCTTAATCCTAGGGAAATGGCAAAAGCCATGAAGAAGTTAGGAATTAAACAAGATGAGCTTCAAGCTCAACAAGTTATTATTGTTTTAGAAGATAAAGAATTAGTATTTAATAATCCTCAGATTAGCAAAGTTGACATGATGGGCCAAGTTAGTTATCAGATTGTTGGAACTCCAGAAGAACGTTCTAGAACTGTTTCTATTTCAGAAGAAGATGTTAAAACAGTAATGGAACAAACTAGAGCTGACAAAAAAAGTGCAGAAGAAGCAATTAAGAAGCATAAAGGTGATTTGGCTAGTGCTATTTTAGAGCTTCAATCTTGAATTAACAGAGTGTAAAAAGCTGGACTTTGCTGATTCACGTAAGAATTTATATACTTCAGTTTATTACTCTTATTGTTAAAATGGAAAATGTTATTTCTGTTGATGAAGCACTGGATCGTGCAAAAAAAGAATTAGGGCGTGCAGATCATTTATTATTTGTCAGTTTAAAATATACACGTACAGTTGATGTTATTAAATCTATTATTGAAAGGCTTATCAATGCTATTTCTTGTGTTAATGAAGCACTTTTAATTAAAATAAAACAAGAAGGAAAAATTAAGAGCATTCCTGAACTTCCACGCCTTCGTGTTGATAGTATAAATGAAGCTTTTGCAAGTGATGAAGTAATTCCTAAATTTGAAGAATTTTATCTTATTTTAAGAAAACTTGACAAGTCAGAATATGAAAGAGCTTTGGAATTTAGAAGGCATGTTACAATGACTGCGTATGTTGATGGGAAAAAAGTTGAAGTAACTATTGATATTGTCCAGGATTATTTTCAAAAAACAAAAGAATTTATTAAATATGTTGAAATTTATTTGAAAGGTGAAAATGAAGACTGAAAATTTTAAAAAAAAAAGTTGGACAGAAGAAGAAATCTCTCAAGTGTTTCGAGTTTTAAAAAGAGGGGAAAAACAGCATGCAAAAAGTATTAAGCTAGGAGGAGCAATTACTTACATTTTTGCATTGCTAGTTGTTATTTTAGGAAATTTATTTAGCTCAGTTATTATGGTTCCAATACTGCTTTTAGTGAGTGGTTTTTACCTTATAACTTTATTATTGCTTCTTGGCTTATGTTTTGGAACTCTTTTTGAAACAATAATTTGGCTTTTTGAAAAAGCAACACATCAAATAATTATTGCAGGATTATTTATTCCTAGTGTTGCTTTGATAAATGTTGTACTGATTGTCAAGTTATCTAATAAATTTGCAGAAGCCTTGTATACTAGTGTTGGACCGCAAAATCCTTTGATTGTTGGAATTTTTTATATCAGCGCTTTTGTACTTCCTTTTCTAGTTCACAAGTTAATAATAATTCACAACAAAAAAATAAGTTTTTAACATCAGTTCAACAAAAGCGGCAAAGGGGAATCGAACCCCCACCTCAGGATCCACAGTCCTGCATTCTACCACTAAACTATTGCCGCCATAGAGTAGAAGAATTTTTATTAGGTATAAAAATGTTTTTACCCGTAACATTTATAAATACCCTCTGATTTCTCGTCTTTAATCCCGAGTCCTTAGAGGGGCGATTGAGGGTTCTAATGAACTTCTCAAAGTTGTTTTAATAAAAATGGCAGAACAAGAAATTAAACAGTTAATACGTATTGTCAACACAGATTTAAATGGGAAAAAAGGAGTTATGTGTGCTTTGAATAAAATAAAAGGTGTTGGCTTTAATTTTGCACATGCAGTTTTGCAAGTTAATAATATTGATCCAAAACAAAAGTTAGGCCTGCTTTCTCAGGATCAAATTAAAAAAATTGAGCAAACAATTTTAGATCCAAGCAAGTCTAAAATTCCAACATGGCTTTATAATCGTAGAAGAGATCCTGAAACTGGTGCTGATAAACATCTTGTTACAATACCATTGCAGTTATCAAGAGAAGATGATATTAAAAAAATGAAGAAAATCAAATCTTACAAAGGAATAAGGCACACTCTAGGCCAGCCAGTTCGCGGTCAGCGCACTAGAAGTAATTTCCGTGCAAATAAAGGCAAGGCAAAACTTGGTGTTGTAAAATCAAAAGCTGGTAAATCAGGAAGAGTATAATGGGCGACATTAAAAAACTTAGGAAAAAATATAGTAAGCCATCACATCCTTGGCAAAAGAAACGTATTGAAGATGAAGCAATTATTTTGAGAGAGTTTGGACTTAAGAATAAAAGAGAACTATGGAAGTCTTCAAGTATACTAAAACAGTTTACTGCACAAGCAAAAAATCTTATTGCAGCAAGAAGCGAACAGTCTGAAAAAGAAAAAAAACAACTTCTTGATAAGCTTCAAAGTCTTGGTGTTTTGAAAGGAAAAATTGAACTTGATACTGTTTTAGGCTTAAGCGTGAAAGACGTTCTTAATAGAAGATTACAAACATTAGTTGTTAAAAATGGGCTTGTACGTTCTACAAAACAAGCAAGACAATTAATAACACACCAGCATGTTCAAGTTAAAGATAAAACAGTATCATCACCATCATATCTTGTGCGTATTGATGAAGAACAGCATATAAAATTTGATCCTAGATCAGCACTATCAAATCCAGACCACCCTGAAAGAAGTGTAAAAACTAAAGGTGCTAAAACATGAAAAATCAGCAAAACCATATATGGGCTGTATGTCGTATTTTTTCATCTTATAATAACACAATTATTCATGTTACTGATATTACAGGTACAGAAACATTAGCAAGAGCTAGTGGTGGCATGGTTGTTAAAGTTGATAGAAATGAAAGCTCACCTACTGCAGCAATGATGGCTTCTAAAAGAGTTGCAGAACAATTACATGATAAAGGGGTAAGTGGGCTTCATATTAAAGTTCGCGCACCAGGCGGCCACAATGGGCCATCAACTCCAGGGCCTGGAGCACAAGCAGCAATAAGGGCACTGTCACGTGCTGGATTTAAAATTGGAATTATTGAAGATGTTACACCAGTACCGCATGGAGGCTGCAGAAAAAAAGGCGGGCGTAGAGGTAGAAGAGTATGACAACAATTCAATTAGTGAGTAAAGATAAAAAAACAGGGCGTGTTAACTTTTTACTAAAAGATGCAACACATTTTATAGCTAATACTTTGAGAAGATTTAGCATAGAATCTGTTCCAACAATGGCTATTGAAGATGTTGAGTTTCGTAAAAATAACACTGCATTATATGATGAACAAATTGCTCATAGGTTAGGGCTTATAACTCTTAAAACAGATCTTAAAGCATACACTTTGCCTCAAGAGTGTAAATGCAATGGAGCAGGATGCAATAGGTGTACAGTTATTCTTACTCTTAAAGCAAAAGGTCCTGGAAATGTTTATGCAAAAGATCTTAAATCTAAAGATCCAAAAATAGTGCCAGTATATCCTGATACATTATTGACTGTTCTGACAAAAGGGCAAGAACTTGAAATTGAAGCAACAGCTGTTCTAGGCCAAGGTAAGAACCATGTAAAATGGAGTCCTGGACTATGCTGGTATTTTGAATACCCAAAAGTAACTGTTAACAATTCAAGTTCAAAATTAGAAGAGTGCAAAGCTCGCATTCCAAGCGTGGCTGTTAAAGATGGAAAAGTTGACAAACAAGCAATCATTGATAATAATTTATTTGATGCTGTAGAAGGAGTATGCGAGGATGTTATTAAATTAGAATATGATGGAAAAACTTTTATGTTTAACATAGAACCTTGGGGCCAGTTAAACCCCTCTGAAATTTTAAGTTCAGCTCTTGAACAATTCCAAAAACAGATAAAAGAGCTTGAAGAAAAATTATAAACAAATTTGCAGGGG
This sequence comes from Candidatus Woesearchaeota archaeon, assembly GCA_016188265.1. GTDB lineage: Archaea > Nanobdellota > Nanobdellia > Woesearchaeales > ARS49 > JACPID01. The sequence continues at coordinate 8,860 of JACPID010000020.1, read as the reverse complement.
TGGCAGAGTCTGGTCAAATGCGCAAGGTTGAGGGCCTTGTCCCTTAGTGGGTGCGAGGGTTCAAATCCCTTCCCCTGCATTTATTAGTAGATAAATACAATGGTTAAACGAACAGGATCAACAAATGAGCAAATACTGAGTTTAATAAGTGTATTGCAAAAGGAAGCAAGTGTTAACAAAATAGATTTTTGGAAACGCATTGCCTTTGATTTAAATAAACCTTCAAGGCAAAGAAGAGAAGTTAATATTTCAAAACTTAACAGACATACTCAAAATAATGAAACTGTTATTGTTCCTGGAAAAGTTTTAGGAAGCGGTTCATTAGATCATCCTTTAGTTATTGCAGCATTAACATTTTCACAATCAGCAAGAAACATTATAGAACAAGCAAAAGGCAAATGTTTAACAATTGGAGAATTGCTTAAACAAAACCCTCAGGGAAAAAATATAAGGATAATAGGATAATGGCAGAACTAATAATTGATGCAACAAATGCAATTGTAGGAAGACTTGCTTCTTACATAGCAAAGCAGGCCTTACTTGGCAATTCAGTAGTTGTTTTAAATAGTGAAAAGGCTTTATTTTCAGGAGATCCTAAAGTAGTTGCAGAAAAATATAGGTTAAGAAAAAGTGAAATTGGAAGGCCTCAAAAAGGTCCATTTATTCCAAGTTTACCAGAACGATTTTTGAAAAGAGTAATACGTGGAATGCTTCCTCATAAACAAGGCCGTGGCAGGGATGCTTTTAAGAGAATAATGTGTTATAGAAGTGTGCCTTCTGAATTTGAAGGTAAAAAAGCAATATTGCCCTCAGTGGCTGATTCAACAAAAAGAAAATTTGTTAAATTTGTATCTGTTCAACAAGTCTGCAAGTATCTCGGAGGAAATAAATGAAAACAATTGTAGCTTCAGGAAATCGCAAAAGCGCTATTGCAAAAGCATTTTTAAAAGAAGGCAATGGTGTTGTCCGAATTAATACTCAACTACTTGATACATACACTCCTGAAGTTTATAAGATACGTATAAGTGAACCTTTTTTACTTGCAGGAGAATCTGCTCAGAAAGTAGATATTATGGTTCAAGTTAATGGTGGCGGGATTAATAGTCAAGCAGATGCTGCTCGTTTAGCAATTGCAAAAGCACTATTTCAGTATAATAAAAAATTGCAAAAAGAATTTTCAAAATATGATAGAACATTACTTGTTGCAGATGTACGCCAAAAAGAAACACATAAACCAAACAGGCATGGGAAAGCTCGTGCAAAACAGCAGAAATCGTACAGGTGATCAAAAAATGATAATACCAATCAGGTGTTGGACTTGTGGAAAACCAATAGCACATCTTTGGGAAAAGTACAAAGAACGTACTGAGAAAGGAGAAAATCCTAAAACAGTAATGGATGAACTTTCTATTGAAAGATATTGTTGCCGTACTATGTTTTTAGGGCAAGTAGATTTACTTGAAATAGTCTCTGAATTTAGAAAGTTATAATATGCCAATATTTATTATTGAACATCTTGAGCCAAAATTATGGGCTTGGTGTCTGGCTGAGTATGAGCACACATCTAAGATTGTTGGCAAAAAAAATGTTTGGTTTACTAACCTAAATTCACCACAGAATTGTTCTGACAAAATAAAAAATTTAGGCATTACAAAAAATAAATCTGTAATTCAATTAAATTTGAAAAACTCCTGCCTTTTAGATCCTAAAGCTAAAAAAGAATTAACTCCTAATGAAGCTAAAAATTTTAATTACTTTATTTTTGGAGGCATTCTTGGCAATGCTCCGGCTGAAGGAAGAACCAGAATATTATCTGAAAACTTAAATTGTGAAAAAAGAAAGTTAGGACCAAAACAAATGAGCACTGACACTGCAGTTCTTGTTACTAAAATGATAGTTGATGGTAAAAGATTGCAAGAAATTAATTTTATTGACGAACCTGAAATACAGACAGATAAAAATGAAAGCGTAATCCTGCCTTACAGGTATGTTGCAAAAAATAAAAAGCCAGTTATTTGTAAAAAAATTCAACTTCTTCTGCGAAAAGGTTTCTGAAATTGTCTTTTTCTAAACTTTATTGAAGATACTTCAACTGTTGGTTTTGGAGCTGAAAGCCACCATGTAAGCCAGCTAAGCAGTATTAATTGAATTATTGTAGGCAAAAATGCAGTGCTTGGAATAAATAAAAACAAAACATTTATTATAAGCAATATAGGTATGCTGCTAAACAATGCAACATTAAAGTATTGAGAATAATACCAGTTTCTTTTAAAAAATAAATTATTAAGCATTAAAACAAGGGATAAAAGCAAGAAATAAACTAAATAGTAAACAAATAATATAAAACCCACTGCAATTAAGCCTATAACAAAAAAAGTTATTAAGAGCTTAGGCAATCTTGGCATAATATTACTTAAATTAAAAAAACTTATACCAGCTAAATCCTGAACTTCTATATTGTTTCTATCACGAATTACTAATTGTGTTTTTGTAAGCACTAAAGGTTCTTCTCTTGTTTTATAATCAAAGTCAAGGGTTGATGCATAAAAAATATTTTCAACAATATATGGATCCTGCTCAAGACTTACAACGCCGTTTGTTATGCTTATTTCAGGCAGTTCTGTTGTTAATAATGATGGGAGAGAAATACTTAAAGCAACAAAAAACAAACTTGAACCAACTAATAAAAATAAAATAATCAGCAAAGCATAAAATCCTAAGCTTTGGCCAATAGAATAATCTTTTAAAGAAGCATATTCTGAAAGATTAAAACATTTGTATAATGTTGTAAAAAAACCACACTTCTTTTTCACATTAAAATATATTATTATTCCAAGAATAATCATTGTAAAAACAATTAATCCTGTGCTAAAAGATTTCAAAAATGGAAGAAGCGTTTGAGTAATATCAATTGGCATGTTATATTATTATGTTTGATTTATTTAAAAACCTTTTTAATATCTAATTGAGGACATAAGTAAATTATATTATTACTTAACTTTACCACGTGAAAAGTAAATACAACTGTGAAAAAATAATAATGGAATTCTAAACTTACTACTTAGTCAGATGAAGTGGCAAAGTTAAGTATTATCCTTAATTATATTGAAACACTAAGATTCCACTATTGTTTCACTAGTGGTTTAGTACTGGAATCTTGGTGTGATCAAGAACTACTTAATTATTTAGTAGCTGTGTGTAAACACGCTACCTACTTTAGTAAGTAGGTTCTTGACAAAGACAAACTATTTCTATAACTTAATTTTGTCTTTTTCTAGTCTAAGAATTTTGCTTCTTTAATTTTTTCAGGCAAGTATTTTTCAGAAATAAATGTAATTCCTCTGGATGATAATGATTGAATTTCTACTTTTGCTTTGTAGCTATTCATTAGTTTAAATTGTCTTTGCCATTCTTTGTTGTTTTTGAACCATTCATAATTCATGATTTGTTTTAGTCTTGTAAAATCAATTTCTTTCATTTTGATAAAATGTTTTTTAAGATTGTATTTTTCTATGTCATCTGCAGTAATGCCTAAAAATTTGGCTTTTGGCAAGGCCATTGTTTCTGAAGCATGAGCTAGATTAATAGATCCGAATTTTAATACTGAATAAATATAAAATCCCCAAGGGTCAAAATCTGCAAGTACATATATTGGCAAGTTATGTTCTTGATTGAGCCTTTGTAAAAGTCTTCTTATTCCCCTGGTTGTTTGTCCGTGAGAACTCACGATTATGCATTTTTGTTTTTCCCAGAAACGGTCTTCTCTTAAACGCTCCCAAGTTCCTGCTTTTTCCATGTAGAGAACAAATTTTGCATTTACTTTTTTGAATTTCACTTTTTCAACTGTTGAGGGAATACTCCATCCTCCGCTTCCTAATTTTGACCAATCAATTATGTCGCCATCATCTTCTATTACCACACTTCCAACTACTGATCCTGCTTTGTTGGCAGTTATGTGCAATTGTTCTCTTGACAAATCACTGATTAATTCTAGATCTTCAATAGCTTTATCTGATTCGCTTTGTTCGTCAACAATATTAACATCAGTATTTGGGATTGTTCTTTTAATACTGTAAAAAACATCTCTTAAATGCGCATTTTTGTCCAGTCCTAGCAGTTCTTTGCTTACAGATGCAACTGCAAGTGTTTGAAGGAATTTTTTGGCATGTCCAACATTGAAGAAGAATCTTTTTGCTGACTTTTTCCCTAGCTCTAACTTTTTTGTTTTTTGATTAAACTGAACATTTGCCAGTGTTCTAATAGGCACGTCAATTGATGGATTTTTATTTTTGTCAATATCTTTAATTATGTCATTTCCAAGTTCTTTTAGTTTTTCTAATTGTTTATTCGTCATATTCTATTGCGCCTTTTAGTTCAATTTGGTCTTCTTTTTCTTCTGCTTCACGTTTTGTTACTTCATGAGCTTCTTTATACTGTTGTATTAATTCTTTGTTTTTTGAAAGCATTTGTCTCATTTTTTCTATTGTTTTTTCTTTTTTCTCTCCAGTTAATGCTTCTAAAAATCCTGCTACTTCTGGAATGTAATTTTCAAATATGCTGATTCTTTGTTGTGCTTCTCCAACTCTTTTTTTTTTATTAATGTATGATGATAATTTTCTGCCGCAATCTTGTAATGCAAGTCTCATTTCTTTTATGATTTCAGGATAGTGTGCTATTGCTTCTTTAGCTTCTGATGTAAATGGAGGCCATACTGATGCAAGATGGACTACAACTGTTACAGGGCCTATTGGAAGCGCGCCTTGGCTTTGTGAGAGTCCGTATTGTCTCCAATTCATTCCAGTAATTGCCTTGAATGTTGCGCAAGAGCTTTGCTGGTAAAGTAGTGGAACTCTGTTTGCGAATCTTAATAGTCTTATTGATTGGTCTCCTGCTTGCTCTCCTCCGTAAGCTATGCCTGCTTCAATAATAAATGGAATTCCCCTATATACTTCAGGAGATCTTGTTGATGTTGCATAGAATTCAGAGTTTACTTCTTTCTTCAATCCTTTTTCAAGAAGTTCAGCGCCAATTGGAGAAATGCAGTCTGCTGGTGGCGCAATTATTTTTGTATTTTTTATTCCTTCCATTAATTGTTCAATTTGGGGGTGTGTTAGTTCAGAAGGCTTTGAATTTGGAAGTAATCTTGCATTTTGGCAAATTTCTTTAGCAGTTCCAGGACCAACTCTTGAAAAATCATTTGTTAAAAAACTTTGAAGAGTGCGCGATTCTGTTGTTTGCAGCATTTTCATCAAAATTCCATGTTCAACACCGTATGGGTGGGGCTTGATTTCTTTTGGTTGAACTGGCAATAGATCTGTTGCTCTTGGAAATATAAGTTGTTCTGCTTTAGGATTGGTATAAAGTATTGTGGCGTGTGGATTTACAATTGCAGTTTCTTTTAAGTAAACATCAACACTTTGCTCTCCTTTCTGGTAGCTTCCTTCAATATCAAGCTCAATTCTGGTTCCATGTTCTTTTTTCCATTCTTTTTCTTCTTCTTTAAAAACTTGAGCGCGATTATTTTTTGTATCAATTCCAATTTCCATATAAACTGCAGGATGTTTTGGTGAAATTTTAGAAATAACTCGCAAAGGCCTGCCAGTTGTTAATTGTGCATATAAACAAGATGCTGAAATTCCTATGCCTTGTTGTCCGCGACTCATTTTCATGGAATGAAATTTACTTCCATACAATAGTTTTCCAAAAACATTTGGAATTTGTTTTTTTACAATTCCAGGGCCATTATCTTCTACAATAATGCGAAACTTATCATTTCCTAAATCAATTATTTCAACATTAATTTCAGGTAAAACTCTTGCTTCTTCAGTTGCGTCCAAACTGTTGTCACAAGCTTCCTTAACAACAGTTAAAAGAGCTTTGCGCTTATTATCAAAGCCAAGAAGATGCCTATTTCTTTCAAAAAACTCTGCAACACTAACTTCTCTTTGCTGTTGTGCAAGTTTTACTGCTGTTAATTCACTCATTTGGAATCCATTCTTTTTTTATAATTTCTTTTTGTTTTCTTTCAAGCCAATAATAAACTTTACTGTGCGGGCTTCCTGATAATAACTGCTCAACTGCTTTACGCGCTAATGCTATGCTATCAAACGATCCTAGTATTGATACTGTTTTTCCAAAAACTGATACGTAAACATTTGTTAGTGTTTCTATGGTATTTCTAGCTTTTCCTCCTTCTCCAATTATTCTGCCTCTTAAACGAATAAGTTCTTTTTGAGTTGAGGTATAGTTGGAGAGATTTATTACTTCAAGCGCATAATCTTGCTTCAATAAATATTTTGCAATTTCAGGATTAAAACCTCTGCCTATTGCTCTGATAATTTCGCGCAATGCAAATAAATGTATTGCATTTGCACCTTTTATTTGCACAATGCCTTCTTCACTGTCAACATTTATTCGAGATTCTGTATCTTTTTCTAATTGTTTTTTAATCTCACCGCTTTTTCCAATAAGTATTGCAATTCTTTCTTTTGGAATACGCAGTTCATAAGCATATTCTTCAGGTATTATTGTTGGGGGTGATTTTGGCATTTCTAAAATTCACAAATTAGCTAAAAGCTTTTCTTTTTAAAAGTTTGTATACTTTTCAATAATTTTTCTTCATCTTCATAAATGTTTAATTTTTTAAAAAATGTTACAATATTGTGAACATCTCTTTTTAAGTACTCAATTGCTCGGGGGTTGTCAAGGCTTGTAGCCTGAGAAAAATCAATTAAAACAGGGTGTTCTTGAAAATTTAAAACATTAAATTTAGACAAGTCAGCATGAACTAGTCCTGCTTTGTACAGCTTTTGCATTTCTTCTACAAGTTCATTATAAAACTGAAAAGGATTTTCAGGAATTTTATCCTTAAGCTGAGGTGCAGGATCATCATCACCTATAAATTCCAATACCAAAATGTTGTATAAACAAGAAAATGGTGTTGGAACTCTAACACCTGCTGCTCTTGCTTTCAATAAGTTTCTATATTCACGTTGTGCCCATGTAAAAATTATTTGCCTTCTATTTCTATTTATTTTTTTAATTCTAGGATCGCTTCTTAAGTAAGAATACATTTGCATAAAATCACAAGTGCTTAGCCTATAAATCTTAACAATGCGTTTTTCACCTTCCTTAATTTTAGCTGTGAAAATATTTGCTTCTTTACCTATAGAAATAGGGCTTTCTAAACCTTCAAAGTATCCCTGAGAGATTAATTTAAACAAGTTTCGCTCAGTAAAAAGATCAAATACATTTTTAAGAGTTTTGAATTTTTCTCTAAATATACCCATAATATTTAATAAACCATAAGATTTATAAAGCTGGCTGTTTTTTCAAGATACGCACGTAAAGTGCAAGCCCGTCACAGAGAGTACCCAATGGAGCTCACGGTGACATACCAAGCAATGAGCTTGGGGGTTAGTTAGGCGGGCAACATTTAATAATCATATAAGGGTTTACTAGAACAATTAATAATTCAAATTTCATTTATCACAAACACATATTCACTGGCCAGATATAGTATAAATAAAATACTTTATGATAAAAAGCCATGTGTAGCTTGTTCTAGTTAGCCCATAATGGGGGTTTAAAATGGGAAAAATTAGTCCAGTAACATCAAAATATATTGTACATGCTTCAATTGAAATTGATGGTGTAGTTGATAAGCCAGACGTTATAGGAGCTATTTTTGGGCAAACTGAAGGATTATTAGGCTCTGAGCTTGAATTAAGAGAATTACAAAGAAGTGGAAGAATAGGAAGAATTGAAGTAAATGTTGATACCAGATCAGGAAAAAGTACGGGAGTTATTGTAATACCTTCATCTTTAGATAAAGCTGAAACAAGCATTATTGCTGCTTCACTTGAAGTAATTCAAAGAATAGGCCCTTGTAATGCAAAGATAAAGGTTCAAAACATAGAAGATGTTCGGGTTAGTAAAAGAATTTTTGTAATTGAAAGAGCTAAAGAATTACTTCGTACAATGATAGATAAGGTTATGCCAGACAGCTTGGAAATTGCAGAAGAAGTTGCACACTCAGTTAGAATTATGGAAGCAGTAGAGTATGGAACTGATAGGCTTCCAGCAGGGCCTGCAATCAATGAATCAGATGACATCATAGTAGTAGAAGGGCGTGCAGATGTTCTTACACTTTTAAAAAATGGTTTCAAAAACGCAATTGCCATGAATGGAACATCTTGTCCTCAAACAGTAATAGACTTAAGCAAAAAGAAAGAAGTAACAGTTTTTGTTGATGGTGATAGAGGTGGAGATTTGATAATCAAGGAATTGTTCAATATTGCTGAAGTTGATTTTGTCGCAAGAGCACCTGATGGAAAAGAAGTTGAAGAGTTAACAAAAAAAGAAATTCATAAAGCAATTAGAAGCAAAATAACTTCAGAACAAGCTAAACTAGAGTTGGTAGATACAAGCAATGCTATAAGAAAGCCTATGATGCAGCGAAGAGTTGTAAACACACAACAACTGCCAAGACAACAAAATCTCAAACAGCAGCAGGCACAAACAAAATCAGTTCTGTCACCAACTATTGAGAGAAAAAGTTTAGGACAAAATGAAAAAGTAAAATTTGGAGAACTGCTAGAAAGCTTAATTGGCACACGCGGAGCTGTACTGCTTGATGAAAAATTAAATATTCTTGGAAAAGTCCCTTGCACAGAACTTGCAACAACATTAACTAGCCTTAATGGAGGGGTTTTTGCAGTTGTATTTGATGGTGTAGCAGATAAAGGAATAACAGATGTTGCTGAAAAATCACATGTTCAATACGTAGTGGCGATGGATGCAAAAATCTCACCAAGAGATACAAAAATTAATTTAGTCACAGCAGGAGAACTCTGATTAT
>JACPID010000021.1 GCA_016188265.1 Candidatus Woesearchaeota archaeon | reverse complement strand
TTTAAATGTTTCGTTAGCTAGACTTTTGCATTTTATAAGTAAATAGACAAAAGTATAGGTTCTAAAGTTTTGCCTAGATCAATAAAAAAACGCAAAACTTTAGGTTAGCATAATCTTTTATAATTGAATGAAAATACTTTATTAAATGAAACTTTTTATCGGAATTGGTTATTATCATAGAAACGATGTTTTTGATAAAGTACAAAAACTTTTAGAAATCCAAGTAAAAGAACATATAGATACAAACCTTCGGATAATCAACACGAGTTATTACTCAATGTTTTTTGCAGCAAAATAAAGAAAGAAGGGTTTTCTTAAGAGAACTTTTTATGATACAATACTTAAATTTTTTGTAGAAAATGATGCATTAGTTGAGTTAATCCTTTTTTGTGATTTTTTTTAATATCTATTTTTTTTATTGTTCTATTGTCCCATTGCTGGACAAAACTATCTCCTAACAATGGGCGCATACTTCCAAATGCAAATGTATGTTTCATAAGTTTAGTTTTATACGTAAAAATTTCATCAGAGGCATAGGCAATTCCTTTGAAACTCAGCTGTTTTCTATAAGGCGGAGATGAACCAAAATACTCATAAATTTTACAAACCATGAAATTTTTTAAAAAGACGAAATCGCTTGCCGATCTTAACATGTTTTCTTTTTCATCAGCATCAAGATATAATTCTTCAGGCACTTCACAATTAACCCCTCGAACACTTTTGTCATGGCGATCATATAGAATTATATGATCATCAAGTGTTCTCATAAGTGGTTCTAATACCCAGCTTTTTTGTTTATCAAAGATTTTCTGAACACCAAAAAAACTTAGCTTTAAATTTGGCACCATATCAAAACTTGTCTGTACAACTGAATTGTCTACTGATGATTCTTCTAAAACTTTTTGTCGTACTAATTTTACAATATCCCATGTTTTTCCACACATTCCATAAAGTCTTCCATCGTTGTCAGCTGTTAGATTTGAAACTGGGTAAACTAATAAACCTACTTCCTCAAGCTTACCTGAATTTCGAGAAATAATATATAATCTTCTTTGACCAACTGCTAATTCTTCAAGCTTATTTAATGAATTTCCAACATAAAGATTAGCAGGAGCTTTACTATCAAAAATAAAAATGTGTGTATTATTTACAGAGATAGATCCACAAGTATAACTGGGAATTTTTGAAAAATAATCATGGACTGCAATTTGTACTCCAGAATGAGTAAATTCATGTAATGTTTGTTTTCCTAAACAATAAGGATTTGAAAATTCTTCTGCAACATGTACAAAAAGCCTGTCTATTGTTGTATCGAGCTGGACAATACGGCCATTTCTGACGTAAGGTCTTAATACTTTCTTGACAGATCTGTTAAACATATCATCTTCAAAAAAAATATGTGAATCTTTTACTGATCGCGTTAATTCTCTGCTCATATATAACAAGAATTTTTAATAATTTAAAATACTTACGTTAATTGAAGATTTCTCTTTTTGTTGAAGAAATAGATTTAAGAATATTTATCTGCTGGCATCTGCTTGTCTTTCAATTTCATTTTTTTTTGAAATTGCTGTTGATTTCTGGTCTGATTTGTATGCTGCAAGTATTTCTTCTGCTAATGCATTTTCAATGCTTGTTTTTTTATTAAAACTATGATCATAAGCTCCTTGAATAAAATGTCTTAATGTAATATCAACTCTTCTTTGTGGTGCACACTCTACTGCTTTAGTGTATCTTGCTCCTCCGTATTCTATAGATACTACTTCTTCTCTAGGGGATGCATTTTCAAGCGCTTGAACAAATACTTCAATGGGATTTTTTTTTGTTTTCTGTTCAATAATCTCCATTGTTTTTTTAATAATAGAATAAGCTTGTACTGCAGTTCCAGTACAGTGTCCTGAGCTTTTAACATGTTTTTTAGACCTGTGGCCTGGAACCATTAATTTATTCATCAATCGTTCAAGAATAAATACTTTTGATTTATGAAATCTATGTGTAGCATATCTTGCGCCAGTTCTTGGAACATATTGAGGTGTAAGATTTATATACTGTTTTAATCCTGGATCTTTAACTTCAATACTTTCTGTATTCCATTTATTAAAAACAAGAATTGAACTCATCTTCGTGCTTTCTCCAGCTTACCACTTAATAATGCTCTTAAACTTTGATCATTTACTTTGATAACTTGCCAGCGAATGCCTGAGAGGTCTCCCATAGATCTTCCTCTTGGGCCTCCGATACTTTCAATTAATACTTCATCATGTTCATCAATTAATTTTTGAGCTCCATCACCAGGAATAAATGCAGTGATTTGACGCCCGTTTTTAATAAGTTGAACTCTACAACATTTTCTTTTTGCAGAATTAGGTTGTTTTGCTTCTATTTCTACTTTAGTTAATACCAGAGCTTTAGCTTGAGATGCACCTTCTAAAGGATCTGCTTTTTTTTTTAAGCCAAGGACTTTGCGTACATAAGACTTTTTTCTCCAAAGTCCATGATGGCGTCTATTCTTTAAAGAAGCGCTTGCTCGCATTCCATTAGCTTTATTTCCCATGTGTATATTTTACCTGAATATTTTTAACTTGAAAAAATCTTTGAACAATTTTTTCATATTGTTTTATTTTTGATGAATTTCTTCCAATCAATGCATTTTTAATTTGTGCATTGCTTGTTGTTACTATTGCTGTTTCATCTTTCAATGATACATCATCTATTTGAAGAGGTGTGATGAGGTTCTTTATAAAGTTTATGACATCTTCTGAGAATTCTACAATTTTGATTCTTTTCTTTGTAAGGTGTTGCAATCTTTGAACAGTTTTTCCATTTTTGCCTATTGCTTTTCCCATCTGTTCAGGTTCAACAATAAAAATAAGTGTTTCACCTTCACTCAGGCAATCTTTAAGATTTGTTTTTGTAACTGACTCAAATAAAGTTATATACTGAATAAGCGAAGTGTCGTAAATTCGTGATTTCATAACTTAATACCAATAACAGAAACAGTAAATGGTTTTTTGCAAAGAGCTCCTAATTGTTCGCTTGAATAGGGAGTTTGTACTATTTCAAGTTTACTTATTGAAGAATAGTAAGTTAATCTTTCTTTAACAAAATCTTGACAGTTTTTTGAAACAATAACTTTTGCAAGTTTTCCTAGCTTGCTTAATTTTAAAGTTTGTTTTGTACCAAAAACAAGTTTTTCTTGTGCAGCTTGAAGCTGTAATTCTCTTCCTAAGGTTGATGTATTTTTTTTAGCCATTTTTATTTGCTGCAGATTGGATTTTTATTTTTTAGCAATAACTCTAGGCAAACCAGTGCCAATAGGAACAGGCTGATTAAGCATTACGTTTTCAACTACTGAATCAAGATAATCAATTTCTCCTACTAAAGCAGCATTTGTAAGGTGTCTTAAAGGAGTTTCAAAACTTGCGCGCGCAAGAACACTTGCTTTTTCACTTACAACTCCATATCTTGTTATTCCTTTTATTGAACCGCCCATACACATGGTATCTGCAACCAGCATTATATGCCTTAAATCAACATTAAGGCCTTGAGCTTCTATAACTTTTAATAATTCATCAATAATGGCCTGTCTTGCAGCTTCTATGCCTAAAGTGCTATTTATTTCATGAATATCATTTGTTACTGTTCTTGTTGTGTCAACAAATTCAAGTTCTAATACTTTTTTCAAATTTGAACCTGCAGTTATGATGATGAATTCATCTTTTCTTTTAACAGGAAGAACTTGTTTTATTCCTTTAATTCCTGTTACATATATGTCTTTTAGTTTTTCTTTTAATTTATAAAGTACATTTAAACTTTTTTCATCTTTTCCTTTAAGTTTAAGCTCTATGTTATCTCCTTCTACTAATTTTATGCTAGCTTCTTTCACAAGAGCTTTTTCAAGAGCTTTCGCAAGTGTTTTAACACTTGTATGAACTTCTCTGATCTTTTCTTGGTCAAGATTAAGTTCTATGCTTAGGTTAGTAACATTAATTGTAAATTCTTTTACAAAATAACTTGTACTTGTTTCTTTTATTTGCAATGCAACATCACGAATATCTTTTCCTTTGTTGTATGGGCTTTTTAGAAATATCTCCATTGTTGGTGTAGATATGCTTTTACGAGCATCAAGGATTTCTACCATTCGAGGTAAACCCATCGTAACATTCATTTCTGCGACTCCTGCAAAGTGAAATGTATTTAATGTCATCTGAGTTCCAGGTTCACCAATAGATTCTGCACTTATCAAACCAACTGCCTCTCCTGGAGCAATATTTGCGTTTAAGTATTCTTCACATAATTTTTCTGCAGCTTTTTTTAGTTTTGATGCCGGACAATGTGCTTCAAGTTCTTCTAATAATTTATTAGGAATCTTTTCAACATACTGCTTTAATTGTTCATGCACCATTTTACACCTGCTCAATTATTTTTTTAACATCAATAACTCCGCTTTCTGTTTTTGAAACATCAAGATCATCTTCTCCATAATGAAACTGAATTATCTTTTTACTTGCATCCCTGACTGTTTTATCATATTCTACTTTAAGATCTTGCATTGCATTTGCAAGCCTTCTATAAAGGTATCCTGATTTTGGTGTTCTTAAAGCAGTATCCATTAAGCTATCTCTTCCAGTTATTGCATGAAAGAAAAATTCTTTTGGATTTAATCCTGCCTTGTATCCTGAACGTACAAAGCCTCTGGCTTCAGGAGATAAATCATTTCTTTTAAAGCAAGACAATGTTCTTTGTTTAAATCCTTTTTCAATTCTTTTTCCTCGCAATGCTTGCTGGCCAACACACGCACTCATCTGAACTACGTTCAAAATATTTCCACGAGCGCCACTTTCTGCCATGATTGCAGTATGTGTTGTTTTATCCAAGTGTTTTTTGATTAAACTACCGCAAGTATTACGTGCTCTGTTAAGAATTTCCATTATTTTCATTTCTAAAGTTTCTTTTAATGTTCTTCCAGGAAATGTTTCGAGTGTTTTGTTATAAAATAACTGAATTATTTGTTGAACTTCTTCTTCTGCTTTATCAAGTGTAGACTGGATCTGCTCTGTTGCTTCGCTGCTTAAATCTGTATCTGCAAGTGTTGTAGTAAATCCTCTTTTCATTAATACTTCAATTCCTAGACGAAATATTTTTTGTAAAATTTCAATGGTTCTATCAGCGCCATATTTTTTATGTAAACTTCTTAAAAGAACTCCTTCACCTTCTCCGCCAATGCTGTGAGTATCCATAACTCCTTCTTTTAATTGCCCATTTTCAATAACTACAAGTTCTCCGCTTTTTGTTTTTCCTTTAAATGAAAAATCTTCAGGTAGAATTAAACTAAATATTTCTTTACCATTAACTAATTTTTTGTTTGGCAATCTTTTGAAATCAAAAACACCTACATTGCATAATAATTCTATAGCATCTTCACGACTCATTTGTAAATCTCTTGTTAATACAAAATTTCCAGAGATCGCGTCCTGTAAACAACCAATAACGCTTAATCCATATCTTGGGCTGATTAATTGAGTTTGAACTTGCATTAATAATTCAGCTTCAGCACGAGATTCTTCATTTTGTGGAATATGCAAGTTCATTTCATCTCCATCAAAGTCTGCATTATAAGGAGCGCAAACAGCAGGATTTAATCTTAAGGTTTTATAAGGAAGCACTTTTACACGATGGCACATCATACTCATTCTGTGCAAGCTTGGCTGTCTGTTAAAAAGAGCAATATCTCCATCAAGCAAATGTCTCTCAATTACATAACCTGGTTGTAATTCTTCAAGCAATGCTTCTTTTGTTTCTTCTGTTATTTTTTTCTTTTTTCCATCTGGCCTTATTATGTAGTTAGCTCCAGGATATTTGGCAGGCCCTTTTTCAACATACTTTTTCAAATAATTCATGTTCCAAGTGTTAATTGTCTCTGGAACTGTTACTTTCATTGCAACAATTAATGGCACGCCAACTTCATTAATTCCTAACATTGGATCTGGGCTAATAACTGTTCGTGCACAGAAGTTAGTTCTTTTTCCTGCGAGATTATGGCGTATTCTTCCTTCTTTGCTTTTTATACGTTCAGATAATGTTTTAAGAGGCTGTCCACTTCTATGTCTTGCAGGAGGTAGTTGAGCAACTTCATTATCAAAAAATGTTGTTACATGGTATTGTAATAAATCCCATAAATCTTCAATTATTGTTTCAGGCGCTCCCGCATTTATGTTCTCAAACAATCTTTGATTAATACGAACAATATCTCCTAATTTATGTGTAAGATCATCTTCGCTCCTTTCTCCGCTTTCAAGAGTTATTGATGGCCTGACAGTAACTGGCGGAATTGCTAATATTGTTAATACCATCCATTCAGGACGAACAACCTTTGCATTAAATCCAAGCAGTAACGCATCATCATCAGAAATGCGTTCGAGTCTTGTTCTAATTTCTATTGGGCCGATTGTTTTTTCTTGTTCTTTGAATGTGTATGGTTTTTCAAGTGATATTTTGTATTGTTTTGCTTTACAATGAGGGCATTTTTGAATTAATTTTAATGATTTGATAAATTCTTTTATTGCATCCCTGCGAGCATCAAGCCCTTCTGTTTGTTCAACTTTTTCTAAATCTTTAACTGTTTTCTTAACTTTATCATCGCTGAGAAGAATTCTGCCACATTCACGGCAAGTGCACTTAAGAGAATTTAATATTTCAGTTATAAAGTTAACATGAATAACTGGACGTGCAAGTTCAATGTATCCAAAATGGCCAACACATTCTTTTAATTTTGAACTGCAGGTTTTACAACGCAGTCCTGGATCAATAACTCCTAATCTGATATCCATTAATCCGCCATCAACAGGATATCCTTCTTTATCATATAGTTCTGGTGTAACTATTTTAGCGCTCGCCATTTTTTTAATCATTTTTGGCGATAAAACACCGAATACTATGCTTTTCACTTTTTTGTAAATATATTGTTGTGTTGATTCAACAACTGCTCTTGATAAAGATTCTTTACTTACTTCTTTTGAAACAATTTTTTCTTTTTCACCTTCTGGTGTTATTGATTCTTCTTCTGATTTTGCTACATCAGTTCCTTCTATTTTTTCATCATCTTCCAATTCCTCTGGAGAAACTTTTTTTTCTTCAACTTCTTCAGGTGTTTTTGTTTCTTCTGATTGTTTTTTTGCCATGATAGTTTTTAGTATTTGTTTTCTAATTGTAGTTTCGGATAAATTCCTAAACTTTTGAACTCATCAAGAATGAGTTTAAAAGCATAACTTACTTCAATATCACTTATCTCAACTGAGTCTCCACAAACTGGACAGAAACGTTTATCTTTTAATGCATCTTGAATTGCAGTTAATCCGCATGATTCACAAACAGGTATTGCTGTTTTGTCGCTGTCAAATCTTTCTTTAAGCAAAAGTGATGCACCATGTGCAACAAATGTATCTTTTTCCATTTCTCCAAGGCGCAGCCCTCCTTCTTTAGCACGTCCCTCTGTTGGCTGGCGTGTTAAAAGCTGGATTGGGCCGCGAGCACGTGAATGTATTTTATTTGCTACCATATGTTTGAGTTTGAGATAATACATGTTTCCAACAAATATTCGTGCATGGAAGCGTTCGCCTGTTAATCCATTGTACATTATTTCAGTTCCATCATCTCTAAATCCTAATTCAAGCAATTCTTTTCTTAATTTTTCTTCAGGTTCTGAATCAAAAGTTGTTCCATTAACATGCCTTCCTGCAAGAGAACCTGTTTTTGCGCCTATTAATTCAAGTAAGTGTGAAATAGTCATACGACTCGGAACACTATGAGGACTAAATATTAAATCAGGAACAATCCCTCTAGATGTAAATGGCAGATCGCTTTCAGGGAAAATAAATCCAATAACTCCTTTTTGGCTATGTCTTGAAGTAAATTTATCACCTACTTCAGGAATTCTTTGATCACGAATTCTAACTTGTACAAGTTTGTTTCCTTCTTCATTTTCTGTAATTACAACAAAATCAACAACTCCTTGTTCACCATGTTTTAAAGCCATACTACTCTCTCTTCTTATATTGCTAGCCAAACTATACTCGTCAAGAGAACTTAAGAAACGAGGAGGGCTTGTTTTTCCAATTACAACATTATCTTCACTTACTTGTGCTTCAGGATAAACAATTCCATCACCTTCAAGTAATTTGTAATCTTTCTCACTTTTATACCCTTTAATATCTTTATCTGGAATGCAAATTTGATCCATTAAACCACCAGAATATCTTAATTCTTCAGCAATCGCAGGACGGAAATATGTTGATCTTCCAAATCCACGTTCAATGCTTCCTTTATTCAGAATAATAGCGTCTTCCATATTGTATCCTTTATAATTCATAACTGCAACAACAATATTTTGTCCTGCAGGATGTTTATCATAATCTGCCAAGTCATGCATTACTGTTTTAACAATTGGTTTTTGAGGAGTATGCAATGAGTTCACATCCATATCCATACGGACATGATAATTTGTAGTATACAATCCTATTGATTGTTTTTGGTTTTTTGCACCAATGCTTAATCTAGAAGATTGTGTAAAATTACCATAAGGAACAAGTGCGGAAATTAATCCAAGCATGGCTAGTGGAGAAATTTCTAAATGAGTATGGTCAGGAGTGATTTCACGCTCAGTAAAAGCAACTAATGCAGTTTCTTCTTCAGCTGTGTCAAGATATTCTATAATTCCTTGTTGAACAAGATCAGTCCAAGATAATTCATTTTTATGAAGTTGTTTGATATGCCTCTCTGTCAGCAATGGAATGCCATTTTTTACAACAATTAATGGACGGGTTGCTCTGCCCCTCGAAGATTCAACAAAAACTCTGTTTAATTCTTCATTATAATAAATGTTAAGGCGTCCTGCAAAGGGTTCTTTAAAACGTTCGCTTTTTATTGCAGCAATAAACTCTTCTTTATTTTCAATATCTCCTGTATATTTTCCATTTAAGTATACTTCTGTTGTTGCCATTTTTTCAATTAACGAATGCTTTTCAATCCAGAGCTTGTTAATAATTTTAAAACTTCTTGTTCAGGAATCTCGCTTGTTACACTTGTCAGCAGTGCAAAATTTTTCTTTAAGCCAATATTTGTTCCTTCAGGTGTTTCACTAGGGCACAATCTTCCTAAATGAGTTGGGTGTAATTCTCTTGCACCAAAGTTTTCTTGAGTATTTGATAAAGGGCTTGCAACACGCTGCAAGTGGCTTAATGTATCAAGATAATTATGCCTTTGTATTCTTTGAGAAATTCCTTTACGGCCACCAACCCAATTTCCTGTGGCCATTGAACTATAAATTCTTGATGTTAGTAATTTATCGCGAATTATAACACGAATGCTCGGAAATTTTCCTCTTTTAACAATACGCTGGAAATTATAAAGCAAGTCGCCAATAAGTACTTTAAGATTCATTCTAAATAAGTCGCCAAGTAAATCTCCGCTCATTTTAATTCTTTTATTCATGTAGTGATCTTTATCATCAACTCTACTTTCACCTTGGCTTACTGCAATATATTTTTTTAACAATTTACAAATGTTGTATGCTTTGAAAATACGATCTTCTCTTGTTGTTCCAACATGCGGAAGTAAGAATTTATCAAGAAGCTCTTGCATTCTTTGCAATCTTATTTCTCTTGTTTGAGTTATTCCTATTTTTCTTGCTAAAAAATCTTGAGCATCATCTGCATTTTTAATACCTACAAATTCAAACAAGTTAATCAAAACTTCATCATATTGTTTTTCTTTTGATATGACTTGCATTATTTCTTCATCTTTAAGCAGGCCTAATGCTTTGAGAACTAAAATTATCGGTACTCGCTTAACTCTTGTGAAACTCAAATAGAAAATACCGTCTTTTAATCTTTCAAATGTATGTGGAATTTTAAAAGGGCCTTGTTCTGAGAACATTTTTCCAACATACTTACTTGGTCCTGTTGAAGTACGTTCAACAAGAATAGAATTAGATGCAAGATCTTCTATTTTAACTAAAACACGTTCTGTTCCATTAATAATAAAGTATCCTCCTTGATCATAAGGATCTTCGCCTTTTTCAATAAGTTGCTCTTTATTTAATTTATTTAAATGACAGTATTTGCTGTGCAACATTATTGGCATGTTTCCAATTTGTGTTGTAAAACTTTCACGCTGAACATCATTAATATGTGAACTTATTTCCATAAAAATCGGAGAAGAATAACTTAAATTTCTAAGCCTGGCTTCAATAGGATAAATCGCGCGTTTGCTTCCATCAGCTTCAGTTATTTCAGGTTTTGTTATCCAAATATTATCTAACCTTATTTTGAAGCTTTCTACTTCAGGAGGAATAATTGTTGGTTCAACATCCTTATTTTCATCAACTATCTTTTGCATTTCATGATCAATAAAATAATTAAAAGATTCAATATCTGAAAGAACAAAATTATTTTTATCAAAAAATTTTTTAATTAAAAGATGCTGATAATTAATCATAAAGCAACCCTCCTGTAAAAAATAGATTTTCCTGCAGTTAAACTGTTTCTTTCAATTTTAACAACATCCCCTTCTTGGACGTCGAGGGATTTTAGTGCTGTATCATTACTCAATATTTTTGGAAGTTCTTTAAGGGTTAAACTATACTTTTGAAGAAGTTCTTTCTTTTCTTTTTCTGATACTTTACTGTGCTTTGGAACAAGCACATGTTGGGTGATGTCGATTTTTGACATTTGGTACTTGAGATTTTGGAAAGGGACGGGCCGGACGAGACATTCACAGTTTTTTGTAAACTGTTTCGAACTCGCGACCACCTGATTAAAAGTCAGGTGCTCTACCAGGCTAAGCTACCGGCCCTTTCTTTTAACGCCCTGGCCGGGACCTTCTTGATTTGTAGTAATACTACAGACCAATTCGAACCCGGGTCGAAGCCTATCTGAGGTTAAACCTCGACAGGGCTTCATGATAGGCCGCTACACTACCAGGGCATATCATCATGTTTTGCGATTAACAAAAGAGTCACATCTATTCATTAACTTGTTAGTCAGTGATAGAAAGTTAGCTCTCCCATTCTCGCCCTTAATTGTCGTTGAATAGGGATGTATTTATAAATATTTCGCAGAGATAAATATAAAAAAACAAAAGCTTTAAAAACAAGATAATTATAAATTGTTTTGTTGGGTGCGTACTTCGCTGCGGACATTTAATGCCTGAGGAAAGTCTTCCCACTATTAAAAGGCTACTCGTTGCAAGACGAGCTTCAGTAATGGAGGGCTCTGTCACAGAAACAAACACATCAAGAGCAGAATGAAAGCTGACCTATGCTGGCGACAGCAAAAACACAGCAGACGTTTCTTGACCTGTTGGTGAAACGGACTAATCCTAGCCAGTGCAAGTCTTTAAGACGCTTAGTCGAATGCGAAGACAGCTCGTCCATTCCCAGGAAACTGGGAAACACTGTTGCAATATAATCAGTGTTTTCGGGAGCTGACAAAAGGAAGCTTATTCACACCCAACAACTTTTTTTTTTTAATTTGCTAATGGTGCAAGTGCTTGTTGCAATAAGTTCTGAACTGCTCTTAACATATCTGCCATTACAGTTAAGAATGTTCCTTCACATGCTGAATTTGCAACTGGTTTTAATGTTGTTGGATCAAGACTTTGCTCCATTGCATCATTTAATGCTTGCTCAATACCTGATTTTAATGATTCTGGCGTTAATCTGCATCTTACCCAGGTTCCTTGCATTTTTTGAACAAGAGCGCCCATTTCTTTCATAACTGAGTTAAGAAGTTCCTGCTGCTTTTTCTCTCCTTCAGTTGCGCTTTCTGGAAGAGCTTCTGGCTGTGGTAATTGAACATTAACATTTTGTATTTCTTGATATACTACATGTTTTCCTTCTTGCAATCCTTCAGATTTAACAAGCACAGTCATAGTTCCTTGGCTTGCGCCAGTTTGCTTGCTTTCTTCTGTTAATGTAGCTGTTGCCATTTCTCCTTTAAGAATAGATTCTTCAATGCATTGCGCATCATTACCACAATCCTTTGGTGCTTTAGCGCATGCTGCTAAAATTAAAAGAAAAACTGAAATAAAAATGAGAATTGTTTTTTTCATTGAATTCACCTCTTTACAAATAATTGTTTTAAAATTAAGCTATTATTTAAACTTTACTCAATTCATTATCACTCTGCCTACATCTCTAATAATTCCGTTGAAACATCTCATGTGGTAAAGTAATCTTATAACACTGTTATTTTTATTTTTTTTAATAATTGTTTGAAGAAGCTTCATTCTTTTTTTTGATGAAAGTTCAATAGTATATGCTAAATTAGAATCTTTTGTATGATATGCTTTCATAACTTCCAAATAAGCTTCTTTCATCATTTCATTAAGTTTTTCAAAGGGCTTAATTTCTATTTCTTTAACATGCAACTCTTTAAATAATCGTGATACACGCTTAATCTCGTCGGCAGCAAGTTCAAGGCAAGTTACTAATTGCCATTGCTGAAATAATGAAAAAGTGTCCAAACCAAGAGAACGTGCAATATTATTATCTAGTACTGCAGAACGCAAAACTCTTTTTGCAAGCAGAACAAGCCGGTTAACCTCAACATCTCTTTGATAAACACTCTCGTGAAAATCTTCATGAGGGAATGTTGTTGCATCCTCTAACATGCTTCTTGTTATTATATCAATTCTTCTAATTAAGCTATCAATTGATATCTCTTTTATATC
Organism: Candidatus Woesearchaeota archaeon; assembly: GCA_016188265.1. Classification (GTDB taxonomy): domain Archaea; phylum Nanobdellota; class Nanobdellia; order Woesearchaeales; family ARS49; genus JACPID01. The sequence continues at coordinate 73,559 of JACPID010000021.1, read as the reverse complement.
AAGAATATCTTTTGTTAAAATACGTGTACTGCTTTGTTCTAGTAATTCAACTCCTGGAAGATTTTGCAAAATATCTTTCATGAATGTTGCTTTTTTTGCAAGATCCTGCCCTTTGATTTCAATTAAATCACAATTTCCAAGGTATGCAGAAACTATTTCTGCTTTTAATAAGCCAATTTCTTTTCCATCTGTAGTAATTGAAATCTTTTTTTCAGGCTTTGAACTTTCTTTTTCTCTAGAACTAATTATGAGATTATGCCCGTGTTCTTCAATATAAACTATATCCCCCTTTTCAAGTTGGTTTTTTCCAATCCAATTTTTTGGCACAGAAATAACAAAAGAGCTTTTTCCAAAACTTATCAGTTTTCTGAACTCTACCATTTTTATTTTCAGAGAAAGGTGCTTTCTGCATCTTCCTATTATATGCTATATATATTATATGGTTAATCTATATATAAGCGTTTCCACACTAAAGAATATAACCAATAGTCTAAATGGCTTATTGGTAAAAAATTCGTGGGGTGTTGTTGCTGAGAGCGTGTTATACAAGCAAACTTAAAAAAAAAACACCACATGATTATACTAATTATGTGGTGATACACGCTCTTTATGGTGACATCTCATCTAACTCATAAAAAAATGGGTGGCACTGCTCAAAAACATGATGAATTAAAACAACAGATCAAAAAACAGCCGTCGCTCATTGGTATAAGAAATGTTTACGTGGCAACTGAAGAAGTTGCATTATACAGGGATGGAGATCACTTGATTCGCATACCTGATTTATTATTTTTAGCAGAAAAAGCTGACAAAAATGGAAAATACAACAATTATCTTGAGTGGATACTTGTTGAAGTTAAATCAGGCTGTTCACAAAAGCGTCTTGAACGCGCAATGGAGCAATTATTTGATGCAAAACATTATTTAAAAGAACATTTGGGTGTAAACTGTAGAACTGTTATTGCGTATCGTGAAAAAAACGGAGACATTGCTTGGCAAGAAACTGCAAACAAATGACAAATAATGAAAAATTAATCAAGTATCTTGCAGTCGGAGAATTTGGATGCGGCACAAAAGTATATGAACCTCTTGCTACAGATGGACTTGCTTTTTTTCTTGAAAAAAATAATTTAGGAAAAGATCTTGATATGGTTCTTATTAATGGGGGGATTGTTCCTTATATTCCTAGAGAATTAACACCTCAAAATGCAAGGGAAATGAGTTTTGTTGGCAATGATCTTTTAAAAGAAGAAGACAGCCCTCAAGAATTACTTAATAATTTTAAGGATAAAAAATCAGAAGAATATTTTGAGAAAAATATTAAGAAAAAAATTACTTCTTTGGAAGATGCATTAAATGTTGCTAGAAGAGAAATTAAAAAATTACTTGATGTAGTGCCAAATGCGCCTTTTCATTACATTCCTGGCGAAGAAGATGTAAAACATATTGCAGATGCTGAAAAGTTATTAATTAAGCTTAGTTTTGATAAGCCTAAATTTGAAGAACAAAAAGACAAACTTGAAAAAAAAACAAACAAAATCAATATAGATCTTAACTGGCTTAGAACAGAATATGATCTATTGAAAAAATTAAATGAAGATTCTAGTGGAAACACACTCGAGGATTGTGTTAAAAAATTTTGTTTGGAACAAGCAGATAATATTAAAAAACTTCCAAAAGAAGCAGAAATAGCTTTTGTTGATTATGTGCAAGCATTATACGGCAAAAAAGCCAAAAAAAATCTTTCTGATAAATTAGCTTTATTAGAAAAAGAAGTAAAAAAAAATGAAGAACATTTTGAAAGCAGCAAAAGAGAATTATGTGAAGCTGAAAACCGTTTGGCAGAGGTTAAAAATAAACTAGCACATATGGGGGTTACTAGATTTACAGGAAGATATAGCTTAACAACTGTAGAACGTGAATTATTTTTTTACAAAGCAAAAAAACAATACCAAAATGCGCTTCTTTCAATAGATCCAAATAAAAGATTTATTCCACATGCCAAATTTCAAAGAGATTTTGATGAAAAAAAATTAAAAAATCCAGGCAAAAGTGAAAATATTGAGAACGAAATATATTTAAAGCCAGGGCAGATAAATACCAAAGGCTTGAGATTTATTGTGTTTCATAATGTAAGTTTTAGATCAGATAATTTATCAAAAAAATCAATTCCTGAACTGCAAAAACATAATCATTTACGCAATCTTACAAATCTGCCTGTAGGAGATATTCTTATTGCAACGCACGGAGCAACAGGTTTTGAACACATGCCTGCACCAAAATATCGTGAATCAACTTTAGAAAATGAAGCAGAGCCTCAAAGAGAGATTGTAGATTATCTGCATCTTCCAACATTTCATGATCCTCAAAAACTTTTAGATTGCGAACAGAAAAGAATAAGAAATTGGCATACAAAGCGATGGGATGAAAAGATATTTGCTTCAGGCGCAGTAATACATACTCGCTATAAAGATGGAAGAGATGTTGTTGAGTTTATTCCTTTTGAGCAGCTTGTTGTCTTTGGGAAACTAAAACAAGAAATAGATGCAAAACTTGCAGAATTAAAAAGCACAAAAGATAAAGAAGAACGAAAAAAATATAAAAAAGAAATAAAAACATTCGAAGAAAAAATAAAACTTAATTTAACAAAAGTTGAGTACACAAGCGATACACATCTTGGCGCTCCAAACACTCCTGGCAAACTAAGTAATTATCAGCTTGTTGATTTAGTTCAAGAATATCAGCGCTCAACAAAACTGCCAGATATACTTTGGTTTGGAGGCGATAATCTTCACGGAATTCTGGATAGAACCTTTAACTCAAATGGTGAATATTTATCAGATGTTCCTTTTAAAACAAAGGGGCGCACTGAACAAATACTCAACAATCCTTTATTATCTGACAAAGAAAAATCAGTTATCTTAGCGCAATTGACTTTAGAAATTCAAGCAGGAATACCAATAACGCATATGAGCAAACAATTAGAACAATTTAAATGGTGCTTTACTCCTTATATTGAAGAAATTCTTGAAAAAAGAAAACAATCACATATTGTTTTTGTTTCAGGAAATCATTATAATGGCACAAGCAAAAAATGGGATGAATCGCGCGATTTATCGCTTCTTTTACCTCTTGAGTATCATGAGGAAAAAAGAGTCCACATATATGATGATCCTGGAGCAGAGAATGGCAGCGGCGGGTTGAGAATTGGAAATAAAACATTTTATGCAATGCACCATTTTAAAAAAGGCTCAAGCGATGTTATTTATGGCGCCATGAAGCATTTATTAGATGCTGCAATGAAGTATGATCATGTTTCATTTGGCCACTGGCATGTTCCAATGGCAGGATATTCCAATGGATCATTCATAACAGCATGTACAACAATGCAACCACCGCATAAATTTGAAGATACTGTTGGTGTAGTTCCAAGTTTAAGAGGCATTACAAACTTTTATTATGATGATAATAAAAAATATGGCAGATGGGAATATGTATTAGATCATTTTTTAGAATCTTTGAGCAAAAAAAAGAAATAAATTAAGATGTGAAAAATAAATGCCAACCACCAAAGCTTTAGCAGTTAAAGCAAAAGATAAAGCTATTGAAGATCTTATATATTTTGATAATGTTGGTGGTTGTAGAAAAGCTAAAGAAGAGCTTAAAAAACTAAGCTTGTTTATTAAAAATCCTGAAATAAGTTCTTTATATGGAGCTAATCCTCCTAGAGGCATTCTTTTATATGGCAGTCCTGGCAATGGAAAAACATTGCTTGCAAAAGCTTTAGCCAATGAATGCGATGCATACTTTATGGATGTAAAATGTTCTGATATTGGTAGTATGTGGGTTAATGAAACTGCAAATAATTTAAGAGATAAATTTGAAACAGCAAAAAGAATGACTAAAAGGAGTGGAACTTGTATAATGTATTTTGATGAATTTGACAGCATTGCAGCAAGCAGACAAATTCGTTATGATACTAGAGAAGATAATAAAGTTGTTGCAACACTTAATACCTATTTAGACGGGCTGAAATCACGTGAAAATATATATGTTGTTGCATCAACAAATCTTTTAAAAATTCTTGATTCAGCAATTGTTCGTCCAGGGCGTTTTGATATTATTATAAAAGTTCCGCCTCCAGATTATAATGACAAAATTGAAATATTTAAAATTCATCTCAATAATTTTAGAAAAAAATCAATTAAAAAACCTTTTAGTAAAAATATTAATTATGCTATTTTAGCTAAAGAAAGCGAAGGCTTTTCAGGCTCGGATATTGCAGAAGTTGTTAGGCGATCCTGCTGGCAGAAGACTTGCAATGCTTATGATGCGCTTGTGAAAAACAATTTATCAGTTGAAGAACTAGTTTCTAACTCTAGCAGTATAATTATGCAGGATATTTTGGATCAACTTGAAATGTATAAACTTGAAAGAAAAAAACAAGAAAGAACTGTTGGATTTGGCGAACTATTAAAAAAGAATAAACAGCAAAAGAGTGAAGAATAATGATAATGTATGTTCCCTATACAGAACCATGGCATACTGAATTTGCTGAGTTTGAGAAAACAAAAAATTTTATTATAAAATTTGAATCAAAAAAATATGAAAACTATTTTGTTATACTTAAATCAGAAAAGTTGCCTGAAAATAAGCATTATTCGTTTTCAGCGCTCGTTGTTGATTTGTTAACACTTAAAAAAACCTGTATTAAAGATTATACTTTTGTAAATGAAGAAGCGCTTGACTTGTTTTTAGAACAGCAAAAACAAGAATTTGATAAAAAACATGATGGAGGAATGCCGTGGAGAAATTTTTAACACTTGTTATGAAAGGATGCGGGCACTTTGGAGTTGTACATGATAGATATATTCAAGAAAAATTATGCTGCACTCAATGTGAACTTTTTAGAAAAGAACATTCTCAGGTTGCTATTTTAAAAAAAAAGCTTGTTTTAAAACAAAATTTCCCTTTAAAATCATTTAAAGAAACAGATCAATGGATACGCAAACAGTTAGGAGTTAAGCGCCAGAGTAGCTCTGTTCGCTTTTTACCATAAAAAATGACAAATAAAAAAAAAACAAAATAGAGGCGGATTATTAATGAATAAAAAAACACCAAAAAAAGCTCTTGCATTATGCACAGCTTTAAGCATAGGATTTGGCACAGGGTATGGTTTAGGCTTAAAAAAGCTTGATAAAAACTGTATTTATTATAATCAACACAGCACCTCCCAGAATAGTATAGATGATATTCTTAAGGCAACTCATCAAGTTGTTTGCAAAGCAACTTATGAATTTGAATTAATAAATCCACAAACAAGACAAATTTCTAAAGAACAAATAGAATTCTATGGATCAGGTTCAGGCATAGTTGTTTATTCTAATTTAGAAGAAAGAAATGTTTTTATGCTAACTTGCGACCATGTTGTTGAGCCTCCAAAAGAAATGATGGTTTTTGGATTTTCACTTAATGGAAGATCAGAAAATGGGAGGTATTTTGGAAGTTATCAAAGAGATAATGGCGCTCAATTTAATTTTTTTACATTAAAAGACTTAAATAAGTATATGAATCTTTTTAACAAAGCAAGTCTGGTGAAAAAAGAAATTGGTGTGGTTATTAGTGAAGTTCTTGAAGGATATGATGTCAAAGATTTTGAATTATTTCCAATGCGTGAAATTGCTCATACGGGTATTGATATTGATTCAAAAGACTGGATTAAAAATGATGATATAGCTTTGTTAAAATTTGATGAAAATTATCGCACTAAGAAAAGGTATATTGATCATTTAGCACGGTATCCGGCATGGAATAGCAACTGGCTGAAGTATAATAACTTGAAAGAAGGGCAAAAAATTGCAGTTGTAGGATTTCCTTTAGGATTTTCACGCCAAGTAAGTTCAGGAGAGATTTCTTCAATAATTGGCATAAGAAAAGAGAATCCTGATAACTTCTTTTTCGGAACAGCACCAGTTAGTCCTGGAAATAGCGGAGGCCCTGTTTTTGTAGCAACAAAAGAAGTTTTTGAAGGAGATAATATTGTTCAATATTATTCTTTTGCAGGGCTTTCGCGCTTAGGTGTTACAAGTGGTGAAAATATGAATGGATTTGTTCACCCAAGATTGATTCAAGAATTTTTAAGAAAAGAAGGATATTCATACATATATATCCCTCATTTAGAATGAAAAAAATAATTTTAGCAACAGCACTAGCAGTATGCAGTAGTTTTCAAGAATCACGCGCTACTGCTCTTGAATCTCTTATTGTACAATCAAGTGAACAAGAGACTATTAAAAAACTAACTGGTATGACATATTGTGTAATAAATAAAGAAGTTGTCCACACTATTCTTGAAGAGTATTCTGAAGAAGAAAAAATTTGGAAAGAATTGGCTAGGCTTAGTGAAGAAAATTTATATCAGGGAAGCGCTGTTGGTCTTGCATATAAAGACGGGGAATTATATTTGTTATCTGCTGCGCATATTTTTTTTGGAACACGTGAAGAAGTAATAGCTGAATCAGGCAAGAAAAGATATAGAAAAGAAGTTGAGATTTACCCTCAATTACTTGATAAAGCAGGTTATTATTCTGATGAACTTGTAGGTGTTAAGGGCAAACCTTTGGAAGTTCTTGCACATGATGATAAAGATCATGCATTGTTTAAATTAGCAGTTGCAGAATCAGAACAGCACAACATACTTGAATTTTTTGCAAATAAAGATGAAATTTATGCTGGACAACCAATTATTGGCGCAGGCTACAGAGTTATGCCTGATTTTGACAAATTAAAAAGACGCTTACTTCTTGATGTTACCAGGGGGTATGTGAGAAGTTTAGGAGATCCTAATATTTCTTCTGATGATAATTATCTTGATGTTGACCTTACTGAAGTTCAAGGCATGAGCGGAGGTCCTGTTATTACAGCAGATGGCAAACTTGTTGGATTAATATCTGTTGCAGTAATGACTCTTCCAACAAAAACCAGTTTATTGCTGCATATTGAAGGCATTAAAAAATTCCTTGATGAAAATGATTATAGCTGGATTATCAATAATGAAAAAACAACAAAGAGTCATAATAGCTACTAATAGAAATTTTGTAGCACAATTTTAGCATGAAATTAATTTCATTAATAAACTACTTAATTGAATTATTAGCGTTTAAAAAAAAATATGTTTGCGCAAGAGCTAAAAATTCTTTTCGCTCACCTAAAAAAAATATTAATATGCTGAAAAAAGAGTATAATGCTGCTTATAAAATATCTGATTATAATCAATGTTTGGCTATCTTGAATAAAATGATTGATCTTGATCCTTCGTACTATTACTCAACTTACTTAAAAGGATGTATTTTGTATTCGCAAGAAAAATACAGTGAAGCAATTAATTTTTTTAATAGGGCGATTTTTCTTAATTCGGGATTTTCAGAGTCGTATTATAAAAAAGCATTATGCTATACTAGTTTAGGCAGTAAAAATGATTATGTTAAATCTTTAGAAAGCATAGATAAAGCATTGTTTTTTTCTAAAGATAATCCAAATATTTATTTTCACAAAGGCTTAATATTGTTTAATTTAAAAGAATATAAAGAATCAATCAAGTGTTTTGAACAAGTTTTGAAGCTTAAACCAGATTTTGATATGGCATTATATAATATTGGAGCTGCGCATTGTAATTTAGAGGAGTTTTATTCTGCACTTAAGTTTTTAGATAATTTTATTGAAAAAGCACCCAATAACAAGTTTGCTCACAATACTCGCGCTAATATTCATTATAAACAATCAAGATATTTATCAGCATTGAAAGATTATATTATTATAATAAAACAAAACCCTAAAGATAAAAACACTTTTCATTGTATTAAAAATTGTTTAGAGCAACTAAACTGGCGAGAGGATTTTTATATTATAAAACTAATGATATCTAAAACAATATCTTTTGATGAAGGAATTTCAGCTCTCGAACAATTGGTTGAACAAAACACACAAAAAATTTCTGAAAAAGATATAACTGATATTCAAAATTGGGCAAATAAGTTTTAAACAAGCGCTGTTAACTGCATTGTCCGCCAGAGTATTTAAGATTGTCAACACGTAAGAAAACAGAATAATCTAAAAATACAAGCTCACCAGATGCTAGATTTGAAATTAGTCTTTCTTTATTATTAAAAACAACTTTAACATCCAAACTATTGTCTTCATAAGCATTTTGAATATACACATCCAAAGAATAGTTTAATGTTGAAAAACTGGTTCTTAGACCCTCTGTTGCATACTTGCATTGTTCTGATTTTTCTGTACCTGCGCAGACGCGTGGTAAAAATAATGTAGGTTTGCATTGAGATCCTATAAATCCTTCACCAGAACAATCTTTTATACTGCAACAGCTTCCTATTGGAATGCATCGATTCTGTCTTGAACAAAAAAAAGCATCAGGCGCACACTCGCATTTGTTGCTGTTTACATTCCATACTTGGCCAAAAAAGCATTTATTAACATTAACACAAACACCTTTTTCACATTTTTGATATTTGCTGCAATCTTTTGCTGAACAACATTGATTTTTTTCAATACATTGATTACTGCACTGTTTGTAATCAGCACTACACACACATTGGCCGTTTTCACATACTTGATTACTGTCACAACTTACATCTTTACACAGATCAACTGGTATTTCTTGAACTTCAACTTTAACTACTGGTTCTAATTCATCAATTGAAGGGCCTATTTCGTATATTGGAATACTATTTGAATTACATGCAGCAAGTAAAATAGTAAACAATAATATCCCCAAAAGTACTACTTTCATAGAGTGACGTTATTTTTTAATATTTTATAAATCTTCTGCACTTCTAGTTGAGGACATAAATAATTATACAAATTGTTATGCCTGGCAAATATACTAAATGACAATTTTGTATAAATAATTACGTCATTTACTATAGATTGAAAAAGACAAACTATTTTATGTGTTACTTTTGTCTTTTTCTATTCCTCAGCTGCTTATCGTTTGTAGTAATGCATAAACTTCATTTAGCGTGCAAGGAGGATTGCTAGTGTGGCAGGCAGCAATACAGTTTTGATACGGTATGTTACACTGGTTAGTAATACAGTTATTATCATATACATCATTAATTTTGCACTTTTCCGGGCAGTTAGCAGAACCTCCAGGACCATATATTGAGATACAATTTTTAGATAAGCACGATCCTAAAGCACCAGTATCACAAGTTGGTGGAGGTGTGCAACTCTGCGACTCTGCAGGTTTGCCTGAAGTTGTTCCGCAGTTGTTGGTGTCTTTACATGTTCGCGTCTGCATGCCTGAAGCTGGGCAAGGGCTCGGTGAGAATGCAGTACAGCTCCATTTCGGAGTGCAGCAGACAGAGCAGTCTGGAGTTGTGCTTACCTGCTTGCACACCCCACTCCCTCTCTGCTCGCAGTCTGTTTTACAGCGGAATGTCGGAGTCCCACTCTTACACTCGCTGCATACGTGGCAATCAAATTGTGTCCTGTCAGGAAAGCACTTGCCCGTCTGGCATTTTAAAATGCATTCCTCTGGTTTGAACGTGCCAGCCTTGCAAGTAAAGTTCTTCTCAAGCTCTTCTTCACCAGCAGGGCATTTCCAGCCAAAGCAGCTTGACTTACAGGTCACTTCTACATTCACAGTTTTATCAGGGTGCGCAGAATCAGAAGCGGACTTTGCTCCTATTAAATGTTTTGAGGTTATGTGCAGTGGATAGATGTCGCCGGCTCTTCTTCCACACTTATTATTCAGCCCACTACGAACATCTTCGTAAGAATTTTGCTGCTTGCGTATAAAGTCCGTAACTGAAACCGTGTGGTCTACATGCCAGTTCTCGTACTTTTGGCAAAGCTCTTCCATGATTTTGAATGTTTCCAGGCATTCTTTGAAATATGCTTTGGCAGAGGAACTATCATCAGAAGCCCCTCTTTCAAGAACTGTTTTAACAGAAGCCTTTTTGCGGTAAATTATAGTACTAAAGTGCGAAAGTTTTGCCACAGCAGTAACTATTTGTTCAACTGGATTAAAACTAACCTGAACGTCTTTAAGTTCTTCTGCATTTTCTCCGCTGACAAGATAAAGGCGCGGGATAGTTCCGTCTTGGGCAGGAGCTGTGATGGTAACAGTTACCTGTTCTTTGAATTCAATGCCGTCTGGTTCTAATCTGAATGCACTGTCGCCGTTCAGCCAACGCCACTTTTCAGGAATTTCCTTAATATCAACAAGTTTCATGCTTATATCTTCAGCCGACACGCCTGTTGGCAAAGCGCCATCTGGAACTTCGAGCCGAAACGTAGGTTGATCTGGTGTATTAATTTCATTTTTCTGCAGCGCCCGCTGATCAGTTATGCTTGTCGCATTCTGCTGCTGTACTTGTGGAACCTGCACGCATCCGCTTATTAAAATAATCCCAAAAAAAACCAAGACAAAACTCCCATGTCTTGCAAACTTTAGTTTCATCATAATTTAGTTATCTGTTTCTCTTTATTAATTCTTGCATTAATGGTGGAAAGCTTAGAACTTAACTTTGCCACTTTATCTAACTAAGTAGTAAGTTTGGACTTCTATTATTATCTTTTCACATTTGTATTTACTTTTCACGTGATAAAGTTAAGTTAGAAGAAAAATGTGAGAACAATTTTTGCGGCTGTTACAGAATTTTTTAGTTGTCATGATAAGAATTATCTTTTTTCTCCGGTTCCTGGCTAGGCGAGAACTAAACTTTTTTAAACTGTAAATACTTGTATTAGATCATGGAATTAAAACTAGTTAAAGGAACAAAGGATTATCTGCCTGAGGAACAAATTAAAAGAGAACAGATAAAAGAATTATTAGTTAAAACATTCAAACTGTATGGCTTTAACCCTGTAGAAACTCCTATACTAGAAGAATATGCTGTTCTTGCTTCTAAATATGCTGGAGGTGCTGAAATACTTAAAGAAACTTATTCTTTAAAAGACCAAGGCAGAAGAAAACTAGCCCTTAGATATGATCTTACAGTTCCTTTATCAAGGCTTATAGGAATGAATCCAAACATAAAATTGCCTTTTAAAAAATATGAAATTGGCAAAGTATTCAGAGACGGTCCAGTAAAAACAGCAAGGCTTAGAGAATTTACTCAATGCGATGCTGATATTATTGGAATAAAATCAATGATTGCTGATGCAGAATTAATTGCTTTAAGCTTAGAAGTGTTAAAAAAATTAAAACTTGAGGGTTATGTTGAAGTTAATAACAGAAAATTATTATCTGGAATTTTGGAAACTGCAGGCATTAACAAAAACAATATTAGTGATGTTATTTTATCAATTGATAAATTAAAAAAAATAGGCGTTGAAGAAGTTAAAAAAGAATTAATTGAAAAAGGCATTAAAAAATCAAGTTTTAATGATTTATTTAATTTATTAACTATTAACAAAGATAATTCTGAAGTTTTAGAAAAACTTTCTAAAAAAGTAACAAATGAAGTTGGAAAACAAGGCATTAAAGAACTGCAAGAATTATTTGATTATTTAAAAGAATTAAATATTAAAGAAAATGTAAGATTGCTTCCTAGTTTGGCAAGAGGTTTAGAAATATATACTGGAACTGCATTTGAAGTATTTCTTAAAAATAGTGAAATAAAATCTTCTATTGCTGCTGGAGGAAGATTTGATAAAATAATAAGCCAGTTTTTAAAAAGCAAACAAGAATTTCCTGCAGTTGGAATTTCATTTGGCCTTGATGTACTTTATGAAGCATTAAAAAAAGAGCCAGCTCAAAAATCAACAGTAAAAGCATATATTATTCCCATTAATACAATAAATCAGTGTTTGAATATAGTTAAAAAATTGCGAGATTCTGAAATAGAAGCTGATCTTGATCAAGTTGGTAAAAGCATTAGCAAAAATCTTGATTATGCAGATAAATTAGGCATTGCTTATGCAATAATTGTAGGAGAAGATGAACTTAAGAAAAATAAAGTTAAACTTAAAGATATGAAAACAGGAAAAGAAGAGTATTTGTCAGTAGAAGATGTTATCAACAAATTAAAGAAGGCATAAATTATGGAATCAAGAGCTCAAGAACATATTTTGTTTATGTTAGGCGCATGCCAGGAAGCTTATTCTCAACATTTTGAAAAACAACCTCATACTATTTCTTTAAACAAAAAAGCATTTATTGATCTTGCAATGAGCGCCAATCTTGCAGGAAAAAAAGAAAGAGCTTTATACCAAAATTTAGAAAATCTTGAAAAAAGAAAGTGCATCTCTTATACTAATAAAAATTTGAGTTTAACAAAAAAAGGAGTACAAAAATATGAAGAAATTAAAAAAACGATCAACCCTTTTTTATCAGTTTGTTTTACTTTATCAGCAGAAAACATTCTCAAATACACTCCAACAACTACTGCTGTACTTAAGAAAAATTAGAAAGCATACCATTCCTTTCCAGTTGTTAACAACTTATTGAGCTCTTGAATAAGTAATACTAGTTGATATTGAAGCCATTGGAAAATCAATATCTCTATCTTCCATAATATGAATGCATTTAATGCTTGTATCAACATAAGTTTTATAGCCAAATTTGTCTCTTGCATCTGCGCAGAATAAAAAGTCTTCACCTCCGCCGTACTCTTTATTATACCTCAAAGGAACTTTTTCAAGAACTTCTGTTTTTATTAAGCAACAGCCAAAACCACAAGCTGCTACTTCAAAAAAGTCTTGATTTATTACTTTATTCAATGGAATATGTTGAACAAATCCTTTTACACTTGTAAAGTCCATAAGAACTGGTGCAATTAAATTTTTGCCTTTGACTGTTTGTATTGATAAATATACGCTAGAAGTTATTGGTTTATCATGTTTAAGAAGCCTTTCAATTAGATCTTCTGGAAATTCAATGTCAGTATCTAAAAATAACAAATAATCATACTTTTTTTCAAGAGCGCGTTTTATTATTATATTTCTATTTTGAATAATATGCTCTATGACATGATTTCCGCTGGTTTTCTGGTGAACAACTTCATACCCGTATTTTCTAATATTCTCAGCATAATTTTGAGTAGAAGAATTATCTACAAACAAAATATCAGAGTTTGTATAAGTGATTGATTTTAGTGAACTAATAAATCTTTGCAAACAATATGCTTTTCTATCTGAAGTTGGACAGCCGATAAGCACTTTTTTTTGAGCCATTGGTTACTAAAAAAAGAGTTAACTTTTATTTTTTTCTATATTATGTTATGAATAAAAATAAAGAGTGCTGTGTAATTGGAGGGTTTGTGCAGAATAAAATTAGGAAAATGGAGGTCGTCTGCCCACAGCACCCTTTTTTAAAATAATCTAAATTTACATTTTTAAACATGTACTATATTCAGTATATAGTTTTGTTTTTAAACCTAACTTTACCTAGACTTTTGCATTTTATAAGTAAATAGGCAAAAGTACAGGTTCTAAAGTTTTGCCTAGATCAATAAAACACGACAAATTGCATTGCAGTTTGTGTGCGCTGAAATTTAAAGAATTTCATGCGAACGCAAAACTTTAGTTCACAACAGGAACTAAAAAAGATTAAATTTCAATAACCTTTCCAACTTTAGCTACATTAACTACTTTTGTTTTTCCAATTATTTCTTCAACACCTGCAGCTTCATGCACGTGCCCGCAGATTAAAATATTTGGTTGAAATTTATCAATTGCTTTTCTAACACTTTCACTTCCTTTAAAAATATTTGTGAATTTTTCAATTAATGATCCTGAAGGATGTGCGTGAGTTACCATTATTTTTTTCTTTGATTGCTGAATATAATTGTGGCTTTTTTCTAATTTCTCAAATATTTCTCTATCATTTATTGGAAATGGTCCTACATCTGCGCTTCCTGCGCCAAAAATACCTATGCCATTAAGTTCTAAAGAATACTTGTGAAGATTTTGAACACCATACAAATCAGTTAAGAAATCAACTGTTGTTTCTGTTTCATTATTGCCGTGCAAAACTAGAACTTTTTTCCCTAATTTTAAGAAAGGGCCAATTAAGTTTGGCGGAGCTGTATCAATTGCATGTCTAGGGCTGAAATCTCCTGCAATAATAACTAAATCAACATTTTCCTGCTCAGCTCTTTTTACCATGCGATCAATTGCTGCTTGATCTCCATGAATGTCGCTAAATGCAAGAATTTTCAATTTCCTTTCTTTTATTTTTTTATTCATTTTAGCTAAATGACTGCCCGCAACCGCAAGTTGCTTTAGCATTTGGATTGCTTATTTTAAATCCTGCGCCCTGTAAGCTGTCAACATAATCAACTTTTGCGCCTCTAAGCATTTGAATGCTTTGAGTGTCAATAAAAAATTTAACATCTTCAACTTCAATAACTTCATCATTTTCTTTTGCGCTTTCTTCAAAATCAAAGCCATATTGAAATCCAGAACAGCCTCCGGGCATAACTTGAATGCGTAATCCCATATTTTCTTTGTTTTGTGATTTAAGTATTTCTTTTAGCTTAACTGCAGCTTTTGATGTAATTATAATTTTATCAGAACTTCCATGTTCTTCTGGAATTGCTTCATTTAGTTTTCTGACAACTTCTTCAACTTCTTTATCTGTTTTACCATGGCCTTTTAATCCTTGTTCAATAGTTTCCCAATGAGCTGCTCCGCAACCAACGCAATGCACACCTTCTGCAAGCATTATTTCAACAACAGAAGGATAATTCTGCACCAGCTCTCCAATAGTCATATCTTTAGTGATTTTGTCAGCTGTTTTAGGCATTATGCCTGCAGGCTTTTGGCTACTAACTACAGGCTCTTCTTGCATTGATTCAAAAAGATCTTTACCAACACCACACTTAGGGCAAGTCCAGTTTTCAGCTAAATCAGCCCATAACACTCTTTCAACTGATTCATCATAAACATATCCGCAAACAGTGCAAGCATATTTTGATTTTTTTGTTTCATTTGTTAAATTTTGTTCAACTTGTTCTGTCATTTTAATTACCTCCTAAACAATTAATTTTTGTTCAAACTGAACAGGTGATACTGCTCTTAATTTGTCAACAACTTGATTGATTATTTTAACAACATAATCAATATCTTTTTTTGTTGTTTCTCTGCCTAATGTAAATCTTACTGTTCCATTTGCATGCTGAGCAGGAATCCCAATTCCTGTAATTACATGGCTTGGTTCCAATGATTTTGTTGTGCATGCGCTTCCTGTTGAAGCAAAAATGCCTTGTTCATTTAAATGAAAAATAATTGCATCAGCTTCTATTCCTTTAAATGTTGCGCTGATATTGTTTGGTAAGCTTTCAATTAAGTGGCCGTTGATAATTGTATCTGGTGTTTTTTTTAATTCTTTAATAAACATATTCTTTAAATTCAAAAGTCTTTCAAACTCTTGGCTGCGATTTTTAGCAACAAGCATCAATGCACTTGCAAACCCAACTATTGCAGGAACATTTTCTGTTCCACTACGCAAGCCATTTTCTTGGCCTCCGCCGTAAATTAATGGCTTAATCTTAGTGTTTTTCTTAACAAATAAAAGTCCAGCGCCTTTTGGCCCATATATTTTACTTGCATTTAGTGTTAATAAATCAGCATTAAGTTTTTTAACATCAAGATCAAGATAATTTGCTGCTTGGCAGGCATCTGTATGAAAATAAACTTCTTGTTTTCGCGCTATTTCTCCTATTTTTGAAATATTATTAATTGTGCCGATTTCATTGTTAGCGTACATTATACTTGCAAGAATTGTATTGTGTTTTATTGCCTGCTCAACTTGTTCAGGTTGAACTTGCCCGTATTTGTCTGGTTCTAAGTTATGCTCTATTTTTGAAGTGATTACGTGATTGCCTTTATGTTTCAATGCTTTTGCAATGCCTTGAATTGCTAGATTGATGCTTTCAGTTCCACTGCTTGTAAAAATAATTTCTTCTGGAAGCGCATTTATTATTTGTGCTATTACTTCGCGAGATTCTTCAATAGCTTTTTTTGCGTTTAATCCAACTTCAGTTATGCTGCTAGGATTGCCAAAATATTCATTAAAGTATTTATCCATAATAGTTTTTACTCTAGCATCAACTGGTGTTGCTGCAGCATGATCAAGATATATTTTTTTCATAATTCCTCATTTAAAGCATACATTGCAAGAATATGGTTGATTATTTATTTTTTGGCACAGTTTACAGGTGATTTTGTCATTTCTGGCCATGATTATTAATTCTTGAGTTGAAATAATTAAATCTTTGGTTGACACTAACTTCTCTGCTGATTTTTTAACTTCATCTTTAATTTTTTTCTGAAACTGAATTAAAACAGCACGCTTTGAATGAATATAATGGCTTATTGATGGCGCTGAAACATGAAGCAATTTGGCAATTTCTTTTTGCTCTAAGCCTTTATTTATTAATTCTTTAGTTAGTTCTCTGCGCAGAGCTGGAAGTACATAAAACACTTCTAATTCCTGCGGTTGAATAAGCTTCACCATGCAATTAACTATCGTTAATTAATATATAAATCTTACTATTTACCATCGTCGATATATTTATTATGTTTTTATTGCATTAATTCATATTGCTTTTAAAATGTTAAGAACTACCTACTTAAGTAGGTAGCGTGTAGTTCTTGAGCATGCTCGAAAATCACTCTCGACACTACACTAAGCATTGCATAATTGCCGGGAGGTTTAGATTGTCTTTAAAATTTGAAAAAGGCTTGAAGAATAAAACAGTCAAAGAAGAAATTTCATTAGTTGAAAATTCTACTGGAAATGGTATTTGTTCTTGCAGTATATTTAGTAATATTGAAAAAATAATAGCTTCAGCTAACGGGGTTTATAATTCGAATATTTTTGGAAAAATAAATATTATTGAATCAAAAACTAATGGAGTTCAAAATTCGCATTGTTATAATGGAATAAATACTATTATTGTTGGTCTTTCAGGTGTTATTTCATCAATAATTGAAGGAAGTGTTAAGATTATAAAAGCAGGTAATACTGGTTTATTAAAATCAAATATATCTGGTGATTTGGATATTATAACTGCAGGAGCAAAAGGTGTGGATGAATCAAATATTGATGGAAACATACATAAGATAATTTCAAGAGACAGCTGCATTGATTGTTCAGTTGTAAGGGGAAGTGTTGGTTATTTAAAAACAAGTTGTACAGGGATTGCAAATTCTTTTGTAGGAGAAAATGTTGAAGAAATAAATGCAAATCTTGATGGCATATTAACTTCAATAGTTTGCGGCAGTGTTGGAAAAATAAATGTAGGTTATAGCGGAGTTTCAAAAAGGGCTTTTGTTGGAAATTTTATCGGAGGGATTAAGTCAAAATATGCTGTTTTTGATGATGCTCATTTTAATTTGGTTATTGGTGATATAGAAAGTTTATGTTTGGATAAAGATTGTTGTTTTGCTAATTTAGTAATAAGTGATAAAGTTGATGTTAAAGAATTTAATGGCACTGCAAATGTTATTGTTCCTTGCAAAACAGATCAATTTATTCAGTATGAGGGTGATTTTGAAGAATTAAAAAAATATGCAAAACAAAATCCAAAATCATTAACTGGTTTGAGATGTTTGAAAACTGATGCTAAATGCATTAAAAATTTAGAAAAACTTCTTGAATTAGAAAATTCTTTAGAAGAAAAATTAGGAAGTAAAAATTTAGATTATGTTAAATTAGCTCATAATGTTTTGTTAAAAAGATCATCTTATAAAAATGAAGATCTCATAACAATGGTGAAAGAATATTTTGCTTTGCAGGATTTTTTGGCTGATTTTACACTAACTACAGGAAGCAGGCAATTAATTGCAGCGCGTTTTTTAAATCAAAAAAAACAAGGTGTAAACGATTATAACATTAAAAAAGAAATTAAGAGATTATACGATGAACTGAAATATTTAGAAGATGTTTTAAAAGGAGGGCCTACTTTTGGTTGTGAGTTCTGCTTTGAAGCTGAAGCAATTAAAAAATTTTCTTCTAATTACAGTCTTGATAAAGAAATTAAAATGGCAAATGAACTTTTAATAATTGCAGGTAATGAAAAAATAAGGTTGTGTGAAAGTCTTGAAAAACAAAATAGTGCTGAATTTAGAATTAATCCAGCATATGCACCAATAACAATTGCTTTGATTAAAGAACTTTTTGATCTAGAAATATTTCCAAGAGATGTTTTAGGAATTTATTCAGTTAACATGGTTGGAAAGCATGTTTTAGATATGGCGCTTCCTTTAATATTGGTTAATCATGTTATTGGCATTACTTCTGATTTAAAACTTTACAGTAATGAAGATTGCAAAAGCGATGAACTTGCTTTTAAAGATGTTCATGTTTATCATGGAGCTACAGTAGATGAAAAAACGGGGCTTCTTAATAGAAGAACAGCTCAACTAAATATTCTTGCAGGCATAACTGCAAAAATTGAGAATAATGAAAAACTAAAACCTTTTCAAAAACTTCTTGAAAATGATGTTAAGGAAAGATTAAATAAAATGTTCGCACCTTTTTTATTAAGTGAAGATTGTAGAAAAGAATGGAAGAATAACATTTTTGAAATATTTGAATTATCTGAAGAGAAACTAATAATTCTTCAAGAAAAATTAAAAGATGCAGAATATCAGGATAAAATTTGGCGTACTGAAAAGGATTTGAAAATAGCCGATTGTTCTGAATGTGCTTATAAAGTACAAGAAACATATGACTTTTTAGAACAAATAGTTATGAATCAAAACCAGAGAATTTATTCTGGATTATTGAGCGCTCAATTATAACAGATTTCCTCAGCTATTATTTGCTAAAAAACCACTATTATAATAATCCTTAATTCCAGCTCTAATATCAAATTGAGGAACAAATCCTAGTTTTTCTTTTGCTAAACTCATACTGCATTCAGTATGGTTTTGATACATTGATTCATAAGGATTATCAATGTATTCTGGTTTTTTATTCATTCCTAAGACTTCATTTAAAATTAAAATTATATTATTAAAACTTGTTGCTTTTCCATAGCCACAATTTACAACACAACTTTCCTTAGATCTAGCTGCAAGAAGGTTTGCTCTAACTACATCTTTTATATAAATAAAATCTCTTTTTTGCTCTCCACATCTAAAAATTTTAGGATTGCTTTTAATCATTTGTTGCGCAAGCTGATAAATCATACTGGAACGTTTTTTTTTATGAGCTTCTCCAGGGCCATAAACATTGCAGTAACGCAAGCCTACAATAATAACATTTTTATGCTCTTCTGCAAATTCCATTGCAAAATCATCAAGTAATTTTTTAGATTCTCCATAAGGATTTAACGGATTTACAGGCATATTTTCAACATAAGGAGGCGTAACATCGCCATAAACTGCAGTTGATGATGCGTATACAATATTATTGCACCCATTATTAACAGCATCTTTAAACAATATTTTTGGTTCTTCAACATTAATTTTAAACATTAATTCTTTATCCAATAAAGTGGTTTCATTTATTGCAGCTTGATGAAATAAAAAATCCAGTTTTCCTAGTTTTTTCAAATCTAAATTTGAAAAGTTTTGGCCTAGATAGTTGACCTTTTCATTAAACTTTTGCTCTCTATCACCGCCTGTTGCAAATATTTCATAATTGTATTCTAGAAGTTTAAGAACAAGATTTGATCCAATAAAACCAGTACCGCCAGTAACTAATGCTTTCATAACATAATTATTCTTTTTTTAATTTATAAAACTGGTGATTGTGAAATCTATCTTAATAGCTAAAAGGAGTGATAATGAATTATTTTTTGTTTTTTTTTACAAACAAACTAGAAAAGTTTATAAATAATAATCCCTTTTAAAGATACTATTATGGGTTTGCCTAGTAAAGAAGAAAATGTTTTAGAGCTTTTTTTTAATGAAGGTTCTAAGCATTGGCATTTTGAAGAAATTGTCAAAAAATCAGGTTTAAGTAGAGATAAGGTTAACAAATGGCTTAATAGATTTATCAGTGAAAGTTTAATTAAAAAAGTTAAAGAAAAAAAAAGAATGCCTTATTATATTGGCGATTTTTCTAATCCTGCTTACAAGAACAAAAAAAGATTATATACTCTGCAAAATTTTTACATCACAGGTTTTCTTAACCATTTGATGAGTTTGCCTAAAGCAGAAACAGTTATTATTTTTGGTAGTTTTGCACGTTCTGATTGGCATAGCAATAGTGATATTGATTTGTTTGTTTATGGTAGCGCTGATGGTTTTAAGCTCGGGAAGTATGAATCAATTTTAGGTAGAGAAATACAATTATTTGAGTGTTGTGGTAAAAATGATTTAAAAAAATTTAGTGATGGGTTAATAAAAAATATTATTAGGGGGAATTTTGTTAAAGGAAATATTGATTTTGTCGAGGTGAAAAATTTAGTATGATTGAGTTTAGAACTGCTGAAGAGTGTTTTGAACAATGTAGTGTTAAAGGGCAAATAAATCATCTTGAAGAAATAGATATTGAGAGCGTTAAAGCTTTATTGGATTTTGCTGAAGGGGATGTTGAAGCGGGTAATAAAATAATGAATGGTTTAGATGATAAGAGTATTTTATGGAATAATGTTTATACTTCATATTATGATGCATTGCATAAGCTTGTTGATGCTTTACTAAGATTTGATGGGATTAGTTCTCTTAATCATTTATGTCTTTTTGCATACTTATGTGTTAATCATTCAGCGCTTGATTTTAATTGGAATTTTTTTGAAAAAATCAGAACCAAAAGAAACGGAATACAGTATTATGGTCAGAAGATCAATAAAAGAGATTTTAAAGAAATAGAATTACAAACAAAATTATATGTCAGAAAACTAAAAGATGTTATAAAAGAAAAATTAAAAGAATGATTTTTAGACATAGAAAACTGCTCTTGAATAACTTTACAGATCTTTAGTCTGTAGATAATGACGAGCAGTTTTCGATTGTGATCAAGAACTACACGCTATTTACTTTAGCAGGTAGTTCTTGACAATTAGCAAAATTCTAATAACATTTTAATATATGTTATATTTTAGATTTAATATGGCTGTAATATTAACTTTTCCAGATGGGTCAAAGAAGGAGTTTGAAAAAGGAGTGACTGGCAGAGAAATTGCTAAGAGCATAAGCCATAAATTAGCAAAAGAAGCTCTTTGCATAAAAATAGATGATGATATAACGAGCCTTGATGCTCCTATTAAAAAGGATGCTAAAATAAAAATTTTAACTTTTGAAGATGAAGAAGGAAAATATGCATTCAGGCACTCGTCTGCGCATGTTCTTGCACATGCAATAAAAAGATTATATTCTAATGCAAAAAATACAATTGGGCCGCCTGTTGATGAAGGCTTTTATTATGATTTTGATGATTTAAATATTACTCCTGAAGATTTTCCAAAAATTGAATCAGAAATGCAGAAAATAATTGAAGCTGATCTTTATTTTGAGAAAAAACTAGTTTCTTTGGAAGATATTAAAAAATTATTTCCAGGCAATTCTTACAAAAAAGAATTGGCTGAGGATTTTCTGCAAAAAGGAGAAAAGTTAACAACATACCGGCAAGGTGATTTTGAAGACTTGTGTGAGGGACCGCATGTTACTAGTACAAGTATGATGAAAGCAATAAAATTAATGAAGCTTGCAGGGGCATTTTGGAGGGGAGATTCTAAGAATAAACAATTGACGCGGGTTTATGGAACAAGTTTTCCATCAAAAAAACAGCTTGATGAATATTTGAATTTTTTAGAAGAAGCTAAAAAAAGAGACCATCGCAGAATAGGCCAAGAACTTGAATTATTTATGTTTCATGATTGGAGTCCTGGCAGTGTTTTTTTTTATCCAAAAGGCGCTGTTATTATTAATGAACTTGTTAATTTTTTACGAGAAGAATATTTTAAAAGAGGTTATAGCGAGGTTTTTACTCCTCAAATATTTAATAAAGCATTGTGGGAAAAAAGCGGGCATTGGCAGCACTATAAAGAGAACATTTTTTTAACTGAAGCAGATGGCCAAGAGTTTGCACTGAAACCAATGAATTGTCCTTCGCACTTGCTTATGTATACAAGTAAAGTTAGAAGTTATAGGGAACTGCCTTTAAGATATGCTGATTTTGGGTCATTGCACAGAAATGAAATAAGAGGAACTCTTAGCGGTTTATTTAGAGTGAGAAAGCTTTGTCAAGATGATGCGCATATATTTTGTACGTCTGACCAAATACAGTTGGAAATTCTCAGCTTAATTGATTTTATTAAATTTGTTTATAAAGATACTTTTGATTTTGATTACAATGTTGAGTTAAGTACAAAGCCAGAAAAGGCGTTGGGAGATGAACTGTTGTGGGCAAAAGCAGAACAAGTTTTAATTGATGCTTTAAACCAGTCAAAAATTAATTACAAGCTTAATCCTGGTGATGGTGCGTTTTATGGGCCAAAAATTGATTTTCATGTTAAAGATTGTTTGGGAAGAACTTGGCAATGCGCAACAATACAATTAGATTTTCAATTGCCTGAAAGATTTAATGCAGAATATGTTGATGCTGATGGGAAAAAACATAAAATTGTAATGATTCATAGAGCAATACTTGGAAGCCTTGAAAGATTTGCAGGAATATTAGTTGAGCATTTTGCAGGAAAATTGCCATTATGGCTTACGCCTGTGCAAGTTCAAATATTAACAATTGCAGATAGATTTATACCCTATGCTCAAGATGTTGCAAAAGAACTAAAAGAGTCTGGAATACGAGTTGAGATAAAAGATTCTGCTGAAACAATGAATAAAAAAGTGAGAGAAGCTCAATTACAAAAAATACCGCTAATATTAACAGTCGGTGAAAAAGAAGAAGTTGGAAATACCCTAGCAGTAAGAACACTTGATGGAAAAGTATATTTTGGAATTAAAAGAGCAGATTTTGTAGAACAAATAAAATTGTTAATAAAGATGAAAGGTTTGAAAGTTGAGTTGAAGTAAAAATTGTTAAAAAAACCAGCTTTTTTTCTTTTTATCAAGTGATTCTTCAAATTCTTTAATTAATTCCACTTGTCTTTTACTAAGTTTTTTTGGAACTTCAACAATAACAGTTATGTTTTCATGTCCGAGCTCTCCAGTTTGTACGTCGGGCATGCCTTTGTTTTTTATTCTTAATATACTCCCACTTTTAGTTCCTGCGGGAATTTTTATTTTTGTTAATCCATCAATTGTTGGAACTTCAACTTCTCCCCCTAAACATGCTGTAGCAAAGCTAATTGGAAATTCTAGCAATAACTCATTTCCTTTTCTAACAAAATATTTATGTTCTTCAACATGGACTATAACATATAAATCTCCGCTTGTTCCGCCGCGTTCACCTGCTTCCCCTTGTTTTGCAACTCGAAGCTTCATTCCTTCTTCAATGCCTGCAGGGATTTTTACTTCAAGCTTTTTTTTATCATGAACTCTGCCACTGCCTCTGCAAGAAGAACATATTTCTCTTAAAGATTCTCCAATTCCTTGGCATTCTGTGCATGATGTTGTTGTTGAAAAAACACCAAATGGTGTGCGTCTGACATGTTTTATATTTCCTGAACCTTTGCAAACTTGACAATTTTCAACACCATGCCCTCCTGCTCCATTGCATTCTTTGCAAATAACATGTGTATGAATATTAATTTCTTTTTTCACACCTTTTGCTGCTTCTTCAAGAGTAATGGTTACTTCAGTCATTAAATCACTTCCACGATGGCGCGATCCTTTGGAAGGTCCAAATCCAAAGCCTGAAAAGAACTGGTCGAAAATATCATCAAAATCAAATCCTGCGCCAGAAGCAAAATCTCTAAAATCAAATCCTTCTGCGCCATGGCTGAAATCTGCAGTTCCATACTGGTCATAATGCGATCTTTTTTCAGGATCTGCAAGAACTGCAGCAGCTTCATTGATTTCTTTAAATTTTTCTGTTGCATCAGGATCTTTATTTAAGTCAGGATGATATTTTTTTGCTAATTTTTTATATGCTTTTTTAACTTCTTCTTGAGATGCATTTTTTTCAATGCCTAAAATTGCATAATAATCTTTGCTCATGATTATTCACCTATTATTTTGAGAATTTCTTCACAAAGTAAATTTGGAAATACATGGTCTGCTCCAGCTTCCTTTAATTCTTTTTCAGAATGAATTCCTGTTGTTATTCCTATAGTTTTTGCACCGATAATTTTTGCTGCTTTTATGTCTTCTATAGAATCGCCGATTATAAATGTTTCAAGTTTGTTTTTTGGATCTGCTATTTTTTTTGCTAACTTAACTAATTCAACTTTAGTATTTGCATTATCTCCAGTAAGAATTGTTGGAAAATAAGTGAGTTTTGCTTTTTCAAGAACTGGTTGCACTGCTTCAGATGGCGAAGCTGTTGTAAGGACTAAATTATAATTTTTAAGTGCTTTTAACAATTCTTTTGCGCCTGGCAATGGAGTAACTGTTTTTTTTTCTTTTAAAATTTCAGGAAAATATTGCTTGAAATTTTGAATTACTTTCACTATTCCTTTTTCAGCAGTTTCTTTATCAATATTTTCAAGCTTGCATAATTCTTCAGTTATTTGATGATATGTTTTGCCTGTAAAGCTTATTTTTTTAAAAGTTGTTTTTACTCCAAATACATCAAAAAATGCTCTTGAAAAAGCTGCATCATGAAATTCAACAAGATCAATCAATGTCTGATCAAGATCTAAAATTATTAGTTTATTCTTCAAAACGTCCTTTGACTTTGTACTCGTCTTTAGTGAGGATGTCATTGAGTTCTTTTTCGTACAAGGAGCTTGTATTTTTTCTAGATAATAAATATTTTTGAATTATGTAAGATGCAATTAATATTCCTAAAGCCCAATAAAAAATGGTATTTTCCATGTATTATTGATATTGTAATGCTTTCTCATTTATTAATGTTGTGGCAGTGTAGTTTACTTTTTCTTTTTCTCATCAACAACTTCAGCATCTACAACATCTTCATTTTTTTGGCTGTTTTGTTCTGTTTTAGGCTGTTCAGCTGCTGCTTTTTGATAAAGTTCAGTTGCAGCTTTTTGGGCTATTTGTATTAATTCTTCCATTTTTTTCTTTATAGCTTCCACATTTTTCTTTTCTTCTTTTAAGAGTTTCTTCAAGTCTTCGCTTTTTGCTTTAATTTCATCAATATCCTTCTGGTTAACTTTGCCTTCCATATCTTTGAGAGTTTTTTCTGTTGTGTAAACCAGCGTATCTGCTTGATTGACAGTTTCAACTTCTTCTTTACGCTTTTTATCTTCTTCAGAAAATTCTTCTGCTTGTTTTTTCATTTTTTCAATTTCTTCTTCACTTAACTTATGTGGTGATGTAATTTTGATGCTTTGCTCTTTTCCAGTTCCTTTATCCTTTGCCGAAACATTCAAAATACCATTTGCATCAATGTCAAATGCAACTTCAATTTGAGGCACTCCTCTGGGAGCTGCTGGAATGCCAACTAGATCAAACTGGCTTAGTAATTTATTATGTTCAGCCATAGGTCTTTCTCCTTGAAATACTCTGATAGTTACAGCTGTTTGATTATCTGCTGCTGTACTAAAGATCTGTGATTTTTTAGTTGGAATAGTTGTATTTTTCTCAATAAGTTTAGTAAATACTCCTCCGAGAGTTTCAATTCCTAAACTTAATGGAGTGACGTCTAAGAGAAGAATATCTTTTACATCTCCTGAAAGAACTCCCCCTTGAATGCCTGCTCCTGCAGCAACACATTCCATAGGATCAACACCTCTTTCAGCTTTGCCAGCCCATTGTCCAACATATTTTTGGACAATTGGCATGCGTGTTGGCCCTCCAACAAGAATAACTTTTAAATTTTGGCCTTTAGCAAGACTTGCATCTTTTAGTGCAGTATCTATGCTTTTCTTACAACGTTGAACAATAGGATCAACTAATTCTTCAAGTTTTGCTCTTGTTAATTTCATAACTAAGTGTTTTGGTCCTTGATGTGTTGCAGAAATAAATGGCAGATTGATGTCTGTTTCAAGAACTGTTGACAACTCTATTTTTGCTTTTTCTGCAGCTTCTCTTATTCTTTGCATTGCTACAGCATCATCACCTAAATCAACACCTGTTTCACGTTTAAACTCATTAACAACATAGTTAATTACTGAATTATCCATGTCTGTTCCGCCAAGTTCTGTATCTCCGCTTGTGCTTTTAACTTCAAACACGCCATCTCCAAACTCCATTATTGTAACATCTAAGGTTCCTCCTCCAAAATCAAAAACAAGAATTGTTTGTTCTTTACTTGATTTATCAAGCCCGTATGCTAGTGCTGCAGCTGTTGGTTCGTTAATTATTCGAACAACTTCTAATCCAGCGATTGTTCCTGCATCTTTAGTTGCTTGACGCTGATTGTCATCAAAATAAGCAGGTACTGTAATAACTGCTTTGTCAACTTTTTCTCCTAAGAATGCTTCTGCATCTCGCTTTATTTTTTGAAGAATAAACGCTGATATTTGCTGAGGACTGTATTCTTTGCCATGGAGTTTGTATTTAAAATTAGTTCCCATTTTTCTTTTTGCAGCCATAACAGTTCCTTCTGGATTAGAAACAGCCTGGCGTTTTGCTGGCTCTCCAACAAGAACTTGTCCATCTTTGGTAAATGCTACAATTGATGGAAATGCCTTTCCGTACAAACTTGCGCCTTCTGCGCTAGGAACTATTTTCGGCCTTCCTCCTTCCAATACTGCTGCTGCTGAATTAGATGTTCCAAGATCTATACCTATGATTTTTCCCATTTTATTTACCTCCTAATTTATCTTCATGATCTTTAATTTTGATTCCATATTTTATTAAGTCATTAACTGCTTTATCAGTATCAATAAATAACTCTGCATTTAAACCTGATTTACGTGCTGCTTCAACATTTTGTTCTTGGTTGTCAAAAAATAACAATTTATCAGGATCTGTGAATGCAAGCCTATGAGCTAAATGAAATATCAATGGATCTGGCTTTGACATTTGTACTTGTTCTGAAACAATTATTAGTGAAGGATCAAAATATTGCCTTAAACTTAAGTTATCTAAAATATAGTTTCCCCATTCTATTGAATGATTAGATAAAACACCTTGCCTGTATTTTTTTTGTCCATGAAGTTGTTTAACAATTGGAACTGCGCCATTAGGCTGGATTTGAATAATATCTTGTGCTCTTTGCTTTATTTCTTGAATTTTACTTTCAAGACAAGTTCCTTTTAATGCTTCATCAAAAAATTGGCTTAAAGTTATTTTTCCTACTCTTTGTTTAGCCCATGCTTCTTTTTGTTGCTTTCCATAACCAATTCTATATTCTTCAAATACTGGCGCAACATTATCTGTAACACAAACTCCTCCAAGATCCCAATAAATTACTTCAATCATTTTCTTTTTTCTCACAGTTATTTTTATCTTCTTCTTCTGATTTTGCTATTTTTACTCTCACGGGCCTTAATACTGCTTCATGAAGAGTGTATCCTTTTTGCAAAACTTCCAATACAGTATTTTCAGCTTGTTTGCTTGTTTTTTCTTGAAGTACAACTTCATGAAGCATAGGGTCGAGATTTTTTTCTTTTGCTTCAATTTCTTTCACACCTTCTTGTTCAAGTGTTTTTTTGAAATTCTTATACACCAACTCAAATCCCTGAACAACTTCAGGCATTGCTTTGCATGCATTAAGCGCACTTTCAAATTCATCAAGTGTTGTTAATAACCTTTTTATCAACGTATTTGTCGAGTGTTTTTTGAATTCTTCTCTTTCTTTTTCAATACGTTTTGTATAATTTTCAAATTCAGCTTGCAATCTCTTTAAATGATCTATATAATCTTCAACAAGCTTTTGTTTTTCATTTAACTCATGCTTTAAGTTTTCCATTTCTTTTGCAGGAGTTTCTGAAAATGCCTTATTTTCTTTTTCTTCTGTTTTTTTAGTCATCGTATTTTAACTTTAGTTGATTTAAGATCAACTAGAATAACGGTAAACTGAACTAATATTTAAATATTTTGTTTATATTTTGGAAAAGTTTAAATATTGCAACTTCTATAATGAATCAAACAAAAGTTTAGCGGAGGTTATTTTTTATGACAGAAAAAACACAAATCAATATGCACATAGTAGAAGGCCAACCATTTTTTGCACACGAGGCCACAATTAACTTTACTCCACTGCAAATAAGCCTTGATTTTAAATGCATAACTCCACGTTCAGACCCTAGAAATAAAACACCAAGCTTTCAACTTATACATAATGTGGTTATGATGGAACCCTGGCAGGCAAAAGCATTAATTGACGTATTAAAAAATGTTATATCAAATTATGAATCAAACTTTGGTAAAATAAAAAAATCAGAATCACTGCTTAAGGCAGAGAGAACACAAAAAAAACTTGCAAAGAAAACTGAAAATATAATAAAACAAGAATCAATTCCACCGGCTTATTTAGGTTAAAATTAGGTTAAAAAAATGGGAATTATTAAAAAACAAATTACAATAATAAGATTAATTAAGCCAAAACACATTTCAATAAATGAAGAACTGCAGTGGCTGGGAAACAGCTTAGGCTTATTTCACTTGAGAGATAAAGATAAAAGTTGTTTTCGTTTATTTGTAGAATTTGTAAAAGCTGCTAAAATTAATCAATCATTATCAAGCGATGAATTAGCAGACCGCACAAATTTAAGTCGAGGAACTGTTGTCCATCATTTAAACAAAATGCTTGAATCAGGCTTAATACTTCAAGAGCATAAAAAATACATTCTGCGTGATTATATGCTGGAAAGATTAATTGAAGATGTTAAAAAAGATTTAGATCAAACATTTGAAGATTTAAAAAAAACCGCAAGAGAGCTTGATGTTATATTAAGGATCTGATTCAAATACTTTCTTCACTAGAAGAAAAATTATCAGTCCAATTCCAATAATTGATAAAAAAATAAAAATTCCAATAAGCGCGTTTTGTTCTTCTATAATTAGTTTAATGGGAATACTTTTGCTCATATATTGATGAGAAAAAACATAATTTATTTAAACCTTCAGAACTTAAAAAACTTAATTTCGCAGTATGAAAAGAAATATGCAGAAAAATTGGTGGTATTTGATTATTGCTCTTATTATTTTATCTAGTTGTTTTTCTTTGAAAGAACGAATAATAAATGATCAGAGATATAAAGAAAATGGAGCTGTTTTTGCTCAAAAAACTCCTGATATTAATAATGTGGCTGTTTTTGGAGTAATTAGCGATGCTCATGGAAATATTAACAGAGTTCAAAAATTTCTCGATGAATTTAGAAAACAAAATGTAGAATACATAATTTTTACAGGAGATATAGCTGAACATTTTAGAAAAACACCTGAAATGTTGAGTGATGAAGAACAAATTTACCAATTGATTAGTTTAGCGGCAGATGCTGGTCTTCCTGTTTTTGTTATTCCTGGAAATCATGATCCAAAAGAAGCATATTTCTCTGCTTTAACAAGAGTAAACAAAAATAATGTGATTGATGGAACAACCTTTCGTTATTTTGATGGCGATGATGCAGATGTTGCATTTGTTCCAGGATATTTTGAAAACTGGAGAACAGTAGCAAATGGATTTGTGTTTTCTCAAAAAGATATAGGCATATTAAAACCTTTAATTAAAAAAGCAAAAGATCCAATAGTGCTTGTTTCACACTCGCCCCCTAAAGGAAAAACTGAAAATGCTATTGATATTGCATATGGCGCAGGAAATGTGGGAAGCGAAGAATTAGCACAGCTTATTAATACTGAAAAAATCTTTTTTGGAATATTTGGGCATATTCATGAAGCAGGCGCAAAAGCAGTAACTCTTTCAGAAAAAACAATTCTTGAAAATAATTGGAGCGGAGAATTATATTTGAATGCAGCAACAGCAATTCCTTGGACATTAAATGATGGAAGAGTTCATGCTGGTGTTGCTGCAATAATGTGGGTTGAAAAAAACAGGGCAAAGTATAAAATTATAAGATAGCTATAGACTCCGAACTTAATAATTGTATAAAAATAGTTAAGTTCAGCGAATATAACAAACACAAAAATTACGAAAATATAGTGCGTTTGTTATATAATGAATTTTTCTTTCTAAATTATGATCAAATACTTCTTTTGCCTAATAACTAAACACTCAACACCTTTTTTTTTTAACTTTCTTTTAAGCTCAGCATCATGAGTGGCAACAAGATCATTTTTTTCCGCACTTTCTATGATTGCTTCATCTGCGCTTTTTTTGTTTGATTTAATGATTTGTAAAGTGAGTGTTTTTAGAATTGCATGAGCAAGCTTTGCATGAAATTTTGTTCTTCCTCTACTGTGCTCTAATAATGCCAGCTCATCATAAACAGGAGAAACAATAATAAACTGGTATTTATCGTAGATTAATCTTTCAACTTCACTGATAAAATCTAATTTCCATTCAGCGCAATGAACTAAAAAGCTTGTATCAAGGAAGATACTCTTCATGTAAGTAGTCTGTATATAAAAGTATATTAATTTTGCTGCAAACATTTGTGCAGGCAGACTTTAAAGAACTAAAAACTGTAACTAATGTTAATGCGGGCAGTCAGTCTCTACACAACTAGCAGTATAATTAAGTTTATATATTAGTTATTACCAGTAATTACTGATTATATAAATGAAACTACAAATTAGCATGCATGCTAAAGAAAAAATGGATTTGGAAGGAATAAACGAAGAACAGATTAAGTTGGCAATAACCCGAGGAGCAATTTCAAGACAAACAGAAGGCTATCTTGCAGCATATACCTATTTCAGTGTGGCATATAAAAAGAAAGCAGATATTTATAGAATAAAAACAGTATTCATGAATAAATAATGGCGGTGAAACTATGAAAGATGAAGATTTGTGTTGGGAATGCAGAACAAAGTTAGTAAAGAAATTTGTAGAGTATTCGCTTTATGGTGTATTTATAGGAAAGTTTCCTGCGCGAGTTTGTGAAAAATGCAAAGAATCTTTCTTTAGCGAAGAAACGTCTAAAAAGATAACTGAACTTGCAAAACAAAAAGGATTGTGGGGTTTACAAGCGCGTACAAAAGTAGGACAAGCTGGAAAAACATTAGATATTCGTCTGCCTAAAAAGCTTATAGAATTTATCAATTTAAAGAAAGGAAAAGAAGTAACTATAACTCCTGAAAGTAAAAATAAGATTGTTATAACTGTGTGAATAGAAAAAGACAAAAGTAGCACATAAAATAGTTTGTCTTTTTCAATCTATAGTAAATGACATAATTATTTATACAAAATTGTCATTTAGTATATTTGCCAGGCATAACAATTTGTATAATTATTTATGTCTGGCATTATAGTTGAGGCTAAATTATAATGCTTTATTTATGTCCTCAACTAGAATTAGGTAAACATTTTTAATCTCCTGCATCTAAAAACCATTGATGAATGTTAAATTATTACTAAAAGATGTTGTAAAAGAAATAACTCCAAAATCACCTATTATTCCTGAAGCAAATAAGTTCTTAGATCAACTAAATCAAGCTTTGAAAAGTGCAGGTGTTAAAGCAACAGCAGTTTTTGGGGGTAGTTATGCTAAAAATACCTGGCTTGAAGGAGATTATGATGTAGATATTTTTGTTAAGTTCTCTCTAGCATTAGCTCATGAATCTTTAAGCAATATTTTAGAATCTGTTCTTAAACCTTGGAAGCCAATTCGTGTTCACGGCAGTAGAGATTATTTTTTAATTAAAAACACTTTTTATTTTGAAATTGTTCCAGTTCTTGACATTAAAAAACCAGCAGATGCCCACAACGTAACTGATTTTTCACCTCTGCACGTTAGATGGGTTAATAAAAAAGGAAGAAAATTCAAAGATGATATTCGTTTAACTAAGAAATTTATGAAAGCACAAAGCTTGTATGGTGCAGAAAGCTACATAAGAGGTTTTTCAGGACATGTTGTAGATATACTTACAATTTATTACAAAGGGTTTCTTAATCTTTTGAAACAAGCTACAAAATGGAAGCCAAAAACCACAATTGATCCAAATAAAGTGTATAAAACAAAACAAGCAGAGCTTATACTTAACAAATCAAAAATAGAAGGGCCTTTGATTGTTGTTGATCCTTTACAGCCAGATCGCAATGCTGCAGCAGCAATATCTCAAGAAAAATATGGCCAGTTTATCAGCGCTGCAAAAAAATTTCTTAAAAAACCTTCAAAAGATTTTTTTATTGAGAAAAAAATTTCAGCCAAAGAATTAAAAAAGCAAAAAAATATTTTAGTGCTTCAAGCAATTCCTGTTGAAGGTAAAGAGGATCCTGTTGGAACAAAATTATTAAAAGCATTTGAATTCTTTGAAAAAAACTTAACTGATTTTAAAATTCTTGATTCAAATTGGCATTGGGATAAAGAAAAAAATGCAGTTTTCTGGTATAAATTAAAAAAGAAAAAACTGTCTGCAGAGAAAATTCTGCAAGGGCCTCCTCTAAACTTGCCTGAGCACGTTAAAAAATTTAAAGCTTCGCATAAAAAAGTTTTTGAAAAAAATAAGAGGCTATATGCGCTGATTAAACGTGCTCAATGCACTCCTTTGGAAGTTTTTAAACACTGCAAAAATGACAAATATTTAAAAGGCAAGTTTAAATTAATAAAAAACTATAATGGTTCATGAAGCTGAAAATAATGCAAAACATAAGTGTCCTAGGTGCAGGTCAGGTCATGTGGATTTGGCTGAAGACTGTGGGCAAATATTCTTAATTTGTTTAGACTGTGGATATGAAGATGGAAAAGATCAGTATGAATAACTATCAAGACATAATTAAATCAATAAATTCAAATGATTTAGGATCTGAAATACTTCAAAATGTAAAATTAGATAAAAATAATTTTGGTTTACTGCAACCCACTGGCTGCCAGCCACCAACCACTTTTATTGACGGTGGAAATGGAGAAATAATTGGAGCTGCAAACTTTACTGTACAAAAAATAAAAATAGCAGCTATAAATTATGAAGGAGTTAAAAGATTAAATAGAAATTTAAGAACTTTTACAGTACTAATAACAAAAAATAAAGGCTTTAATATAAAAATTCTGGAATTAAATCAAGAAAGATTTTTTCCTGAAGAATCATGCAGTCCTCAAGCAATTGCATTAAAGTTAAGAAAACAATTAGAAATTGAAGCAATGCACGCTTATTTAAGCAGAGGAATTGTAATACGTGATGGTGACTTGATTTCTGAACAAGATTTTGAAAAAAATATTTTTGATTTATTATACAAATTTGCTGAAGAAAAAAACACAGTTATTGCAGGGCTTGCAAAAACATGTACATTAACAACAAATACAGGAACTCCATGCACTGTTGCGCTTCAGAAAATTACAAAACTTCCAATTTGGGTTTATAAAACAAATACAATAACTAATTTTGTAAAGCTAAACAAGCACTCAAAATATGTTTTCAGAATTGACTGCAATAAATTAAGTGAAGAATTATTAAGTGTTCTCGTGCATCATGCAAAGGATATTTCTTTTCCAGGCTACCCTTATGGATTAATTGAAGCTGACAAATTCGCCAGAGTAACAGAACAAGAATGCAAACAAGAAAAACTATTAATACTTGCTAAACATGAAGAATTATTAGAACCTTACTTAAATACAATTAATGCGCATGATTTGTTGTGAACAAAACATATTAATATTAGTAAGCAGAAAATAATGTTATGAATACCTTCTTAACATTATTTGGATTGTTGCTGCTTGGATTTATTGGTTATGTTGGCTTTGTAACTTATTCTTTATTTCTTAATGTTGACGATGCGAGCTATTGCAGTGTTGATGCTGATTGTGCTGTTGTTGAAAGTGCAGATGCCTGTCCTGAAATATTATCAATAAGCAGAGATTATGAAAGTGCTTGGTTAAGAAAAGTTAAGTATACAAAATGGCTTTACAACATTGTTTCTATTAAATCATGTCCTTTGCCTGACAAAGAAAAGTATGAATCAATCTGCTTAGAAAATAAATGCATTGCCAGAGAAAGTGTGTTATGGGAAGAATAATTTTAATTGGAGGTTCTCCAACTGCTGGTAAAAGCTGGACTGCAAGAAGACTTGCAGAACGACTTAGATTGCCTTGGATTTCTACTGATACAATTAGAGAGCAAATGAGAGAATTAGTTAGGAAAGAAGATTATTCCGCATTATTTCAACATGCTGAAGCCAAACCTGAAATGGCAGTTGAATTCTTAACTCATAATACTGCTGAAGAGATTGTAAAACATCAGAACAAAGAAAGTGAAGATGTTTGGAAAGGAGTTAAAGCTCTTGTTGAAACAGATTATGTTTGGCAATCATTTATTGTAGAGGGAGTTGCAATTTTACCTAAGTTTATTCTGAGTCTAGTGAAAAAGAATAAGAACATAAAAGCAGTTTTTCTTGTAGATGAAGATATTACTAGAATTAGAAAAACGATTTTTACAAGAGGATTATGGGATGAACCAAGTAAATATCCTAACAAGGTAAAGGAAAAAGAAGTTGAATGGGTTATAGCATTTAACAATTACATAAAAAGAGAAGCAAAAAAGCATAAATTACCTGTTGTAAGCGTTGGAAATCGTAAGAATTATTTTGAAGAAGTAAAACGTATCATAGAAAAGTAATCGCTCGAATGCCTCTAGCTTATCGCTCAATTCGAAAAGGGTGCACTCCAATGACAGCTTCTAGGACAACCTTGCGAAAGCTTTATTAAGTAATTCTACTTATTCTACTTAAAATGTATTGGAGGTATCAGAATGGTAAACATGACATTAGCAGTTCCAGAAGAATTGCATGAAATTATGAAGCAACACGTTGAAATAAAATGGAGTGAGATAGCTAGGAGAGCAATGTGGGAACACGCTCGAAAGCTTGAACTTATGGAAAAGCTCGTGTCTGAAAGCAAACTTACAAAAAAAGATGCTGAAGAAATCGGCCGCAAAATTAAATCAGGACTGCACAAGAGATACTTTGGATGAAACTCGTATTAGATACTAATATTCTGATTGCTACTTTAATTAAAGACTCTGTTACAAGGGAAATTCTCACACATCTGGAAATGGAGTATTTGGTTCCTGAATTTGCATTGACGAATTAATCAAATCCAAACTTTCCAGTTAAAGGGACAAAAATAAAATCACCAATCTCTTCCTGCTCCAAGCCTTTTTTTGTTTTTGTTAATTTAAGCATGTGCTGGCCAGACAAAGGGCCTACTGGAATAATAAGAATGCCTTCAACTTTTAATTGCTTAATTAATGCTTCAGGTATTTTTGGAGCAGCTGCAGTGCAAATAATTCTATCATAAGGTGATTCTTCAGAATAACCTTCACTGCCATCTGATTTAATAACACAAACATTAGTTATTTTTTCTTTTTTTAGATTTTCTTTGGCAAACTCAACAAGTGATTCATGAATTTCAATTGTTATAACACTGCCTTTACTCCCCGCTAGTTTTCCGAGAAGCGCAGCATTATAACCACTGCCAGTTCCTATTTCTAATATTTTCATTCCTTTTTTTACTTCAAGTGCTTGAAGCATGATGGCAACAGTTGTTGGTTGAGAAATTGTTTGGGCTTCATGAATAAGCAAAGGCACATCTTCATAAACATCTTCTGCATATTCTTCTAGTACAAAATTTTCTCTTTTAACAGACAGAAATGCATTTAAAACTTCTTTATTAGTTATTGTTCCGCTCTTTTTCCAATAATCAACAAGCTGTTCTTTGTCCATGTATAAATAATTTAATAGTTTTTAGAAGAAATGATTAATTTAAATATTTTATGATACCTATACTTTTGGTTTTATATACTTTAGCAAAAGTTGAGGTAAACTTAATAAACCCCTTATGCTATTAAAGTCATTAAAAGGGGTGTATTAGTGAGAAAAGATCATCAGTTTATATTATGGTTTAAAGAATTAGGAATAGAGGATGTTCCTTTAGTTGGTGGAAAAAATGCGTCTCTTGGCGAGATGTATCAAAATCTTTCTAAAAAAGGCATTAGAATTCCTAATGGTTTTGCTGTAACAGCATATGCTTATAAGATATTTCTAGAAAAAAATTATTTAGTTGAAAAAATAAAAAAAGCGCTTAGTGGATTAAACATAAGAGATGTGAAAAATGTTGTTGAAAGAGGTAAAAAAGCAAGAGAATTAATTCTTCATGCAGAATTTCCTCTAGAACTAAAAAAAGAAATTGTTCTAGCATATGAAGAATTAAGTAAATGCTATAAGTCTAAAGAAACAGATGTAGCTGTAAGAAGTTCTGCAACATTAGAGGATATTCCAGAAGCTAGTTTTGCCGGGCAGCAAGAAACTTTTCTTAACATAAAAGGAGATCATGATTTACTAGATGCTTGCAAGCGGTGCTTTGCTTCTTTATTTACAGATAGAGCAATTGTTTATAGAGAAGAACATGGTTTTTTGCATGAAAATGTTTACTTGAGTATTGGCGTGCAAAAAATGGTAAGATCTGATATGGCATCTGCAGGTGTAATGTTTACGATTGATACAGAAACAGGATTTAGAAATGCAGTACTAATAAATGGAAGTTATGGTCTTGGGGAAAATGTTGTTCAAGGAGCAGTTAATCCAGATGAATGGTATGTTTTCAAACCAACACTAAAAAATGGGTACAAACCAATAATATCAAAAAAATTAGGCAGTAAAAGTGTAAGAATGGTTTACAGTTTTGGAGGAACAAGCGCTTTTACAAAAAATGTTGCAGTTTCTGTTGATGAACAAAAAAAGTTCTGCTTAACAGATGAAGAAGTTTTAACACTTACAAAATGGGGTGTTATGATTGAAGATCATTATTCAAAGAAAAAAGGAAGCTATTCACCCATGGATATTGAGTGGGCTAAAGATGGAGAACTTAACCAGTTATTTATTGTTCAAGCAAGGCCTGAGACTGTGCAGAGCAGAAAAGATATTACAGTTTTTGAAGAATATGTGTTAAAACAAAAAGGAAGAATAATAGTAACAGGAAATTCAGTTGGAAATAAAATAGGCAGAGGCGTGGCTAATGTCATCAAGCATGTAACGGACATAGAAAAATTCAAACCAGGACAAGTGCTTGTTACAGAAATGACTGATCCTGATTGGGTTGTAATAATGAAGCAGGCAGCTGCAATTATTACAAATAAAGGAGGACGTTCAAGCCATGCGGCCATAGTGTCAAGAGAACTTGGCATTCCTTGCATTGTAGGAACAAATAGTGCAACTGAAAAAATAAAGCAGGGGCAAAAAATAACTGTTAGTTGTGCTGAAGGAGAGCAAGGTGTTGTTTATAATGGCTTGCTAAACTATGCTGTTAACAAAACTCATTTAATAGAATTGCCTAAAACAAAAACAAAAATAATGATTAATCTAGGCAATCCTGATGAAGCATTTGAAAAATCATTTCTTCCTGTGCAAGGTGTTGGTTTAGCGCGTGAAGAATTTATAATAAATGAATACATAAAAATACACCCAATGGCTTTGATTTATTACAAACAATTAAAAGATAGTGCAGTAAAACAACAAATCAATTCTCTTACAGCTGGCTATGAAAATAAGAAAGCATTTTTTGTAGATAAACTTGCAATGGGTATTGGAATGATTGCAGCTGCTTTTTATCCTAATGACGTTATTGTGAGGCTGTCTGATTTCAAAAGCAATGAATATGCAAACCTTATCGGCGGCAAATCATTTGAGCCTAAAGAAGAAAACCCTATGCTTGGCTGGCGGGGAGCATCAAGATATTATACTAATTATAGAGAAGGATTTGAACTTGAATGTAAAGCTTTGAAAAAAGCAAGAGATGAATTTGGACTTACTAATATTAAAATAATGATTCCAATGTGCAGAACAGTTGAAGAAGGAAAAAAGGTTCTGCAAGCAATGTCTGAAAATGGTTTAAAACAAGGAAAAAACAGTCTTGAAGTTTATGTAATGTGCGAAATTCCAAGCAATGTTATACTTGCAGAAGAATTTTGTAAACTATTTGATGGGTTCAGTATTGGAAGCAATGACTTAACACAAATGACTCTTGGAGTTGATAGAGACAGTGCATTAGTTTCACATTTATTTGACGAAAGAAATCCTGCAGTTAAATGGATGGTTAGGCACGTAATTGAAGTAGCAAGAAAGCATAAAAAAAAGATAGGAATTTGCGGTCAAGCTCCTAGCGACTATCCTGAATTTGCACAATTTTTGGTGCATTGTGGCATAGATAGTATTTCAGTAAACCCTGATGTAGTAATAAAGACAATGCTGGTAGTAGCAGATGAAGAAAAGAAAATAAGATCATAAACACAAAAAAACAAAGAAAAAAGAAACACACGTTGGAAGTCCTCAATGACTCGTTGCCCTGAATAGTTCAGGTAGATGTCTGTCGTGAGCAGACTGCTGTGACCAAGTATTTCCTGCAAGGCGCGAATATTGCCGCCACAGTGCAAGTATCTCACGTTTCAAATACGTAGTCACTGAAGAGTGATAAGAATACAGAAACATTTATAAATAACCTATACATATTATTCTGTGTAAAAAGGTCGATTGAGGATTTGTGTTATGAATGTTGATACTAGAAAACTGCGTTCAATTATGAGGGCAGTAGCTCAAGAAGTAAAATTAGAAGATGATTTTAATAAAGATGAGATTAAAAAAATAGCTGGTTTTGATGTTGCTTTT
This sequence comes from Candidatus Woesearchaeota archaeon, assembly GCA_016188265.1. Taxonomy (GTDB): domain Archaea; phylum Nanobdellota; class Nanobdellia; order Woesearchaeales; family ARS49; genus JACPID01. The sequence continues at coordinate 34,885 of JACPID010000021.1, read as the reverse complement.
TTTGACAATAAAATAGTTGGAGCTAGTGTTGTATTAGATGCAAAAACATTAAAAGTTTTGGAAAGAAAAACAATAGTAGCAGATCTTCCAATGAATTATATTCCAGGGTACAGGGCTTTTAGAGAAGGCCCTGTTTTATTACAATTATACTATGAACTAGAAGAAGAACCAGATATAATAATGGTCAATGGTCATGGAATTGCGCATCCATTATCTTGCGGATTAGCTACTTTTTTAGGTGTTGAACTGGAAAAACCATCAATAGGGGTTGCAAAGAGCCTTTTAGTTGGTGAAGAAAAAGAAGGAAAAATAATTTTAGATAATCAATGTGTAGGCATTGCTGTTAAAACAAAAGAATATGCAAATCCTTTATATGTTTCTCCAGGAACAAAAATAAGTGCAGAAACAGCAGCAGAAATCATTAAAAAAATAGTTATTCAACCACACAAACTGCCAGAACCATTGCACAAAGCACACCGTTTAGCTAAAAACACTGCAAAAGCAAAAGGAATAACTGATGTTAGTGAAGATGAAAAAACAGAAGCAGAAATACTAGATGACATGTATTATCAAAAAGCAGGAATGGAAATATGAAGAATACAGATAAAACTATTAACGCACTATTTTATTCTGCGATATTTATAAGTGGACTGTTTTGTTTTAATGCTTGCGATTGCACTACTGCTGTTTCTAATAAAAAACAAACTGCTCCTGCAGTTAAAAAAGTTGAACAAAAACTAGGAAAAAAATATTCTATTTTAGTTAATGCTGGCAGTGAATCACAATTTTTTACTGAATTGAAATCTGCATATGACTCTTTGTTAAGATTAGGATTTACTCCTAGCAATATCTATGTTTTAGACGATGATATTGATAAGAAGAATGAAGGTGAAAGAAGTTTTGTTGATAAGCCAGCAACTAAAAAAAATTTAGTTGATGTTTTAGATGAACTCAAACAAAATATGACTGATAAAGATGTCTTCTTTTTTTATGTAACAAATCACGGCAGTAAGGCTTATTCACCATTGCCTTTTGGTGAGAGCTGTTTTAAATTAAGCGACGGAATAGTCTATGAAAATAAATTAAAAGAAATGTTTAAAGATCTTAACTTGAATTATGGTGTTTGCATATTTACAACATGTTATTCAGGAGGCTTAGCTGAATCTGTTGGTTCTGGAAATTTTATAGGTGTTTCTTCTTCAAGAGCTGATAAAGTTAGTTTTCAATGTGCTAGCAAAGAAATTGGCAGTTTTTTTAGTAGCCATTTTTTTGCAGCTTTGACTGGTGTGGATAAGAATAATCAACAGGTAAGTGCAGACAATAATTGTGATGGAAAAATTTCTCTTGAAGAAGCTTTTGACTATGCAGCAAAAAAGGATGATGAAAATATTGAAACTGATTGCATACTTCCTTGGGCTAATGAAACACCTCAACTTTATTGGCAGAATGTAGATCCTTCGCAGGTCTTTTTAGGAGAATAACATTCAAATTAGAATTTTCTGTTATCTAGTTGAGGACATAAATAAAGCATTATAATTTAGCCTCAACTAGATTGAAAAAGACAAACTATTTTATGTGCTACTTTTGTCTTTTTCAAATCCCTAAACTAGTGCACACCACAAAACATTTAAATAAGTGAGCTCACTTATATCATATTATGACAAATGTAACATTGTCTATAAAAGATTCAGTATATAATGGAATGCGTAAACATTCTGAAATAAAATGGAGTGAATTTATACGTAAAAGTATTAAAAAAAGACTTGATGAACTAGAATCTCTTGAGAAGCGACCTGATCAAGAGTCAATACTTACCATGCTTGCTTCTGAAGAAGTGCTTAAAAAAGACTGGGATAATAAAGCAGATGAAAGGTGGAATTATGTTTGAACAGAAAGACATTGTGCTTATTCCTTTTCCATACTCAGATCTCAGCGGTGCTAAACAAAGACCTGCTTTAATCATTTCAAACAATGCCATCAATAAAACTCAAGATAGAATATGTTGTTTGATAACTAGTAATAACCATCATGATGGCATTATAATAAATAATAGTTCTTTTGAACAAGGTGATTTACCTTTTGAAAGTTGGATAAAACCTCACAGGTTATTTACTATTCATGAAAAGATAATAAAGAAAAAACTATGTAAAATCACAGATAGATTCCATGACAAAATACTCAGTAGCATTACAGAATTACTGAAAAGAACCTAAATTAATATTGACTGATTCAAGACCAAAAGTTTATAAACATCAATTTCTTAAACACGTTCATATAATAAAAAGAGGTAAAGATGAATAAAAAAGCAGCAATTGAGCTGTCTATTACAGGAGTAGTTGTACTTATTATTGCTATTACTATTCTAGGGTTAATTCTTGGCTTTGTTTACAAATATTTTACTGGAATACAAATTCCAGATATTGCACAACAGCAAAGAGAACGTGTGCTTGATGAAATAGAAAAAAGCGGAGAACTCTTAAATTTCAGAGGCCAAGAAGGCGGAGAAGTTAGAAGCATTAAAGGAATAAGTGTAGGTTCTCCAAAATGGTTTGCTTTAGGAATTAAAAACACTGCAACTAATGAAGATGATCCAACAGCGCCTGTTTGTTATAGATTAGCAATTTACTGCGTACGTTCTTATGATCCTAATGGGCGATGTACTGAAGATGAAGAAACAAATGCATTGGTAGGCGGGCTATCTTCAGAAGGAGATTTGCCAGCAGAAAACTGGTATTCACAATTATTGCCAACACAATCTATAAGAAAAGGGCAGAAAAAGGTTTCTGAAGCAACTATGAGTGTTGAAAAAGCTCAAACAGGACTTTATGAAATGGAATTAAGGGTTTATAAAGCAGAAAATAATGCAGATTGTGATGGCGCATCATTTACTGAAGATTCTTGGAAGACCAGATCATTTACAGTTGAAATAACAGGATAAAAACAATATAAAAGTAAACTAATGAAAAAAATCAAAAGAAGACTCCGCGCAGATCTTTGCGAAAGATCTGGTAGAAAGCATTCATGTGAGACTTCATTTCATTCAGTCTCACGACAAAATAACACAATACAAAAGTAAACTAATGAAAAAAATCAAAAGAAGACTCAGCGAACATGAAGAATTTGAGCTTATGAAATTAGTTCTTGACAAATTCTTATGGCTTGCAGTAGGGCTTGCTGTTTTTGGATTATGGCGTGTACTAAAAGGTGCATTTATCGAAGGAGCTGTTCTTGTTGGAGGAGGAATATTATTTATGCTATTATTCACTTGGATTATTGTAAAAGAATTTGAAGCAATGAGGTAAGTTTTTTATACTTCTCTACTTTTAACATTATTTAAAAGATGGTGAAATACATATGGATATTATTGCTAGTAGTTATTAGTATTTTGTTTATCCTTACTTCTTGTGCTGAGTGCAAAACAGCAGCACAATGTGAACCAAGAGAAGGTTTTGATGCATTTTGTTATGAAGGAAGTTGTGCTTATGAACCAAAAATTCTTGGTTGTGGCAATGACTGGTGTGAAGCAAATGAAAATATCTGCTCATGTCCTGAAGATTGCCCGCAAAGCACTTGCCAAGGAAGTGTAGGAAAATATTTTGAAAAAACCTGTTACCAACAAAAATGCGTGGTCGATGTTAGTAAAACTGAACAAAAAACCCAGGCAATGACACTTACAGAAAAAATTGGCAAGGACTTATTCAGAGCAAATTTTAAACTTAATAATCCTTTTAATCTTAAAAGAGATTCTTTAAATGTAGAATTATTATTAGATGAAGTTGCAAAAGATGTCCTAGATAGAAAAATTCAAAGAATGCGTTTAACAGCCAAAAAAGATAAACAAGAAATAGTCTTAAGTGAAATCTATGTTAACAAGCCATTGTGGAGTTCTGGAAGTGATTTTGCAATAGAAGAAGAGCTTATTATTTCATCTGAATCAAGACAAATTGAAGTAAGTGATTTGCGCTTACTAATAGATTATACTTATAAAACAAGCAAAGGTGATTTAAAACAAAATAATTTAGTATTTAAACTAAAAGAATTAAAACTAGTATTGCTAAAACCAGAAGTTGAGTATGCATGTCCAAAACCTTGCCCTGCTAAAAAAGGATATGATTCAAGTTGCAATACATTGACTAGCAGATGTGAGTTTAAGCCTATGCCTGATTCAGTTGGAAATTTTATTTGTGAATCAGGAGAAAATTCTTGCTCATCGCCAAAAGATTGCGGGCCTTGTGAAAAAACCTTAGAATTTGTTCAATTCACATGTGTTCAAAATAGTTGTGTTGGAGAAATAAGATCAGATGTAAATGTTGAAAAAATAAGTTTGTTTGATGATAATAAAAGAACTGGTTTTAGGCTTCATAATATATACAATTACAATAATCCTTTCAATGCTTTTGCTGATAAGTTATCTGTTGATTTTACGCTATTTGAAAAAGATGATGAAATAAGCCAAATAAGTGTTGATAAAATTCTTGTTTTAGAACAAAATCAACAACTTGCAATAGCAGAGCCAAAATTACTTTTAAAATCAATAAATGAGAAAAAAACAGTTGAATTACAGCTTCCTAAGCCAACAATTCCTGAAGAAGAAAAAACATTAACACTTCAAGTATTTTATTCAGTAACTAAAAAAGGAAAAAAACAAGCAGGCGAATACAAAAAAAGCTTACAAAAATTAATTATTGTAAATACAGAATGAATAAAAAAGGAATAGAAATTGCCATAGGAACACTTGTATTAATCATAATTTCACTTGTTGTATTTACTTACTCTATGTATCTTTTATATTCTGTTTTTACCCAAGCGCCAAAAGATATTGCAAGACAATCATTAGACCAAATTGACAGATTAATGAAGCAAGAAAATGCAGTTATAGCTCTTCCTCTTGCAAACCAACAAGCTTCAGAAGGTGAAAAACTAGAATTTTGGGTTGGCATTAGAAATGTTAAAGGAACAGATTCAAGATATGGTGTTCAAGTTGATTTTAACAGTGCAACAACACTTGATGGAAAAGAAATGTTGCCTGTTGATAAAGAAGAAATACAATCTTGGTTAGGAACAAGTATTAGAAGCAGGTTATTGCCAATTAAAAAAAGAGAGTATGCTAGTGTTCCAATATTATTGCAAGTAGGAACTGCAGATTCTGGAATTTATGTTTTTAATGTATGTATTTTTGATGAAAACACTCCTGAAAATATCAATTGCCAAATAAGCAATAGAAACAAATTCTATAATAATGAACTTAAACAAATAACTGTTGAAATTATTTAACTGTAGCAAAAACTTTTCCAGTTTGAATATCACAATTGGTTTTTTGAGATAAATAAGTTAAACTTAAAACTCCTTCTTTTTTTTCACCATCAGCAAAAATCCATGTAGGAAACGCTCTTATATTTTCTTTATCACAAACTTCACTTTGTTGCCTTGTGCCTCCAACAGTGCACTCAATATATGGAAGGTATTTAGCTGATTTTCCAAACATAGTTTTTTGCTCTTTGCAGTGGGGGCACCACCAAGCGCCATAAAATAAGGCACCTTGAGATTCTAAACAGTGAGCAAAATCATCATACTTGCCTGGAGTAAATTTTATGTAAACATACCAGCCAAAAAAAAGAAGAAAAAAAATTCCAATAACCAAAAAGGTTTTGGATTTCATTTATCTTTACAATTCACTATCAATAACTTGTTTGAATACACTGTAAGGCTGTGCGCCAACAACAAGTTGCCCGTTTATGACAAAGCTAGGTGTTCCAGTTGCGCCAATGTCTTCTGCTTCTTGCATGTTAGCTTGAATTTCAGACCAGTGTTCTTTATTTTTCAAACAAGTCTCAAACTTGCCAGCATCAAGACTTAGATCTTTTGCATACTGAACAAGTGTTGATGTTGCATCTGGAAGACCAGACCATAGATCTTGTGTTTCAAATAATTTATCGTGCATTTCCCAGAACTTTCCTTGATCAGCAGCACAACGAGCAGCAAGAGCTGCATCATCTGCATTTGGGTGAAATGATAATGGAAGGTCTTTGTATGCTAATCTTACTTTACCTGTATCAACGTATTCTTTTAGTATTGAAGGTAATGTTTGATCAAAGAATCTTCCGCAAAAAGGACATTGATAGTCAGAATATTCTACAATCAATACTGGCGCATTAGAATTGCCTTTTACGCCTGCAGCGCCTTCTTCATTTACTTTTATTGGTGCTGAAGGTTGCGGTTCAGGACTATTTGGTTGTTGTGTTGGAGTTGGAGGGCTTGGTTGTACAACTGCTTTTCCAGTATCTTTATCTCCAAATTTAAAACCATCTGTTAGAATTGCTCCAACAAATAATAATGCAAAAACACCTGCAAGAAGTTGCCATAAGGTTGTTTTTGAAATAGTTATTGAATCTTTTGAATCTTCATTGCTCATTTAATAAACACCCCCGATTTTTTGTGTTTGAATTAAAAATTGTGAATATATTTATAAATTTTATGTTTAACAATGTTCATGCACTGCATTTTTTTTTATCATTATTGAAGTAACAATGAGTAATACTATAATTGTAGCAGAGACTTCGCACCAAAAACAAATATATTCAATCACAAATATTTGTAAATAATTTAGGTACAATGTAAATCCAAAAGCAAATAAAGACATTAATAAAACATAATTACTTGCTTTTTTTGCATGAGCATCAAGCCAAGTATTTTGTAACTTATTTTGAAATAATACATTTAAGCCAATTAAGAAAAAAGCAATATAACCTATAAGCCCTATTCCTGCAATAGGAATTCCTTCAATTTCAGAGAAAGGACCTTTATTTACAATATCGCAAGAGTTTTCTTCAGCAGTTGCTGTCAAACATAATGTAGTGCTTGATTTACTGTAATGAACATATAATAAATAGCTTGTGAGAATTATTCCGAAAAATGAAAGTACAACAATTATTGAGAATAATGCTTCGTGTTTCATTTAAAACCTTTCAATAATTCTTCAGCAACATTTTTAGGATTTTTGGCAAGAACAACACTGCTGGCAACAAGAACCCCTTGAACTCCAAGTTTAACTGCTTTTGCAACATCTGATTTTTTTTTAATGCCTGCACCGCATAAAACTGGAATATTTTTTACTTGTTTAAGTGTGTCAGTAATTAATTCTGGTTTTGCAGTGCTTACAGAAATATTTCCTCCAATTAGTTCAGGAGGTTCAATTGCAATAAAATCAGGCTTTAGTAACGCAATATTTTTTGCTTCATCTGGTGTTGCTGCGCAAATAATAATTTTTAATCTAAAAGATCTTGCTATTTCAACTGTTTTTTTTAATTGATTAAAAGAAAGTTTGTGCTCGCTATGGTTGAGTAATGTTCCTTGAGCGCCTGCTTTTTTAACTGATTCTGTTGGAATCCAGCCAGTGGTTTGTCCTTTCTCAACAAAATCAGCATGCTGAACAAATATAGGCAAAGTAGTATTTTTAGCTAATAATGCAATATCTATTTGTTGAGGACAAAGTATTATTGTGTGCTTGCTTTTTATATTTTCTAATTTTTTTGCCAGATTAATTGCTTTTTCTCCTGAAGCTTCTTTATATGTTTTAAAATTTATTACAAGATGCATAACAGTATTTTATGCCAGAAAAGTATATAAAACCAACTATCACAATACCTATTTAAGAGGTGCATAAATGCTATTATGGATTATAGGGTCAGTTTTTCTTGTAAGCTTAATTTCTTTTATCGGAATTTTAACACTTTTTTTTAAAATGAGATTTCTTAAAAAATTAATTCCTTTTTTAGTTAGTTTTGCAGCAGGAGCATTAATTGGCGCAGTTTTTTTTGATATACTTCCAGAAGCTCTTGAAACCTCTTATTTTTCAAATGAAACTATTCTTAATTTAGTTGTTTTTGGGGTGGTTCTTTTCTTTTTGATTGAAAGATTATGCTACTTGCTTCATTTTCATCATTACCATCATAGGCATACGCATAAAAAAGAGATTAGGAGAATAAAGCCATTTGCATACCTTAATCTTATGGGTGATGGAATACATAACTTTATTGATGGAATGATTATTGCAGTAGGGTTTCTAGCAGATTTTAAGTTAGGATTAATAACTTCATTAGCAGTTGTTTTTCATGAAATTCCTCAAGAAATAGGTGATTTTGGAGTTCTAGTTTATGGAGGATTCACTAGAAAAAAAGCAGTTTTGTATAATTTTTATTCAGCGCTTACCGCTATGATGGGTGCAGTATTGACATTCTTTTTTACAACAAACATAACAGGTCTTACGCAAATGCTTTTGCCTATAGCAGCAGGAAATTTTATTTACCTAGCCTTAGCAGATCTTTTGCCTGAACTGCATGACGAATTTAGTTTAACAAGAAATATGTGGCATGTATTAATATTTATTTTAGGCTTGCTTGTTATGTTAGGAATAACAAGATTACTGCATTTTTAGAGTAAAGCCTTTATTTTTTGCTTCAGCACATCTTCACTCATTGCACCAACAAAACGATCAACTTCTTTGCCATTATTAAATAAGATCATGCAAGGAATGCCCATAACATTGTACTTTTGGGCAACATCTGAATTTTTATCAACATTTAATTTAAGAAAAACAACCTTTCCTTTAAAAAACTCGCTTACTTTTTCAAAAATAGGGCCAAGCATACGGCATGGTGAACACCACTCTGCTGAAAAATCAACAATAACTGGCAGCTTGTTTTTTAATACTTTTTGCTCAAAATCTGCACTTGTGACTTGTTCAACCATTATTATCATCCTTAACTTTTGTTCTGGTGATGCGCTTCATTAAAAACTTATTTAAATTTTGATCTAAATCAGTGAAAGAGTCTGCAGCTTCTATTAATTTAGAACTTGAACTTTTTCCAAAAGCCATAACTTCAACTCTGCAACCCATTGCGCGTTTTAAGTGCTCAACTAATGGGACAAAATCACCATCTCCTGAAATAAGAACAACAGTATCAAGTTTAGGCGCTAATTCAATAGTGTCCATTGCAATGCCAACATCCCAATCGCCTTTTTTAGCTCCGCCATAAAATATTTGCAAATCTTTAGCTTTAATTTCAAAACCAATATTAGAAAGTGCCTCAAAAAAAATTTCTTTTTTAACTTCTTCGGTTCTTATAACATATGCTATTGCTCTAATAAGTACGCGATTTTTAACAGCGTCAGATAATATGCTCTTAAAATTAACTCTTGCATCATATCTGAATCTTGCAGAATAATATAAATTCTGCACATCAACAAAAACACCGACACGCTGGCCTTTTGGTTGTTGTAACATGTTAGTTCACCTTTTTGAATTTTGTTTTAAAACCACACGATGTACAAGATATTGTAGCGCTTTCAGGATCATATTTTAATGTGGTTTTATAACATTCAGGGCATCTTTGCCCGCTTGAAATCTCATCAGGACTTGCCTGAAGTTTTTTTATAATCTGTTTTTTCCAAGCTGCTAAATCTTGCATTAGCCCTGTTATAAATCTTGTTTATAAAAAAGTATCGCTAATTGACGAAATCTTTTTAAATAAAACCAATTAACTGTGTATTATGGTTAAGCGTGTTGGTGGTTTTAGAAGAAAAACTCGCAATTTATTAAAGAAAAGAGTCCGCCAAAGAGGAAAAATATCTTTGTCACGTTACTTTGCAGAATTTAAAAAAGGAGATAATGTTTTATTTCAAGCAGAGCCTGCTGTTCAAGAAGGTATGTATCATCCGCGATTTCATGCAAAACAAGGAGTTGTTAAAAAGAAACGCGGAAGCTGTTATGAAGTTTTAATTAAAGATGGAAGTGTAGAAAAACTAATCATAGTTCATCCAATTCATTTAAGAGGGATTTAATAAAGTGGAAGTTGTAAGCGAAACAGCAAAAAATATTGTAGAAGTAAAAGAGTTACTTGAAAAACTCAAACAACATCAAGGTGAACTAAATTTTCGTGCTCAAAAAACACTCGACTATGTTCAAAGCGTTGCTTCTATTAATGTTAAACAGGCAGGTGAATTAAAATCAGATCTTGAAAATCTTAAAATTTCAAGATTAAAAGAAGCTAATGTACAGACACTAGTAAGCTTAACACCAAAAACAGTCGAAGATGTTAAAGCAGTAGCTCAATCATTTAGTGTTAACTTATCACAAGATGCTATGAAAAAAATAGTTGATGCTGTTAAACAACATGTTAAATAAAGCCTAAAAATAATAAATATTATTACTATTTTCTTTTCGCATAAATTTATATACAGAAACAACTAATGCTTATCTATCATGTATATTTTAATGTTAAAAAATATAAGAAGTTTGGAATATGGAAGAAAGACAATACCAATCAAAAGAAGAGTATGTGATTATTCTAGACTTCTTGCCGCACGGTTATCCTTTTGATACAACGCCAAGCCATCGTAAAACACCGATTGCGCAGGCAATAGGAAAATTGCGCTTTGTACTTCTTGAATTAGTCCCTAAAAAAGATGTATTTTTACAGCCTTATGAAGAAGTTTATATTGGCGAAGGCAAGCGTGAAAAAATACACCATATTATAGGGCGTATTCCAGTGGCTAAATTAACTGCAACAGCAAAATCAGAGCTAGATTTTGTTGTAAAAGACCTTGTTAAAAAACAAGAAGCTCGTTTTGTTGAATTTTTCAATAATGCCCAACCGCTTACTACAAGAATGCACCAACTAGAATTACTTCCAGGACTTGGAAAAAAACATATGTGGGAAATTATTCAAACACGTCAAGAAAAACTATTTGAAAGCTTTGAAGATATTAAAAAAAGAGTGCGCTTAATGCCTGATCCTGAAAAAGCAATAGTTAAAAGAATACTTAATGAAATATCTGGAAAAGAAAAACACAGATTATTTGTTGAGGCATCAAGAACTATTGACTAAATTTATAATTTTATGAAATCAAAAATAAGAATTTTATTTGTCTGTACAGGTAATGTTTTCAGGAGTTTATCTGCAGAGTGGTGTTTGAAAGAGCACCTTAAGAAAAATAATATCAATAACATTATTGTTCATTCTGCAGGAACTTTAGCTGAAAAAGAGCATATTCATCCTACTGTGCTTTCAGCATTAAAAGCCCACGGAATTTTTGTTAATAACCATATTCAAACAAAGCTGACAAAAGAAATTATTGAGAAAAATGATGTTATTATTGCAATGGCAGGTTATCATCAAGATTTTATCAAGAAAAATTTTGGTATTAGTGTTCCTTTGTTTAATAAAATAGCTCTTGGAAAATCCAGTTCTGTTAATGATATTAATGATGTTTTGCCTTCAGATGCCAGCTCTAAAGACGTTGACAATTTCATTATTAAAACAATAAATCATATTCATAACTCGATTCCTAAATTGGTTAAGTGTTTAAACAGTGAATAACAACATCCAAATAGCTAATCCTATTAAAACAAGCCCTGTTATTAATCTCATAAAAGCTTTATTTTTATTTCTCCAATTCTCAAATTTTTTAACACTAATGCCTTTGTAAAATAGCCATAAAATTACAAGAAGTGGAAGTACAAAAATTATGTTGTAAATAACAAGAAAACTCAGATTTCCAACATCAAGATTTGTTTGAGACATTATTGCAAGCAATGCAATATAAATTGCACCTGTGCAAGGAAGCTCGATTAATGCAACAATGCATCCGAGTGTGAAAGCAGTATATTTTGAACCTGCAATACTTGATTTATGCGTTTTAATTCGTTTTACGTCTGACGGAAAAATACTAAGTGAAAACCAGCGGCCGTACCAAAAATAATCTTTTATTTCTAGAAGTCCTGCTGCAAATATTAACAAAGCTAAAATATAATATGCAGCAACAGACGCAGTTCCTAATGATTTAAGAATTGGCAAAAGAATTAAGCCCGCTGCAAGATAAGTTATGAAAACACCAAAAATGTAAACTAAGCCATTTGTGAGCATTAAAAGTTTATTTTTTATGGTTTTTGATAAAAATGCAAGAAGAAAAATAAGCACACCAAAAGCACAGGGATTTATTCCATCAACTAGTGCTGCACCTACAACTAAAGGAAGATTAATTGCCATATGTTTTTTTTTTAACAAAACTCGCAAAATATCTCTTTTTTCTTTTTCTTTTTTTTAACCATATTCATTGCTCTTTTTTTCATTATCTAAATTTTATTTCAATAATATCTCCTTCTTTCCAAACATAATTTTCATATTTTAATTCTTCATTTCCATTGACATTCATACTTACTTTGCCAATACTTTCATCAGGACATAAATCTCCATTACAATAATTTCCTAAACATGTTGAGTTGAATTGCAAGCCCGTAGTTTTTGTGAATGTTTTAATTGTCAAAGGAGTTGTATCTAGAAGATTTCTTTTTTCATCAACAGGTATTTTATCATGGAAATGAATTTTTCCTCTTTCTTTATGAGTATGAGGGCCTGCTAAGTCCCCTGTTTCTAAAAGAAAATCATAATCTTCTCCGCAAATTTTGATATTTATGCTTGCATGGATATGTGCAGCCCAAAAACAACCTTTTTCATTGCAAAAAAAGATGCCTTCAGTTTCTGCACCAGTCCATTTATAGTATAAAACAGAATATACTAAAAATGATAAAACAACTGCAATAAGTATTGTGGTAAGGGGTTTTTTCCATTTTTCAGTTTTAATGGCATTCCAAACACTAGCACTAGAAACAATAACAACCACTGCTACAAACACATAAGAAAGAATTTCCAAACGCTGCTGAACAACATCATTAAAAACACTTTCCTGCAAGCACTCACCAGGATCACAAGCAGGTGAAACAGCATTAGCAGTAAAAGTCAATAAGATAAACAAAATAATTGGAATTAAACTTTGCATAATTCTTTTAAGATTTTCAAAGTTATAAAACTTTTGCTAAAATACCCGAAACATTAAAAAAGAGTAAAACACTAAATACTTTACAGGGGGATATGGAACAAAAAGTTATTGTAACATTTGAGACTCTTTATGAGCTTTCGCGCCGAGAAAAATTAACTTCTGACCTTCAAAAAATCGATCCTGAAATATTTGACCAGATTAAAAATTACTTAAAAGAAAAACAAGAATTATACAATTCCTGCTCTAGAAAAACTGATTTGTTCTCTCAAAAAGAAAAAGAAGACATAGCAGTACAGCTTGTTAATATTCGCAGAGTCCTTAAAGAATGGTATGATCGAAGAGAACAAAAAATAGCTACACTTGCAATTAATAAGTCTAGAACTAATTCTGCAATAATTGATACTTGCAATCTTGTTGAACAAGAAAAGAAATTATATCAACAATTAACACACTTATTGGGAGAACATCGTGAAAAATATACAGCACACTTGCTTGAATTGCCAAAACAAGAACCAGTAATGCCTGAACAAACTAAAAAAGAATCTGATCGTATAAAAGTTAGATTTGTAGAGCCAGTAGATGCTTTTTTCGGCACAGAGTTAGAAGAATATGGGCCTTTTAAAGAAAATGAAGAAGCAGAACTCCCAAATCCTCTGGCTGATATTCTCATAAGTGATGGAAAAGCAGAACATACTCAAATCAATCCACAATCTTAATAAACTATTGATTAAATAATTATTTTTTTATGGATGCTGAAACTGCAGAAAAAATAAACAAACTTGCACACTCGTTAAAATCACTTCATTTAGTTACCACAATAGAAGAAGCGCAGAGCCGTGCTAAAGAAATAATTCTCGGAGCAAAAGGTGAAAATGAAAGTGTTAAAGATATGCTTAAAGAAGTTGGTGAAGTAAGTGAAGAAATAAGTAAGGATATTAAAGATCATAATCAAGAAAAAAAAGAACTTCAAAGTGTTCAAGAAGAAGTTTCTAATGTTGAGGAAAAAGTCGAAGATGTTAATGTTATATTAGATGTTGCAGAAGAATCTCAAAAACAAACTTAGCAGTTTGAAAAAGTTCTGGATAAAAAAAGGTTTATTTTCATGGAGGGAGTAATTGCTGGAGGAATCTTAGTACTAATATGTTTACTTGTGTGGCTGTGCCGCGACAAAATAATATGGCATGGCAAGCCTCCTTTTTATTTTGCAGCAATGTATCACACAAATTTTGGTTTGAATAAAATAAATTCTATTGCAAAAAAAAGAAGTAAATTGTTAATAAAATTATCATCTTTGATAATTATTCTTGGTTTTTTAGGAATGATTATTGTTTCTGAAGAATTAATTCGGTCAACAATTAAATTTTTAATAAATCCAATTTCAAGTGAAGCAGTAAGTTTAGTGCTTCCATTCAAAGCACGAGGAATATTTTATGTTCCATTACTTTATTGGATTATATGTCTTATATTTATTGCAATTGTTCATGAATGCGGTCATGGAATTTTTGCGAGAGTTTGGAAAATTCCGCTGAAATCAAGCGGAATTGCTATTATAGGATTGCTAATTCCTTTAATTCCAGGGGCATTTATTGAGCCTGATGAAAAAAAATTAGCAAGAAAACCAAAAAAACAACAATTATCAGTATTTGCTGCAGGGCCTATTGTTAATGTAGTTTTTGGCTTGATATTTTTAGGACTATTTTTATTTGCATTTAAGCCATTGGAAGAAATATTATATGATTATCAGGGTGTAAAAATTATTGATTTTTTTTCAGGAGATACCCCTGCAATAAAAGGAGGGTTGGTTACTGGACAAGTAATAACATCAATTGAACAAGTACAAATAAATAATGTTGAAGAATTTATTAAAGAATTAAACAAATATAATCCTGGAAAGGAAATGACAATTAAGACAATCAACTCTCAACTACAAACCATAAACCATCAACTAATATTAGGAGAGAGTGGTGGAAAACCATTATTAGGAGTATATGTTGAAAATGCAAAAAACATTAAACAACAGTTTAGTAATTACTCATTTATTCTCTCAATTATATTTTGGATAAGTGACTTATTCTACTGGCTAGGCATTTTAAATCTAGGCGTAGGATTATTTAATTTACTTCCTATTGGGCCTTTAGACGGTGGAAGAATGTTTCACACAACACTGCAAAAAATATTCCCCCACAAGCATGCAAAAAGAATCTGGTATGGAGTAAGTGTGTTTTTCTTCTCAACAATAATAAGTGGAATAATAATCAAGTTCTTAGTTTAACTTTCTAAATAATCCTCAATTTCTTTTTTCTTGTCAATATTTAAATATATAATATACCTAAACAATAAGCATGGCTGAAGAAAGCATATTTGTAGAATATTTTGGTGACACTCCATTAGTTAGAATTATGAACTTCTTAATACTTGGTAAGGACTTTGATTACTCAATGACTGAAATAGCAGAAGGAGTTGGCGTTGGTTGGACTTCATTTACACGAGCATGGAAAATACTCCTAGAAAATAATTCAATTGTTCATACAAGAGAAATAGGCAGAGCAAAACTATTTAAGTTAAACACAAACGATCCAACTATGAAAAAAATTATTAAACTTCACTGGGAAATACTTAAAGAAGAAACAAATAAACATCTTTCAAACACTAAGATTCCGCTAGTGTCTCACTAGTGGTTTAGTAGTGGTTCTTGACATAAAGAAAAAATGGGAGTGCAGGGATTTGAACCCCGATCTTGGGCTCTCTTCAAAGAGACATTTTTCTCATAGTCTTATGGACTCATCGCTCCATTGCTGGAGGCCCTCATACTAGCCAGGTTATACTACACTCCCAACACTATAAGAGCAGAATAAGTAGCTTTTAAAGTTTTCTTAAACTAGACTTTTGCATTTTATAAGTAAATAGACAAAAGTATAGGTTCTAAAGTTTTGCCTAGATCAATAAAAAAACGCAAAACTTTAGTTAAAAACAAAAGTTTTAAATATTACATTACATTACAATTGTAATGAATTGTTATGAAAAACTTAGTGTTAAATACCAGCTCAAGTATTTTCTTTGCTAAAATTGGACTATTGCCGCATCTTTTGAAACATCTGAAATTAATAACTTCAAAGGAAATTTATCAAGAGGTACTTGATGGCGATGAATTAAGATATAAGGATGCAAAAATAATAATGCAGTATTTTGAAAATAAAAAGATAAAAATAATTAAAGCAAAACAAACAAAAAAAATAGCAAAAGAATTTAAAATAAGTGAAAATGATGCAAGTGTTATTTCCCTTGCACATGAACAAAATTGTTTTTTAGCAAGTGAAGACAGACAAATAGAGAGAATTTGCTTAATAACTCAAACACACATCACCAACAGTGCATTGTTGCTATATTTACTTTGGAAGAAAAATGAGTTTAATGCAGATCAATCATTTTTATTGTTAGATTTATTAATGAAAAACGGGTATAATAAAGAGATTTGTCTTAAAATAAAAGAAAAAATAATGAAAGGTGATTAAAATGAGTGAAGCAGTTTATGTAAGATTTAATGAATCTGATTTGAATTTTGTAAAAAAAATAGCAAAAGATGAAAAAATAACTAGGTCTGATGCTATTAAAAAATTAGTAAGTTATGCTGCAAAATCATTAAAAGTAGAAAAAGCAATCTCTTTATATAATGAAGGAAAATGTACCATAAGAGAATGCGCAGATTTGGCAGAATTAAGATATTTTGAACTGTTTAACATTCTTTCTCAAAAACACTTAATAGGTACTGATGCAGATAATACTGAATTGCTCATGCAAAGAATGATGAGAGAATTGTGCTAACTTAGAATTTGAGGAACAAAACTATCTGGACATTACTTCTATCATCAATTTTGCTTTGTTTTTTGATTTGTAGAAAGAAAATGGTTTTAAATTTTTTTTAATTTCAATTAGTTTTTTATTTTTGTCATAAAAGTAAACATCAATTGGGCAGAGTACAAACCATGTATGAATGCTTATGTGTTGTTGTTTTTCAAAATGAAATATGTGGGGGGTGAATTTTTTTTTAAGCATTACCCCGCATAATTTTTGAAAGAAAGTTGTACAATGTTTTACTTTATACATATGTTAGTACTTTTTCTTTTATTAATTCAAGAAATTCCAGCCGTTCTCTGCATCTTTTTCTATACCTGTTTTGTGTTGGTGAAAGAGTGAAATTTTTAAATTCATCCTTGCATTTTTTAATTTCAACATTTACATACATTTTTACTGCTTTTATGTCTTTTAGGTTTTTTGAGTTAAGTTCTTTAAGAAAAATGTTATATTCTGTAGTTTGTTGGTGGTGTTTTGGTACTTTTTTTGCTAATTCTTCTTTTATGATCATAATAATAATTTTATCTTCTTGATGTTAAAAACTTTTCGAAATTTTTCCATTCTTGTGTGTTGATTATGTTTTCTTTTGCAGCCCAGCCTCTGCGTGCTTGTGCTATTCCGTATTCAATGAATCTTAAATGATTAATAGAGTGGCTGTCAGTATTGATTACTAATTTAACTCCTAGTTCAACTGCTTGTTTAATGTGTGCATCTTTTAGATCTAATCTACTTGGATAACTATTTATTTCCATTGCTATGCCATTATCTTTTGCTGCTTGTAATATTTTTTCAAAATCTACTTCGTAAGGATCTCGTTGATTGATTAATCTGCCGCTTGGATGGCCTATTGCGTGTACATATTTGTTTTTCATTGCATTAATCATTCTTTCAGTCATTTCTTCTTTTTTTGCTTTAAATCTTGAGTGTATTGATGCAATAACAAAATCAAGTTGTTTTAAATACTTATTTTCATAATCAAGAGAACCATCTTTTAAAATATCAACTTCAGATCCTGCTAAAATTTTTATATTTTGGTATTTTTTTTGGAGTTTTTTAATTTCTTCCAAATGTTTTAATAATTGTGTTTCATCAAGACCATTTGCTATGTGTTGGCTTTTTGAGTGATCTGTAATAGCAATATATTCGTACTTTATTTTTATTGCTTCTTTTATCATTTCTTCAGTGCTGTTTGAACCATCGCTCCAAGTTGTGTGCAAGTGAAGATCTCCTTTTAGCGCATTATAAGGAATTAATTCAGGAGTTTTTTTAATATCAAATTCTCCTGAATTTTGCCGTATTTCAGGAGGAACATGAACAACACCTAATTTTTTGTATATTTCTTCTTCAGTTTTCCCGCAGACATATTTATTTTGTTTAAATAAGCCATATTCATTAAGTTTGTAGCCTTTACTGATGGCAATTTGCCTTAATTTTATATTGTGATCTTTGTTTCCTGTAAAGTATTGAAGCGCTGCTCCAAAGCTTTTAGAATCAATTACTCTTACATCTGCATTAAGTCCTTCTTTAAGAACTACGCTTGATTTTTTTTGCCCTTTTGCAAGTATTCTTGAAACATCATCCATTGTTGTAAAGAAGTCCATAACAAGTTTTGGATTGCTTGAAACAACAAGTATATCTATATCTTTTACTGTTTCTTTTTTTCTTCTAACAGATCCTGCTACTTCTATTTGTTTAATTTCTTTAAGAAGGCTTAATTTTTTAATTATATCCCTTGCAATTGGCAAAGCATTTCCTAAGAGCATTCTTTCTTGTCCGCGTTTTACAATTTCTAATCCTAAAAGAATATCTTCTTCGCTTTTTTCACCAAATCCTTCTAATTTTTTTATTTTGCCTTCTTTTGCTGCTTTTTCAAGTTCTTTGAGATTTTTTATTTTGAGTTTTTTGTAAAGTTTAAAGGCTTTTTTAGGGCCTAGTCCTTGAACATGCATCATTTCTTCAACACCTAAAGGTATGCTTTTCTTCAGTTTCTCAAATTCATGTATTTTTCCGGTTTTAATGTATTCTTCAATTTTTTTTGCTAAGCCTTCCCCAACGCCAGGTATTTGCATTAAAGCTTTTAATTTGCCTTTTTTGTAAGTTAGTTCAATGTCTTCTTTTTGAGTTTCAATTGAACGAGCTGCTTTTCTGTAAGCATTTGGTTTCCAAGCTACATCCTGCATTTCAAGAATATCAGCCATTTCATTAAATATGCCTGCAATTTCAAAGTTTCTCATTTTACCTCTTTTAATAGTATATTGGTTTTATTTTATTCTTAAAAAATCTTCTGCTTTTTTTAAAATATCTTTTGCATTTTTATAAGTGACTTTTTTTATTGCTTTAGTGTATGGCAACCAAGCATAATCAATATGTTCTGTAAGTTTTATTTCTTTTTGATTTGTTTTTGCAAGAAAAAAAATAACGTCTTTATAAATTAGTTCATTAGTTCTATAAAACCAGTTTATTTTTTCTTTGAACCCTGGAATGATTTTAAATTCAGTAATGCCTGTTTCTTCTTTTAGCTCTCTTATTGAAGTTTTTTGTTCAGTTTCACCTTTTTCTATATTGCCTTTTACAAAATCCCAAAATTTTTTTTTGTAAGAGTACTGCAGTAAAAGATAATGTCTTTTTTTGTTTACAAGCCTATAAACAATCATTCCTGCGGAGTGTTCTTGCTTCACAAACTATAATTAATATTTAGTACTTAAAAATTATTCCTTGACAAAAAGATTTATCTTTTGTATAACAGTAATATATTTAAACAATGTTAGCTTAATAAAATAGCAATGAAGCATTTGCATCATTCAGCAAAAATTAGAAGGGGAAATCTTGAAGCAAAGGTTAGTTTTCCTAACTTAAAAATTAATTTAGAGAGTAAAGATCCTGTTAATAGTTTAAAAGAGTTAAATAAGATTATTCACACATTAAAAGCAATTGAGTTTAATAGAGATTATTACAGTATGGAAGATGATCCTTTTTATTTTCGTTTAGCTTATCTTAGCGAAGAATTGCGCAGTCATCCTGAAAGTATGGATTTTATTCGTTCTGCAATGAAAGTTGAAGAAAATTTGCGTATTAAAAAACTTGCTATTGAAAATACAAAAGTTATTGATTTTCAATCAAATGAGTATACTTCAAGTCTTGATAATTCAAAAATTAAGCCAAAAATATACTCAATGCTTAAAGGAATGGAAAATTCAAGCTATGTTTTTATACATATTATAGGCGGGTGTACTGCAAATGAAAAAGAAGCAATTATTGATTTGATTCGTAACAAATTGCCAAGTGCAGATATTAGAACCTTATTTACTAATAAAGAGGTGCTTGGAAAAACTGTGATTGAAGGTATTTTTTTCGGGCCATTTGAAGAAGAAGTATATTTTTGAGTTTTTATTACAATAATGTTTTTAAATATAACTAGATTTATTTATTAATATATGAGCAGATTGGAATTTGACAGGGAGCTTGAAGAGTATATTTCTGAAAGAAGGCGCGCAGGAGTATTTAATAATCTGCTTACTGGTTGGAAAAGTAAAACACAATCAAGTGTTGATTTAAATCCTGCTATTGAAACTTATTCTGATTCAATAGAAACTAATGATCACCAATTACAAGCAACAGAACAAGTTCAAAGTAATGGTTTTTTTTCACGGCTTCTTAGCAGAAAAAGCACAGTTAAACAAGAAGAAAATGAAAGAGTAGTTGTTGAAGAAATTAATCCTATTAGAGAAGATTTACGTCAAGTATCAAAAATAACTATTGAAGTTTTAAAAAAACTTAGCCACACTGAACTAGAGAAATTTAAAAACTCAGAAGAATTTATTTTATTGAAAATGTTACTGAGAAAAAACAAGCTTATAAAATAAAAATCCCAATCGTTACAAGCAACGGAGTATCCGCAACAAATGAAATATATTTTTGTGTTTTTAATTATTATTTTTCTTGTTGCTTGTTCAGAAAATAAAGAAGGCAAAATACAAGGAGGACAAACTCAGACTTGCATTTGTGTACAGGTTTATGATCCTGTATGCGGCAGTGATGGAAAAACATATTCTAATGCTTGTCTAGCACAATGTGTTGGTGTTGATTTTAGTGAAGGAGAATGCAATTATTGACCAAATAATTTATTAAATTCTTCCAATATGTTGTATGAACATTTTTCTTCAGGTTTACTTGAAGCATTAATTCCAAATCCTGTAGAAGTTGAAGTTTTATTTATTTCTTTTAAGTAAGTCTCAAGATTTTGAATGTTTTGAACTAATGTCATGTTTAACATGCCTGTTCTATAATTATCTGGTGTTGATGAAATAAGAATAACTTCACCGCATCTTCTTCGCTCAATTAGCATGCTTGTTAAACTTCCAATGTCATATGGTTTATCGCATTTTTCAGTTAATATAACAATATCGTATTGTTTATTTTTCCAGAAATTTTCTCTCAATAAATCAAGTGTTTTTTCACTATTTTCTGCAAAAGAAAATTTTAATTTTAGTCCTGTTTCTTGAAGTCCTGCAAGAACTGCATTAACTAAACCTTTAGTAGATTCATGATCTTTTATTTGACCTGCAATTAAAACATTACACTGGTTAGGTGTATGTGAAACTGCAACAAAAGTGTTTTCTAAAGCAGGAAATCTGCAATACGTGTAAGCATTATCCATTTTATTCAAGTATATTCAAGCACAACTTTTTTTATTGCAATATTTTAGTTTTAAATTATATTAATATTCTGACATATTTATAGGAAAAATAATTATTTTTGACACAATTATCAAGTATTTGACTTAAGTTTATTAATGATTAAAAAAAGTCTTTTGCCACAAACCACCAACCATAAACCACAAACTAATTAAGGGTCATTAATTAAAATATTATCAATGGTTGAGCAAGAATTTCAAAAACTAGTTGGAGAAATATTAGTATTATCAAATGATTTAGAGCAAGAGCTTGGATACATTAAAGAATTAAATTTAGTAGAGCAAGAAATTAAGCTAAAAAATTTAAGATTAGAATTTATTTATATTTGTGAACATTTTATTAATCATATCAGGGATGCTAGATTAAATAGGTTAGGAGAGCCTTTGTTGGGGCTTTTAAGAGTTGTTAATGAATTAAATACATTGATAAAAACAGCTCAAGAATTAAAAACAAAAAAATACAAAAATTGCGCTACAAAAAAAATAAATAACTTATTAGGTATTTTTATAAAAAAAAGCAGTTATGCAATTTTAATTTTAAAAGAACTAGATCAAAAAATAGGTGTTTTATCTCAGCAATACTACATTCAAGTCAATGTAGCGCCGTATAAAAAAATAAGATTAAGAATAGTATATGAACCTGCAATAAAAACTGCAATATTTCTTGAAAAAAAGGTTTATTTTGAGATTGCAGATTATGCAAAAAACATTGGAAAGAATATTAATGAAATTATATCTGAAATAAACAAGAAATTAGAAAATTCAGTAAAAATAGTTTTTGGAAGCGACGTTGTTGAAAGTGTTTTTGGCGGTGTTTTTGAAAAAAATTTAGAAATTTACATTATTAAAAAATATGGAGAAAAAGGTTTTGTGTCTAGATTAAAAAAAGCATTTGGAAGGCATAAAGATATTATAGAATTTCAGCCTGATTCAAATGATATGAGAATTTTTTTTGATATACAATTTATTTTAAACAATGGTTCTGAAAAAATTGCTTCAACTCTTTTACATGAGCTAACTCATGTTTTAGATAAACATGCTTTTTCAAAGACAAAAATGTGGCATATACTATATAGTGAAAAAACACTTAAAAAAGACTGGGATAATGAATTAGACGAAAGGTGGAACGATGTATGAGCAGAAAGATATTGTGCTTGTGCCTTTCCCTTATTCTGACTTGACAGGAAGCAAGCAAAGACCTGCTCTTATTATATCTAATTCTAAAATAAATAAAACAGAAGATGATGAAAACATAAATGCTATTAAAAAGCATCTTGAAAACAATAAAAAAGAAGCAATTATTTTAATAAATCATGTTAAATTAATGAATTATAAAAAATTTTTTGAATATTATTTGAATAATATTGAAAAACCAATATTTACTAAAGAATTTGTTAATAAAGTTGTATTAGTAGGGCCTTCAGATTAATTATTCAAAGAATATATTCTATTATACTCTCTCAGATATGTTTTAGCAATCTCAGGGTCATGAATAATTAATATGTTTTCATCATTTTTTTCATCTGCATTTTTTGTAGGATTGTAGCTTCCAGTTATTACCATATTATTATCTATTATTAAGACTTTATTATGAAGAGAAGAAATTAGCTTTGTGAAATTTTTTATTGCATCATAAACGCTCCATTTGTTTTGAGCTTGCAAATCATCCATTAATCCTTTGACTATTATTTTTTTTGATTTTTCATTGAGAATTTGCGCTATTTCTTTGTCAGTAAATGATGAAACCATGAAATATATGCTATTGTTTGCTTTTTCTAATACATTGATGATATGTTGTTTGCAGTTATCTTCAGGACAAAAATAGTTTTCTATTATTGTTGAATTAAAATAAATTAGTGGTTGTGGTGTGCGTTTAACACTTTGATCATAATAAAGTTCTTGGAATTCTTTTAAATAATTATTTGCAATAACTGGCGAATTAATAAGCAGAATATTGTCATAATATTTTTTCTGTGTCGGGTTGTAGCTTCCAGTTATTACTATTTTTTTATCAAATATACAGAACTTATTATGCATTAAAGATTTTTTATAATTATACTTTACAGGAAGTACGTGATTGATTTTTTTGTATGTTTCATGTTCAGTAAATATTTTAGCATTTTTTAGTTTAAGCAATTGAATAATTTCAGGATTGTTCAGATTATAAAGAGCACAGTTTATTTCATTAGCCGGCATTATTGTTTGTAAGTATATTCTAGAACAATCTTCTAATCCGCAAAAATGAATTTTTATTGTGCCTGAATTATTGCTTGTAGTGCACGCTGCAAGTATGATTAATATTATTAAGATTATTTTTTTCATAATTACAATTCTTGCAGTTCATGTATGCTTTTTGCTGTTGAGAATGTGCTTCCAGGATATTTTTGTTCTAATTGCTTAACCGCATCTAATAAAGGGTGATGTTGGATTTTTCCTTTTATTCCTTTTATTGCTGCATACATCAATATTTCTTCTTGAGATACTGAATTTAAAAGTATATCTTGTTTTCCTATGTATTGTCCAGTAAATAGTTGCTCTAAAAATGTTGCTGTAAGAATATCTGCGCTTGTTGCCCTGATGCCTTTTTTTGAATCTTTTGTTATATTTAATCCTTTGATTTGTTTAAGTATTGAAAAAATTACTTCTGTTTCTATACTTCCATCATCTAATAGTATTATTTGTTTTGTATTTAATTGTTTTAATTCTTTTCTAGCGCGTTTCTCAAATATATGTATAAAACAATTTTTACAATAGTTTCCTTGATAATTAAAACTTATATTTGCTTGTTTTCTGCATTTCTGGCATAATTTATCACTTGATTTATCAAGCATAATTTAAAGGTAATAAAGATCATTCTTAAAAGTTTCGACACTAAACTTCAATTCACCACTCCTAAGTAGGATCAAAAACAAAAGATTTAAATACTAGTTGTTTTCTACTAATTACAAGAGGTCATTAGAAGGGGGATTTAATTTTAATATACTATACAATAAATTTCAATATCACCTCTTTTTCCCTCGCAGGCATCTTTCGGGGTGCTTGCAAGGGTTTTTTTTAACACTTAATTTTAACACTTAATTTATTCTCATAAGAATAATTTTATCATAAAGTATTATAAAACAAAATAAGATTTTATTCTTTAATGCTAAAAACAAAGCCAGTGGATGAAACTTTTGCTTTAGATAATCTTGAAGATTTAGTTCTTAAAAAGCATCTTTTACTTTTTAAAGATAATAATGAAGTTGGCCAGGTCTATCAAATACGGTATAATGCTAAGTACGTTTTTTCAGGCTATGAATTGCAAGCAGAATTTTATCAAAAACCAATTTCTTCAGATATTTTCTTTGAAAAAGGATTAATTCATAGAGAACACGTATTTGAACCTTTAAAATCTAGTTCTATACATGGGATAGTATTAAGTAAAGGAAGGACTGGTAGATTTTTTTCTCATAAAGAAAAACAAAATCATATGCTTATTAGGCCTGAAGAATTTAGCAAGGTTTTAGAAGTGTTGGATATTCAAAAAAATGGTTTTGAGGAATTTGCTGAATATCGTTCTTCAGGTAGTTCTATGTGTGGTTTTATGGGATTATATTATCAACCTCCAGGACCAACAATTATTGATCGTGGAAAAATAATTTTTTTGAATAAAGGAAAAGATGTTGATTCAATTAAAAGAAAAAAGATAAATCCTGGAAAAATAGGCATTATCGAAGAAGAATACAGGAATGATGAACTGGTGGCTAGAACGTATAAAATAAATGATGAATTTCAATTAATAATAGAAAGAAATGAGATTACACTTTTAAGAGATAACGAAGGATTAATTCTTAGTAATGGTGAATTGTTAAAAAAATATATTGAATTGTATAATAAGTTTTATTAGTACTTTATTTTTTTATAAACTTGCATTTTGGAAATTCTGAGCATGCAAGAAAGCTTCCATAAATTCCTTTTTTAACAACTAGTTTTCCTTTGCCACATTTTGTGCATTCTTTTCCTTCATCAATTATATCAGTTTTTTTGGTTGAACAGTCTGGATTAATGCATATTTCTTGAGGTCTTTTTGCTTTTTTTATTACTAAAATTTTTGGGTATTGGCAGTGCTCGCATATTTTATCAATAGGCTGTATTAGTGCTGATGGAATTTTGAATATTGTTTTACACTCAGGATATTGATCGCATGCAATAAATTGTCCAAATTTTCCTCTTTTTAAAACAAGTTGTCCTTTTTTACAAATCATACATTGGCCTACACTTGTAAGTGCTATTTTTGTTTCTGAAAAAGTTGTTTTAAGCCCTTCACCGACTTCTTTTTCTTTGTGCTTGAATTCGTGAAGTATTTCTGTAAGAACTTGTTTTGCTTCTTTTAACACTTCTTCTCTATGGCGTTTGCCTTCGCGAATATAATCCATGTCTAATTCAAAATGACGGGTGAGTTCTTCATCAATAATTTTTGGAGAATATTTTTCTAGAATTTGTATTATGTGAATGCCTAAATCAGTGGCTTGCAGTGCCTCTCCCGTTACATAATTTCTTTGAACAAGTGTTTCTATTATAGCAGGTCTTGTTGCTTTAGTTCCAAGAGATCTTTTTTCTAATTCTCTTATAATGGATGAAGGCGTATATCTTTTTGGAGGTTGTGTCTCTTTAGATAACAAACTTATTTTTTTAATATCAAGTTCTTGTTTTTCTTTAAGTGGAGGAAGTTCTACTTCTTCTAGTTTTACATAAGGCTCATAAAAAGTGTGCCAGCCTTTAGTTGTGGTGCGCGATCCTTTTGTAATAAACTTTTCTTTTTTAACTGAAAAAATAATTTTAGATGTTTCTCTTATAGCTGAATCTGCAAAAGTTGCTAAAAATCTTTTAACAATAATATCATAAATTTTTGATTTATATTCTTCTAATGATTTTGGTTGTATTCCAGTAGGATAAATCGCTGGATGTGCTGGATCTGTTTTTTTTCCATTAGCTGGCATAAAGATTTTTTTTTTAAGTAATTCTTGTGCAAGCTCTTTATAGTTTTTATTTTTGCTTAATTGCCGTAAAATGTTCACAAATCCTATTGCTTCTGGCAGTTGTTGAGAGCTTGTTCTTGGATAAGAAATAGATCCTGAAGTGTAAAGGTCTTGCGCTATATCCAGTGTTGTTTTTGGTTTTATTCCAAAACACCTATATGCTTCTGTTTGCAAAGTTGTTAGATCAAAAGGTGTTGGAGGATTTTGTTTAAAGGATGTTTTTTCAAGCTTTTCAACAAAAGTTCTTTTTTCTTCTTTTATTGAATTGTAAATATTTTTTACTCGGTTTTCTTCCCAGAACTTATCTTGTTCATGGAGTGCTATTAAGATGGTGTTATTTGCTTGTGTGGTAAGTTCTAACTGCCAGAAAGGCGTTGGTTTAAATTCTTTAATTTCTTTTTCTCTATCAACAATGATTTTTAGCGTAGGTCCTTGAACACGGCCTGTGCTTAGTATCTTGAACATTCCTGCTTTTTTAATTGCAGAAGTTAGAGCTCTGGAAATATTAATACCATAAAAAAAGTCAAGATAGTGCCTTGTTTCTCCTGCTTCAGCCTGTCCCCAATCAATTTCTTGCGATACTGTTTCATATGCTTTTAACAAATCTGGAGTTGTAAGTGTTGAAAACTTCATTCTTCGAGCATCTTTTTGTTTGCAGATAAAACGAATAATGTTTAATCCTATAACTTCTCCTTCAACATCATAATCACAAGCAACAGTAAATTTATCTGCTTTTTTTGCTAATTGTTTTAAAGTTTCATAATATTTTTTAGAAAAAGCAGCAAATTTGCTTATTTCAAATGTTGGCTTCCATTCAATATCAAAAGTAGGATATGCAAATCCTTTTTTCTTTTCTTTTTCTTCCAATCCAAACAAGTGGCCTACAGCACAACCAACAATAATATCTTTTTTGTTGTGAGTTAAAGAATAATAAGCAACCCCTTTATACTTTTCTTGAATAGGTTTTCCATCAGCTAATGCTGTAGCTATTTTTTTTGCTGCAGCAGGCTTTTCTGTAATGATAAGTTCTGTCATACATTTATTGAAGAAAGTAATGTTTTAATAAGCTTTTGCAAAAACACAATCTTTTATGTCAAGAACCGCCGGGCCAAAGCCCGGGACGTGTTCTTGATCACGCTCAGAAATCGCCCTCTTACTCCGAGCTGAAGCAGGGAGATTGCAAGTGGCGATTTCTGACGTTTCAAAATATTTATTTCTTGCCAATTTAATGAAGATATAAAAAAATTAATAAACTAGAAAAATCAATATATGCTAAAAAGAGTTATGGCATCTAAATTTCGTGATTTGAAAAGAACAACACAGATTGTTCGTGTATTGTGGAAGCATGGTTTAGGTAAAATTATTTATGATGTTGGTTTAAAGTCTCATTTGCCTTTTACTAAAAAGGTTCCTTTAAAGGTTTATGATTTGCCTAAAGATCTTCCTGATAAGATCCGTGCTGTGTTTGAAGAGCTTGGAGGAGCTTTTATTAAATTAGGACAGTTGCTTAGTGTTAGACCTGATCTTGTTCCTCATGAGTACACTGATGCTTTAAGATCTTTGAGAGATAATTTACCGCCTGTTTCATTTGAACAAATTAGAAAAGTTATTGAAGAAGATTTTGGAAAGCGTGTTGAAGACTTGTTTGCTGGATTTGATACAAAACCTTTAGGTTCTGCAAGTATAGCGCAAGTCTACAAGGCTCTGCTTCATAATAAAAAGCATGTTGTTGTTAAAATTAAAAGGCCTAATGCTAAAAGAGATTTTGAAAGTGATATTGATATTATGTATTTTATTGCTCATAGGCTTGAAAAATATTACAAAGATCATATTTCTCCATTGATGATTGTTAAGGAATTTGAGCGTTACACAAAAAATGAGCTTGATTTGTTGTTTGAAGGCAGAAATATTGATCGTTTTTATCACTCGTTTGAAGGTGATGAAAGAGTAGTTATTCCAAAATTGTATTGGCAGTATTCTACAAATAATGTTTTAACAATGGAGCATATTAAAGGTATAAAGTTGAAGGATATTTTAAAGTATAAAGATTTTGATAAGAAGAAAATAGCTCAAACAATTGTTGATGTTTCTATTAGCCAGGTTTTTGATCATGGTATTTTTCATGCAGATCTTCATCCTGGCAATATTCTTGTTTTAGAGAGTAATAAAATTGCAATGCTTGATTTTGGTATTGTTGGAACTTTAACTAGAAAGCAAAAAATTGATGGGTTGAACTTGTTTGTTGCTGTTATTAATAGAGATATTGATGAAATCATGAAAATACTTGTTTCATTTGCAACTCCTTCTGAAAAAACCAGTCTTTCTGCATTACAGCAAGATGTTGAAGGTATTTTAAATGAATGGTATGATGCAAAAAATGCAAGAATTACTCAGATAATGTATTTTATTATTAATACTTGTGTAAAAAATAAAATGAGTGTTCCTGTTGATATTGTTTTATATGGAAAATCATTCATGACTGTTGAGGGAACTTGTGTTGAGCTTGTTCCTGGATTTAATTTTATTGAAGCTGCACGCCCAAAAATGTTGGAAGTTTTAAAGCGTGAAAAAAGTCCAAGAAAAATTGTTCAGCAATTTGTTAAAAAATCCAGAGAAATTGCTGATTCGCTTTCAGAACTTCCTAGAGAAGCTTTTGAGCTTATTGAAAAAATAAAGTCTGGCAGGTTAACTTTTGATTTTAAAGATGCAGATATAAGGCATTTAGGAATGGATATTAATTTAAGCAGCAACAGGTTGTCTTATGCAATTGTTATTGCTGCTCTTGTTATTGCCGGAGCATTGTTTGTTGATCTTCCTCCTAAATATGCAGGTTATTCTTTTTTCACAATTATTTGTCTTTCTATTGCAACATTATTTCTTATATCTCTTGGCATCTCGATTTTTATTGAAGGCAGAACACCTTATGATAGGCATAGAAGAGAATAAATTACAAATCCAAGAAAGAAACAGGAAGATTTATATAGGTAAAAACATGATTTAATGTTGTTAAACGAGGTGAGAGTTTAATGTTATTAGAATGGTTGAAGAAAGCTTGCTCTTTAGGTTTAAGAAGCGTTAGTTATACAAAACGTGAAGCTGAAGCAGTTGTTAGATCTCTTCAAAAAGAAGGATTATTGTCGGCTGGTGAAGCAAAGAAACTATTAGGCAGTGTTTTGTGTGAAGCTCGTAGCGAAAGTAAAAGGTTTGAAGATTTTTTTAAGTCTGAAGTAAGTAAAGAAGCGAAAAAAGCTGCTAGGCTTGCAAAAAAGGTAATGAAAAAAACAAAACTTGCATTAACGCATAAAGAAGCTCATAAGAAAAAAGCAGCAAAAAAAAGGAAAAAAAGAAAATAATGGAAAAATATTATCTTGCAAGTTTAGGAATACTTGTAGTGTCTTTATTATTCATATTATTTGTAGGGCTTGATGCAAAAACAGGTT
The DNA here is from genome assembly GCA_016188265.1 of Candidatus Woesearchaeota archaeon. Taxonomy (GTDB): domain Archaea; phylum Nanobdellota; class Nanobdellia; order Woesearchaeales; family ARS49; genus JACPID01. The sequence continues at coordinate 5,045 of JACPID010000021.1, read as the reverse complement.
ATTATACAAAAATTGGCTCACAATTTTTTACTAGACAGCCTTTAAGTAAAGAAATGCAAGAAAGTGTTGAGAATAATTATAGATATGGTGCTAATCAAGGGCCTCAAGGACAGCAATATGTTCGTAGCACTGACAAATGGTTTATTCCTTACAAAGAACCAGCAGTTAATCCTTATGTTCGTGTTTGTTGTGATGTTGTTAGAATGGCAGAACATGGACAGATAAGATGCCCTGAAACCAGAGAACAAGCAGTTCAGTCTTGTGCTGTTGATAGTGAAGAAGGATCTTATGTTTTTCCTCCTTGTCCTCCTAATCAATTACAATGTTATTTACCGTTTAAAAATGGAAAAAAAGGTTATCAAGATGAAGAAATTATTGAATGAGTGGAGTGTTTTAGGAGCAGTTGTTATTCTTGCTCTTGCATCTTTATTAGTTGTATTAACGCCAAATTTAACAGGTTCAACAGTTCAAGATAAATTATTGTATAAATGTTATGAAACTGATGATGGCAAAGATTCTCATGTTCGTGGAACTACAGTAGCATTTAATTTGCAAGGAGTTGATACTTGTATGGATTGGACAGGCCATGAAGTGGATAAGTGTAAAGGAAGATATTGTTATCTTAAAGAATATTATTGTGTTGATGGCAAGCAAGCTTCTTGGATGAGAAAGCCTTGTCCTGTTTTAACTTCTGTTTGTTCTGCAGGTGCATGTCTTGATCCTAGAGAAGTTGATCCTTCGCTTCTTGAAGATTGGGAATCTTTGGGCAGTCCAGAACAACGCAGATGGGAGCAGCCAGGTTATTAAGTTGGAAGAAGATTTTTTTTGAGTTTTTAGCATCATTTGTAATTATTTTATTATTTACGCTTATTGATTGGCTTGTTCATCAAGCTCACTGGAGCTTAAGTGTTCCTCCGGGGTATTTTAGCAACAAGATTATTTTTGGAACAATTTACTTTTTTATTTCTATATTAATATTTGAGAAATTAAATTATTTACATAAAACATTAGTTGCAACAACAATCACAGTTTTTTTATTGCAAATCAGGTATATTGTTACTGGTTATAGTTTATTATTCCACTCTGTTATTTTTCCAGCGCATTTTATAATATTGTTTCTAATAAGTTGGGGATTGTTAAAATTAAAAATAAAAACATCAATAAAATACAAATTCAAAGATTTAAGAAAAGATTTCCAAAATCACATTGAGAAACACCATTCTTCTTAAGCAACCTTTTTATAATCTACCATCTTCTCAGCAAGCTTATGCAGGAAATATTCATCAAAGCAGCATTTAATGATATCATTGGGCAGGAAAGAACTAAAGAGCAATTAAAGTCTGCTCTTTTAATGAATCGGCATGTTTTGATTGTCGGCCCTCCTGGTGTTGGAAAAACTACTCTTGCTAAAAATGTTGCCAAACTTTTTCCTCCGCAAACCCTTAATGACTGTGAATTTCATTGCTCTCCAGATAATCCTGTATGCCCTTCTTGCAGAACTAAAAAACCAAGTGCTAAAAAATTTTCTGGTGAAGAATTGTTTGTTCGTGTTCAAGGCAGTCCTGATTTAACTTCTGAGGATTTGATAGGGGATATTGATCCTGTTAAGGCTTTGAAATTTGGTCCTGCAAGTATTGAAGCTTTTACTCCTGGAAAAATTTTTAAGGCTAATAATGGTGTTTTGTTTTTTGATGAAGTTAATCGTTGCCCTGAAAAAGTGCAGAATGGTTTGTTGCAGGTGTTAGAAGAAGGAAAAGCAACTTTAGGCAGTTATACTGTTGATCTTCCTGCAAATTTTATTTTAATTGCAACAATGAATCCTGAAGAAACTGCTGCAACTGAAAAATTGTCTGATGTTTTTCTTGATCGTTTTGATACTATTCATATGAGTTATCCTGAAAACATTGAGATTGAACAAAAGATTGTTCTTGAAAAAGGTGAAAAAACAAGTGTACAGTTTCCTTCTAACTTATTATTAGTAACAATATTATTTATAAGATTGCTGAGAGAGCATAAAGACTTGGTGAAAAAACCAAGTGTTCGCGCAACTATTGGTTTATATGAGCGTGCACAAGCTAATTCATTGATTGCTGGAAGAAAAAAAGTTAGTGTTGAAGATATTGCAAATGCTGTTATTTCAGTGCTTGCTCATAGGATAACCTTAAAACCATCAGTTAAGTTTTTACAAACTCCTGAAGAATTCCTGCAAAAAGAATTTTCTGAATTTAGTAAAGACCACTCTGAACTCGGTGGTGGTAGTCTTTGACCTTGAAAAAGAGGTTAAAGAGCTTTCAAAAGCAGAAGAAATTGAAGGAAAACTCTCTAATAGCATTGATCCTGCATTAATGAAGTCTGTTCTTGAAGCTGATAAAAAAACTATTGATGATGGGAAGATTGTTGAAGAAGCTGCAAATAGAGGTATTGGTGGTTTTACTCCTGATTTATTATTTGAGCAATTAGTTAAGAATTATTCAACAATACAACAGTTATATGGCGAAAAATTACTGCAGTTAATTACTGGTTTTAATGGCAATTATTTGCAAAAAAATATTCGTATTCCTGAATTTCAAAAATTGTTGAAGAAAAATATTAGTGAAAAACAAGAAGAAATGCATAGTCATGGATTAATGGATGATAATAATGTGTTTACTCAAAAAGGGGTGCAGTTAGCATCAATTGTTTTATTGGTTAAAGAACTAGAGCACTTAATGAGAGGCTTTAAAGGTATGAAGGGGAAAAAAGAAAAAGCGCACCATGGCGAACCTGTTGCAGTGCGGGCATATAGAAAAGGTGATTTGTATAGAAATATTGCTATTCGTCAAACAATTAAAACAGCTATTAAGAGAAAACGAGATTTTCTTCAGATTGGTGATTTGAAAACTTTTGAAAGAGAAAGAAAAGGCAGCATAACTTTAATTTATGCTGTAGATGCTTCTGCTAGTATGAAAGGTAAAAAAATTGAGATGTGTAAAAGAGCTGGTGTTGCTCTTGCATTTCAAGCAGTTCAGGAAAAGGATGATGTTGGCTTGATTGTTTTTGGCAAAGATGTTAAAGATGTTGTTGAGCCTACACAAGATTTCGGTTATCTGCTTCAAGCAATTACAAAAGTACGCGCATCAATGCAGACTCAATTTGTTCCAATGATTGAAAGAGCAATTGAGTTATTTCCTGCTGATAATCGTGCAAAGCACTTGATAATTCTTAGTGATGCTTTACCAACTGTTGGCGAAGAGCCTGAAAAAGAAACTCTTAAAGCAATTTCTTTTGCAAGAGCTAATGGTATTACTGTTTCTTTATTAGGCATTCAACTAGATCAAAATGGAAAAAAGTTTGCAGAACAAATTGTCAAGCTTGGTGAAGGCAGGTTTATTAATGTCAAAGAAATAGAAAATCTTGACTTTTATGTTTTAGAAGATTACTGGAGTACTGTTGGAGGGTGATTTATAAATACTCTTTACTGGTTGAATTGTCAAAAAACTACCTACTAAAATAGCAATACTTATATTTAATATCTTATTTAATACTAGTATGAAAATTTTTGCTTTTGCTGACTGGCATGCAGATATGGGCTTGTATAAGAAAATGCTTCAAAAAATTGAGCTTTCTAAGCCTGATGTGATTGTGTGCGCAGGGGATTTTACTATTTTTGAACAAAATATTAATGTTGTAATGAAAAAGATTAGTGATATGGGGGAGTGTGTTTTATTGATTCATGGAAATCATGAAACCGAGCAGGTTGCAAGAAAAGCCTGCGAACCTTACAAGAATGTTATTTTCTTGCACAAAAGATTTTTTCATTTTAATGGTTATACATTTTTTGGTTATGGTGGCGGGGGATTTAGTATACATGATAAACAATTTGAACAATGGGTTGGCAAACAAGATTGGAACAAACCTAAACTGGTATTTATAGCGCATGCTCCATTTTATAATACAAAAATAGATTATATACATGGACATCATAATGGCAATATTTCTTATACTGAATTTATTAAAAAAAATCAGAATATTGTTTTAGGTATTTGCGGTCATTTTCATGAAACAGCAAAAAAAGAGGATTTTATCAGCATAACTAAGGTTGTTAATCCAGGCCCTGATGGAATGCTGATCACACTGCCATGAGCTTTGAAAAAGAAATAAAGTATTTTGTTTATACGGGAGGAATTTGGTCTTTGTATAATGCGCTTACTTCTACTTTTTTATCATTATTTGCTCTTTCTTTAGGAGCTTCTAATTTAGTAATTGGGCTTATAGGATCAATACCGTACATAGGTGCTTTGCTGGCAGAGCTTCCAGGAGCAAAACTATTAGATTACTTTTCTAGGAAATCATTAATTATGTTTTCAACTGCAATTAGAATTTTATGGGTTGTTATTGCTGTTGCGCCAATATTGTTAAAAGAAAATGTTTTATTAACAATAATAATCACTTATTTTTTACTTTGCTTACTTGACTATGTTTCAGATCCAGCATGGTTTTCTTTTTTAGGAGATATTGTTCCAGAAAAAACACGCGGCAGTTACTTTGGTAAACGCTTGATGCTTATGGGTGTTCTTGGAGCATTAGGACAAGTAATTGGAGGGCAATTCTTAATGTTATTTCCAACAATTCAAGGATTTTCAGGAATGTTTTTAATGGGGGCTATTATTGGAGTGTCATCATTTATTCTTTATTTACATGTTGAAGAACCAAAATATGAAGATAGCCAGCACCATAAATTAAAGGATTTCTTTATAATGGATAAGAAAGTAATAAAATTCAGCATTTTTGTTGCTGTATTTAATTTTGGTTACATGCTTGCAGCGCCTTTTTTTTCAATATTCATGATCAAAACTTTAGGCATATCTTATGCTTGGTTTGGGGTGTTAACTGCTTTGCAAATTATTACAAAATTATTGGCTCAGAGACACATGGGCAAGATTTGTGATCTTTATGGAGATAAACCTGTTGCAGTAATTACTTCATTTGGTACAGCGCTAATACCTTTAGCGTTTTTGTTGGCTTTGAAATTCGGCGCTTGGTTTGTTATTCCAGCACAATTATTA
>JACPID010000019.1 GCA_016188265.1 Candidatus Woesearchaeota archaeon | reverse complement strand
TTCGGAGCATACAGACCTACCGTAGCCTGCACCTTCCTCCGTGTTTCCACGGCAGTCCCCACAATGTGCCCAGTCATCCCGGAGGACCCGCTGGCAATTGTGGATACAGGTCTCGCTCGTTACCTGACTTAACAGGACACCTCACGGCACGAGCTGACGATGGCCATGCAGCACCTCTCGGCTTGTCTGGTAAGCCCGTTAGACTGACCTTCATTCTGACGTCGCCCCTGGTGAGGATTCCGGCGTTGAATTCACTTAAACCGCACGCCGCACCCGTTGTAGTGCTCCCCCGCCAATTCCTTTAAGTTTCAGTCTTGCGGCCGTACTTCCCAGGTGGCGAGCTTAACACCTTCGTTTCGACACTCCAGTATCCCGTAGATACTGGAACATCTTGCTCGCAGCGTTTACGGCTAGGACTACTCGGGTAATTAGTCGAACAAATTCTGATCATGTTTTCAGATTGTTTCACATCAGTAGTTTAAAGATCGAACAATGTGAGACTAATTCCGAAAATTTGCAGAATTTTCGATATCTAATCCGGTTCGCTCCCCTAGCTTTCATCCCTCACCGTCAGATCCGTTCCAGTAAGATGCCTTCGCCATCGGTGGTCCTCCAAGGATTAAAGCATTTTACCGCTACACTTGGAATACCTCTTACCTTTCCCGGTCTCAAGTTTATCAGTCTTTCCTGCTCGCCGCAAAGTTGAGCCTTGCGATTTCACAGGAAATTTAACAAACCGGCTACGGATGCTTTAGACCCAATAAATGTGATTCCTACTTGTGGCGCCGGGGTTACCGCGGCGGCTGGCACCGGTCTTGCCCACCACTTATTCGCCAAGATTTTTGCTCTTGGCAAAAGCCCAAGGAAATCCTTGAGCACTCAGAATCCCCTTATCACGCTTTCGCGCATTGTAAAGTTTTCGCAACTGCTGCACCCCTTAGGGCTAGGACCAGTATCTCAGTGTCCTTCTCGGGGCAACCTCTCTCAAGGCCCCTACGGATCTTCGGTTTGGTGAGCCATTACCTCACCAACAGCCTAATCCGCCGCCGACTCATCTTATAGCATTGCTTTTCAGGAAAAATACATTGCAGTTATTTTTCCTTATCCAGGTTTACACTCAGTTTCCCGAGATTATCCTAGACTATAAGGCAGGTTATCGACGTGTTACTGAGCAGTTCGCCGCCTATCATCTTGCGATGACAAGCTGACTTGCATGTTTAATTCGGATTCTGATAGCAGCAACCTCCCGCAGGATAAACGGGTATTTTTTTATTCTCTTGATTTTCTGCCGCGAAGAGAATTTTAGGGCCGCATCATTTTTTTTTAATTATTTCTTAGAATTGACAATAGCACAGGAAATTTCTTTCGTGCACGAACTTAGTTCTAGCACTCATACTATCATCATTATTGATAGTTGCCTCAGTTTTCCCGAGGTAGAATAAATTGCTGGGTTGAATTCCAGCTGGGTGTTGATTATTTGTAGAATTAACTGCTTCTTAATAAAGCTTTCGATTAATAATTACCAATTAATAATTACCATGTTAGAGAAGATATTTATATCAGGAATATTTTAATTTAGTGATGGATAAAAAAGTTTTAATCAGAAAAAAAAGAAAAAAGTTATCAAATTTCTTTCTAGGAATTGGTTTGGCTTTTGGATTTTCAGGGTGCACAATTCCAATAAAAAATCACAATCACTTAAATTCTGAAGAGAAAAAAGTTTTAGAGGAGAAATTAAAAAATGTTGATTGGAATTGTTATCGCGATAAAACAATTAAGAAATATAGTTTATCTAATGAGAAGTATAATGAAGAAAGATTATTTTATCTTTATTTAGATTTTCTTTCTATTATTTCAAATGAAAAATATAGTAATAAGAACTTTCATATTTTTAAACGTAATAATGCCAGTGTTTTTGATTTGATTAAAGACGGTTTTGATCCATTATTTTTAAGCGAGAGAACTGGAGGAATTTATTTAAGCCCTAAAATATATGTATCACAAGACAAGGAACATCTTTTTAGCAGTATAACTCATGAATTCGGGCATCATACAGATCATTCTCTTTCTTATATGAAATACATATTAAGTAAGAAATCAAGAATATGCAGAGAAGCAAGTGCAGAAAGCTTTTCATTATATGTTGCAAGTGAATTGAATATTAGAAAAAATTATTCTTTTTCACATAATTTAGCAAATTATTTTTTTTATATTAAAAAGTATTGTGATAATTTTGATGAACTGCTTTATAAAGATCAATACCTTGCAGCTAATCAAGTAATTGCTATTGTTAGTTCTGAAAAAGAAACAGCATTTGATGTTTGGATGTTTTTGAGAAATAATAATGAACAAGTTATTTGGAATTATTGTAAAAATATTGTTAAAAATAAAGGAATGACTGATGCTGTTGAAGAAGGTAGATTAAATATTAATCATTGGTTTACGAAGCTTTAGCTTTACGCTTACTGCGTTCTTTTTTAATCCGTTTGCGTTGCCATTTCCAACGCATTTGTCTTTTTTTCTTCCAACGTCGAGAACTACGTTTCATTACTTATCGAGATTATTTAAGCATATTTAAAGTTTTCTGCAAACAAATACAAACTGGTATGCAAAAAGTGTTTTTAGCATTTTTGCCATCAAAGTTTCAACAGGTAAGATAAAAGTTCTATAAATGTTATACAATTTTGAATTTAAAACTTTTTCACAGGATTCTGCAAATTTTTTTTGCTTTTTTCTTAATATAAAACGTGTTGGTTCTAAAATAAAGTTTGGATTTAAATCAATTCTTAATATGTGCAATCCAGAATCTGTGAGTAATTTTTTAGCAGATTTTAATGTGTCAAGAACTACCTACTAAAGTAGGTAGCGTGTTTACACACAGCTACTAAATGATTAAGTAGTTCTTGATCATGATCAAAAACTGCTAATCCTATCTACAGACTGAAGTCTACAGCGTGCGTCATAGCAGTTTTTGACATGTAAAAATGAAGATGCGTCTTATCTAAAATTCCAGGTTCAGTCCTGTTGAAAACTCCAAAAAAAAGTTTAATTCTAATAGTCCAATTCGCAATGTTAGGCAATGAAATAATAATTTTCCCCCCTGGTTTTAAGTAATCGAGAAATTTTTTAATCACTTGTTCAGGATGCTTTAGATGTTCTAAAATATCTGCAAAAATAATAACATCAAATTTTTTATTGAAAGGAAGCGCATCTGTTTCAACATCCATGATTTTTGCATAATCTATTCTTTGTAGTGCATATTTGACTGCTTCTTCAGAAAAATCAACACCATATACAATATTTTTTTTATGTTTTAAGAGGTTACTTAAGTATCCTGATCCGCAACCTACGTCAAGGATAACTGCTTCTGAAGGAATATTTCTTAGTACTGCTTCATTTGTTGCAGAATAAATTTGAGGCATAAATTTTAAAAAAGTGAATAAGTTTAAAAAATTATTTGATAACAGTCTTGCATTGTTTACAAATATGTGCTTGATGTTTATCGCTGAATTCTGTTGTTAGACCGTACTCTATTTTGCATGCACAACAAGGACATTTTAGTTCTAAATGCTCAACTGATGCAAAAAAATTCAATGGTTCCATTTTCAGCTCTTTTCTAATTAAAATTGTTGTTACTCAAAATTTAAGAACAAGTGTATTAATATGCAAGTCAGAATTTATATAGTTTACGTACTAAATCTACCAGTGTTTTCAAAAAAATCCCCCTAATGTGCTTTGTTGTTGTTCATTTATTGCTTTTTTAATATTTATATTTAGCACTGAGAATATTCTTTCAAGAGATGGAATAACTTGGTGTGTAACATAATATTCACCATCATACTCTTCTTGTTTAGCTTCATCTTCAAGTTTGACTTTATCACGAATTTTTCCAAATCCTTTGACAACAACAAATTTTATAATCATTCCCGGAGTTACTTCTTCATTTCGTTCTTTAATACGCTTCGCTGCTGCAACATGAGGGCCTACGCTATCATAAGATTCTACTTCTTTTTGAAGTTGAGTGTGAATAACAACTTTGTCTAGCGGGAGTTTATTTGACCTTAAATCTTGAATAATTTTTTGAACATAATCTATTGCTTTTTGCTTATTTTTTTCTTGCAAAAGAATCTTTAAAACATCACTTTGAACTTCTTTTGCAATAAAACTCCAATTTCTCCGCACTGTTTCAAAGCCTTTTATTTGCAAATGATTTTTTTCATCAATTAATGCATATTTTTTTTTAGCTCCATAACCTGTGGCTTTTGCTCCAACAAATAATCCTGAAGGATAAAAACCTTGGTAATCTAGCTCCATAAATTCAGGGAGGCTTTCATTGACTTTTTCTCTAAATGCTTGTGCTTCTTCCTTTGTTTTTTCTTTAAGTAAAATAAAACATGAATCAGTATCTGAGTAACAAACAAAAAAACCACTTTGCTTTGCTTGTTCAATTACTTTTTTAATATAATATCTTCCGTAAGCTGTTGTTGATTCAGCACATTCAAAACAATACCATCTTGCAGGCGCAAATCCAAGATACCCATAAAAAGCATTTGCTAAAACTTTAAGCGCTTCGCTTCTTGCTAAAAGAAGAACATCTTTATTTTCCTTTAACATTTCTTTAATGCTTGCACGTCTTTTTATTATATCACCAATTATTGAAGAGAGAAAACCTTTTTTTTTCTTGCAAAACCAGTATTCAGCTTCTTCAAATGGAACTTTTGATTTTTCCTTACAGCACGAACAACGTAATGTTCCAGGAGATATGTTATGCGATGCAATTATTGAAGGATACAAACTTTTGTAATCAAAAACAACAATATTTTCATACAATCCTGGTGTTGGTTCGTAAACAAATGCGCCTTTAATACGCATAGACATTCTTTTTGTTTGTTCAGCATAGCTAGGTTTGTTTGGAACAAGCTCGCTAACTGCAAATGCATGTTTAATAGTGTACCATTCAACATACTGAGAAAATGACATGCGAGTAATATCTGCCAATGGAAGCCCAATTACTTTAACTAATTCAAACATGTTTAATGATAATTTCAAAAATAAATCATGATTAAGTTTTGCATCTTGAAGATTATATTTACAAAATTCATTAAGCAATTCTCCATTATTTGAGTCCCATGCGCCAGCTAATTTTTCAATATCAATAGAATATTTATGCTCGCCAAGAAGCTCTTTTGCAACAGAATTAAGGCTATAAGAGTCTGTTTCTAAAGACCTTCCAATAACTCTTTTAATGAAAGGATATATATCTATGTGTACCCTTCCATTAATAACTGCAACTTTATTGGTTGTTCCTTTAATGTATAAATCTGTTTTGTCAAGACTTAACTCAAGCCAAATTTTGTATTTATTTGCACGGGTTTTAATGTAAGGAAAATCAAACATGTCGCTAAAATATCCTGTTATGATGTCTGGTTTGTATTCATCAATAATTTCTTGAAATCTTTGAAGAACATCTGCTTCATTTGACAAAAATTCTATATATTCTTCTTTTGTTTCAAATCTTTTCCAAGTTAATACTTTTTTAAAATCTTCACCATATAATGCAATCATTATAATAGGATGCTCTTTAGGCAGGAACCTTTTTCCAGAAGGGTTATATGTTTCAATATCAATAGAAAGAACCTTTGGTTTTGGAGTGTCATAACTTTCTTGAAATATCTTAACTACATTAAATACAGGCACTTTGCTTTGCTCAAATGTTGGTTCAGCTTCAACTCTGAGAAGTGTGCAAGGTGTTATTTGTTTGTCAATTAAATAACGCCTAATAAATAAAATATCATGTTCAAGAACATTTTCAACATCATCCCATGTTTTTAATTCTTTACGAATAATGGGAATAGCATTAGGCAGATTTGTTGTTACTTTAAGTACTTCTACAGGTTTTTCAAAGAGTTTTTTTTTAAATGACTCTATTTTAACAACTTTAAATAAATCTTCACCTTCTTTTTTCTCCCAATTCAAAAGATCTTGAATTACTGATTTTTTATTTTTAGGAATAACATATGTGTATGGCAAAAAAGAGCTATCTTTAATGCATATTTGTTTGCCATCGCTTGTTCTGCCAAATAAATAAATAATCGGTTTATTATTTTGAACTTTATATGTTATGTCATATAAATAAAATGAAAATTCTTCCATGAATTAAAAAAGTGTTTTTGATATATAAAGATAGATGATTATTGAACGTGGGAAACTTGCTTGTGTAGTTGACGTGCGAATACAAATCTTTAATAACACATTTCTTTTAAGAGTTATTTGTGTGAGTGCAACAAAATGAAGAAATTTAAGTTTTTGGAAGGCATTACTTTTGCAGATTATGCTTATGAGGCGTACGGTAAAAATGAGAAAGAATTATTTGAAAATGCTGCTTTCGGCTTAATCAATTCAATGGTTGATCCAAAGACCGTAAAATCTAAAAAAAGGAAAGAAATAAAATTAGAAAACAAAGAAATTGAGAAATTATTGTTTGATTTTCTTGAAGAGATTATTTATTATAAGGATGCAGATAATATGGTGTTTTGTTCTACAAAAGTAAGTATTAAAAAAGATTCCACATTCCACTTAATAGCAATATTAAATGGAGAAGAAATAGACCAAAAAAAGCATAAATTAGGAATAGATGTTAAGGCGGTTACATATCATAATTACAATGTTGAAAAAACAAAACGGGGCTGGAAAGCAACAATTGTTTTAGATGTATAAATACAAGAATAAAATGCAAGAACAATACTTAAAACAATTAAAAAAAGTGAATGAAGTTGAATGGGAAGTACCAACTAGTTTTAAGAAAGAAATGCGGGTTCCTGGATTAATTTTCGCAACTGATAATTTAATTAGAGAAATGGATGATGCTGTTATTGATCAGCTTACTAATGTTGCTACATTGCCAGGTATTCAAAAGTATGCTTATTGCATGCCTGATGCTCACAGCGGCTATGGTTTTCCTATCGGTGGTGTTGCTGCATTTGATCCGAAGGAAGATGGAGTGATTAGTCCTGGGGGTGTTGGTTTTGATATAAATTGTGGAATGCGTTTAATAAAAACAAACTTAACTCTTAAAGAATTACAGCCTAAACTCAAGGAGATTGTTGATCTTCTTTTTAATATGGTTCCTGCAGGTGTTGGTGGTAAAGGTTTTGTTAAGCTTACCAGATCAGAACTTGATGAAGTAATTACTAAAGGAGTAAAATGGTGTGTTAATCAAGGATATGGATGGAAAGATGATATTAAAAATATTGAAGCAGAAGGATGTATTGAATGGGCTGATGCAAGTAAAGTCAGTGATAAAGCAAAATCCAGAGGAATAGCTCAACTAGGTACTCTTGGTAGCGGTAATCATTATCTCGAGATTCAAGTTGCAAAAAAAGAAAATATTTCAGATCAAAAAATTGCAAAGAAGCTAGGCATAGATGAAGAAGATCAAGTTATTATCATGGTTCATTGTGGTAGCCGTGGTTTTGGGCATCAAATTGGAACTGATTATCTGAAATTATGCCTTGATAAAATGAGCAATTATGGAATTAAAATTCTTGATCGTGAACTTGCTTGTGCTCCTTTTGAATCAAAAGAAGGACAAGATTATTTTAAAGCAATGGCTTGTGGTGCAAATCTTGCTTTTGCAAATAGACAAGTTATTGTTCATCAAATAAGAGAAGCGTTTAGAAAAATATTCAAACAAGATCCTAAAGATATGGGAATGGATGTTATTTATGATGTAGCTCATAATATTGCAAAACTTGAAAAACACAATGTTGATGGTAAGAAAAAAGAATTAATTGTTCATAGAAAAGGAGCTACTAGATGTTTTGGTCCTTCGCGTGAAGAAATGACAGGATTATTTAAAGAAATAGGCCAACCTGTAATTGTTGGTGGAAGTATGGAAACTGGCAGTTATTTACTTATTGGACAAGATGGCTCTGAAGAAAAAACATTTGGCAGTACAATGCATGGCTCTGGAAGAACAATGTCCAGAACACAAGCTAAAAAACAAATCAGAGGAGATAAACTGCAAAAAGAAATGTTACAGCATGGAATATATGTTAAAGCAGTTTCAATGCCAGGGCTGGCAGAAGAAGCTGGAGTTGCTTACAAAGACATAAATGAAGTTGTTGATACAATGGAATTTGCAGGCGTCAGCAAAAAGGTTGCGCTGCTAAAACCAATAGGAAATGTCAAAGGGTAATTGAAGCTTTAGACAAATCAGCTTAAACTCGCAGATTGGGTGATATTTTCGTCTCAAATGGTTTTAGTTCAACTGAACTTGTTTTTGTTTTGACTGTTTTCCAGCATAAGAAGTTGTTTAGTTCTGAGTTTTTTATTTCTAAAGAAAATCGCTCCCAAAAGATTATTTTCTCTCCTAAATGTTACTAATAAGCATATTTACAAACTGGGAAAAAACTTGTAGAAAACTTTTATTTTGTAATAGAAGGACGATACAATAGATTCAAAAAAGAAGACGATAAAGGCTTAGGAATAGGATTTGAATGGAGATGGTAAACAATCAGAAAATCATCTTATTTTTCTTAACAAGCTTGTAATATGATTCTTTCACAGGTTTTTTTCAATAATACTGAGGTTGTTTTTCCAGCGATGGTCCTCAGGTAATAATTGCTTTGATAACACTTTACTATAGTGTTGTATTTTATTTTACATTTGTTGACAAAAAATATGTAATAGTGTTGTAATTTAAGAAAGATTTATATAGATTAATGTGCAGATGAGTTGATTGCATGGTTTTGGATGTGAAAACTAAAAAGAGGATTCTTGAGTTTGTTTATCAAAGGCCTAAAACAATTCAAGAAATTGCACAATTACTGAATGTTAATTGGAGAACTGCAAATTCTTATGCTGAGAAAATAAGCCAAGAAGGAGTTATTTCTTCGCGTGTGTTTCGAGAAGGCACTAGAGGTGCGCTTAAGATTGTTTTTTGGAATCCTCTTGAGCGCATGCATGCATCACAAGTACAAGAATTTTTATTTGCAAAAATTCAGCGAGGTTTGAAAAAAACAGATTTCTCACCATTTGATATTTATCAATTTGTAGATTCTAAAAAAAGAAACTCTTTTATTTATCAAGGGAGATCATTACAAGAAGGAGAGTATGCTCTCAGCGAGCCACTTCCTGAAGCAGAAAAATCAGTGTTTGTCTTTTCAGGAAACCTATCCTGGGCCAAAGGAATGGTAGGAAAGCAAACTATCCTCTCTGTTATTGAAAAACTGGCAGAGAGAAAACTTCCTTTATACATATTGACAAAAATTGATTTTGTTAATAAAGAAATTACAAAAAAACTCTTATCAATAAATGAACGTATAGGAAGAGATTTGATTACAATAAGACATTGCGAACAACCTTTGCGAGCTGTGATTATAGATGGAAAATATGCAAGACTCAAAGAAGTGAAAGATCCCAGAGATAATAGTAAAGAAGAATTGTCTGAAAAAACACTTATTTATTATGATATTTATGATGAAAATTGGATTTCTTGGCTAGAAAAAATATTCTGGCATTTCCATAGAAGTGCAGTTGATTCGAGAAAAAGGTTTGAAGCATTGAAAGAATTAAGAGTTAAAGCAATTGTACAATGAAGTTAGAGACTGTAAAGCAATAATATTTAATAATTAGTTATGCTTCTTTTCCACTATGAAGCTTGAATTTGCTGTAGGCCCAATTGATAATGTACAAACAGATGTTGTTGTTCTTTCTTTGAGTGAAGAAGAAGTTAAAAGTTTATCAACTGAAACTGAATTTGATAAGCTTATTGCTGAAGAAGTAAAATCCAATGAGTTTAAAGGAGAGCTTTCTCAAATTTTGTTTTTTCACACAAAAAATCGTTTGCCTACTAAATATGTCCTTGCAGTAGGTTTAGGAAAAAATGAAGAAGTTAAAAATGAAAATATTCGCAGGGCGTTTTCTGCAGCAGCAAAAAAAATAAATAGTGTTGGTTTAAAAAAAGTGCATATTCTTGTTAAAGATAAAACATGTGCAAAAGCAGTAACAGAAGGATTAGTGCTAACTAATTATTCTTTTGACAAATATAAAACAGAAGAAAAAAATAAAGCCAAGCATTTTGAAGAAGTTACTTTTGTTCATATTGATCCGGCTGATATTGAAGATGATGTGCGTGATACAAGCACTGTTTGTCATTGTACTTTATTTGTTCGTGATCTTGTGAATGAGCCTCCTAATCTGATGAATCCTGAACAGCTTGAATTGATAGCGAGAAAAGTAGCAAAAGCAGGAAGATTAAGAATAACTGTTTTAAATGAAAAGCAATTACAAAAAAGTGGATTAAATTTGATTTTGAATGTTGGAAAAAGCAGTTCATTTCCTCCGAGACTAATAATTCTCGAGTATCGTGGTGCTAAAAAAAATGATGCGAAAACTGCATTAGTTGGAAAAGGAGTGACATTTGACAGTGGCGGAGTAAATCTTAAACCAACTGGAATGATTGAAACTATGAAATGTGATATGGCTGGTGCTGGAACTGTTTTAGGAAGCATTCTTGCAGCTGCAAAATTAAAACTTAACAAGAATATTGTTGCAATTATTCCAGCTGTTGAAAACATGATCGGCAGTAGAGCTTACAGGCCGAGCGATGTTGTTACTGCATATAATGGAAAAACTGTTGAAATTGGAAATACTGATGCTGAAGGCAGATTAATTCTTGCTGATGCGCTTTCTTTTGTTGAAAAAAATTACAAGCCAACAAAAATTATTGATCTTGCAACATTAACAGGAACATGCCGTGCAACCTTCGGTGAACATGCGGCAGCTCTTTTAAGCCAAGATGACAATCTTTCCAATGAACTTTTTAATGCGGGTAAGGAAACTTATGAAAGGGTTTGGAGGCTTCCATTATATGATGAATATAAAGAAGAAATAAAAGGAGAAGTTGCTGACATAACAAATTTAGGGTATAACAATGGCAAGTATGCTGGAACAATAACTGGAGCTGCATTTTTAAATAATTTTGTAACAACTAATTCATGGGCTCATCTTGACATTGCAAGTACTGCTTGGTCTGATAAAGAAAAACATTATATTCCTAAAAATGGAACTGGATTTGGTGTAAGATTATTAATTGAATGGTTGAAGAAATAGAAAATGAAATAATTAATAGGACAATAGTTTTGTTTTCTAAAAAGCAAAGACTAATTTTTATTTTCACAAAAATTAAATACTTTCCTTAATCAAGACTTTTTAATTAACATGACTGAACAAAAAAAAAATTTAGAACAAAGAATTAATGAAACTCGCTCTCATCATAAAAAAGCTTGGGGTTATGAAGATTGGATTGTTAATAATAAACAGCAGGGTTATTGCGGTAAACTACTGTCTTTAAATGAAGGTTATCAGTGTTCTTTGCACATGCATGAAATTAAAAGTGAAGTTTTTTATGTTAATAAAGGTCTTGTTTTAATACAGGCGTATAATGAAGAAAAAGTTATGTGGCCTGGTGAAAGTCTTGAGATTGTTCCTGGTACTTGGCATAGGTTTATTGGGTTGACTAATGCTGAAATTATGGAATTTTCATCACATCATGAAGAAAAAGACAGCCACAGAGACACTGATAAATTAAGCGGCAGAGTTCCTGATGAAGAATGGAGTGAGTACTTAAATATTTATAAAGAGAATATTGATTATTATTTTAATGAAGAAAATAGTGATATTGATGATAATTTTTTGGATTGGACAACCTATCATTAAAGGAAATTAACTGAGTTTTATAACAAAACCAATAAAAACCCTTTCTTTTTTCTTTACTTAAATGGAAGGCTTAAATGTATTATTAGAAAATGCAAAGTTTGTATATAATGAGTATTTTCCTCCTACAACTCTTTTTGAAAGAGCTCTTTTTTATAGTTGGTCTTGCGCTTCCAATGATTGTAAATATTGTTATATGTCTACAAAGCCAAGATTAACAAAAGAACACCACGCTGTTCGTTCTCAAGAGTCAATTCTTGCAGAAACAATTCTTTGTACAGTTTATGGATGGAAGGTTGGATTTGTTTCTGGAGGAATACGCGCATTATCTATTGATCAATTAAAAAAACTCTTAAAAAACATAACAACAATCACAGGAGAGAGAGTATGGATTAATGCAGGAGTTATGAGTAAATCTGAACTTGAAGCTCTAATCCCTTATATAATTGGTGTTACTGGTTCTGTTGAGTCTGTTAATGAAAAAGTCCATGAATTTATATGCCCGACAAAACCAATTGCTCCAATAAGAAGAATGTTTCAAAATGCCAGAGATCTTGGATTAAAAACTGGAATGACGCTCATTCTCGGTGTTGGTGAAACAAAAAATGATTTTGATAAGCTAAAGCAATTTATAGAAGAAGAGCATATTGAGAAAATACATATTTACGGACTCAACCCAGTTAAAAGAACGTATTTTGAAAACACACAATCACCAAGTGCAGAATATCACGCATGGTGGATTTCAAAAACTAGAATTAATTTTCCTCACATAGATATACAATGCGGTATTTGGCAGAATAAAGTTAATCATGTATCTGTTCTTTTACAAGCAGGTGCAAATTCAATTTCTAAATTTCCTGTGTTAAAAAAATTCGGGTCTGAAGAAGCAAAAGAAATTGAAAAACAAGCCACTCTGGCTGGGAGAACATTTTTAGGAACACTTACCCAACAAAAAACATTTGAAGTTGATGAAATTATTGACAAAATGCCCGATGACCAAAAAGATAAAATTAGAAAACACATCAAATTATACACAAATAAAATTGAAAGAAATTTAAAAACCTTAAAAATAAAAGTACAGCATGGAATTAAATAAAAAAACTGTAGTTTCATTATTTATAGCATTTATTATGGTTTTCAGTATTTTTGGTTTTATTTTAAGTTCAGGGTTTGGGCCTGAGAAAAGATCATATAATGGATTTACTTTTTTACAAACTCAAAATGGTTGGATGGCAAAAATTAATAATGAAAGAATTTTTTTTCAATACCTTCCTGATGAGATTCAAATCAACATAGAAGATGATGTTAAAAATCTATTAAAAGAAGCTAAAACATTAACAATAACTTACGATCCACAAAGTAGTGATGCACAGCTTTTGGCACAAATACAATTTTATGCTGAAGATGCATTAAAAAAACAGGATAAAGTTTACATTATTCATGCATTGGCTAATAGCACAGGATTTGATGCTCAAGAAAGCAATTGTAAAGATAGCACTGAAACCATGCCAGTTCTTTTGTTAGAAAGTGCAGAAAACACCAACATATTTAAGAATGATACTTGTATTGTTGCACAATTTGGAAGTTCATATGATGCACTGCAGGGCATTGAAGAAATTATTTACAATTTATTAGGAGTAGTTTAGGCGTGGAAGAAAAAATAAATCAGCAAGCTGAAGAAGAAACAGTAAAAAAAGATTTAAAAGAAAAAAATGTTAGTTCATTAAAATATTTAGGAGTTTTTTCTGTAACTGTAATTGCAATACTTGGTGTTATATTATTCATAACAAATTATTTTGAACCTCCGCAAATAGGTTATGAAAAAGTCAGTTATAATTTATTTGATTTTATTAAAACAAGCACTCATTGGAATACAAGATGGCAAGCTCCTGACAACCAGATATATAGATTATCTTTCAGATATAATCCATTAGAAGTTGAAGATATACAAATAAAAGGAGAATTAAACAAAACATTTGATGCCCTCAAACCCATACATGTTGCATTTGATCCTTTAACAGAAGATGCTAATTTCAAATATTTAACTTTAGGTGCTGCAGAATTAACATTAAATATGAAAGTATTGAATAAACCTTTCGTTGCTGCTTGTACTCAAAATGAAACTGATGCTTGTATTAATCGTCCTATTGTTGAGTGTGGAAAGTTTGGAAAATCAGTAATTTTATTAAAAACTGAAGGGCCAACACAAATACTTCTAAACAATACTTGCATAATATTACAAGGAGAAGATTTTGATTTAATAAAATCAATTGATAGATTATTATATCACTGGTATAGAATAATTAAATGAAAGAACAGCACTATTTCAGCAGAAAACAATATTCACCAGAAAAACCCGTTCAATTTGAATGGAATTTTTGTAATAATAAATTCATATTTATATCACCAAGCGGAGTTTTTTCAAAAGGATCTATTGATACAGGAACAAAAGTTCTATTGCTAGCAATTTCAAATAGCTTAGTTAAAGAAGACTCTGAAATTTTAGACTTAGGATGTGGTTATGGTGTTGTTGGAATTGTTGCAAAAAAAATATTTCCAAATTCTAAAATAACATTAACAGACATTAATGAAAGAGCAATAAAGTATGCGAAAATAAATTCGAAAAAAAATAACGTCGACATAATAGTCATACAAGGAGATATGTATGAAGGTGTTAAAGAAAAAGAATTTGACATCATTATAATCAATCCTCCTCAAACAGCAGGGAAAAAAGTTTGTTTTTCAATGATAGAACAAGCAAAACAGCATTTAAAAAAGAACGGCAGATTATTTGTTGTTGCACGCCATCAAAAAGGCGGTAAAAGTTTTGAAGAGAAAATGAAAAATGTTTTTCAAAATGTTAAAACAGTTGAGATAAAAAGCGGATTTAGAGTTTACATGTCATCAGTAGAATAAATGCTACAAAAACAACTACCATATTTCATTAATTCCTTGTTCTGTTGCTTCAATAAATCTAATTCCTACACCAATCTTAAACAATGATATTAAAAGCGCAGTATGCTCTTTTCCAGTTCCTGAAATCATGTTCACAGCAACATCTCCAACAAGTTTATCTTTAAAATTTTCAGTAAGATGAGCTATTATCGACGGAATTGTTGCAGTTTCATCAATAACAATTAGGTTGTGCGGTTTTTCAAGTTTTATTTTATCTTTGAAAAAAGTCTGAGTTATTATAAATATATTTTCTCAATCTTGAAATTTAATCAAAGAATAAATATTGGACCATGTTCATTTTCCACTGCTCAT
>JACPID010000018.1 GCA_016188265.1 Candidatus Woesearchaeota archaeon | reverse complement strand
TTTTGAATATTTAATATCTTCTGGCTTTTTTATCACGCTCCACAATACACACTTGTATTAGATGATTTTAAAGCAAATGTTTTGCAAGGCAGTTCACCATAGAAATGACAGATCAATAATTAAGAGCCAGATTTGAAACAATCTAACCCTAAAGTTTTGCGTTCGCATGAAATTCTTTAAATTTCAGCGCACACAAACTGCAATGCAGTTTGTCGTGTTTTATTGATCTAGGCAAAACTTTAGGACCTATACTTTTGCCTATTTACTTATAAAATGCAAAAGTCTAGTAACCAAAACATTTATATACATGTATATCCATGTATCTACAGGATGGAAGATAGTTACTTTCAAGGTAAACCAATTGTTATCAAAGTTCATGCTGTTAAAAGAGCAAGGGAAAGAGAAATTGCTTTCCCAGATCAAGTTTATGATGTGTTGCAAACAGGTAAAGTAAAAAGATTTGGAAAGCATGGAATTAAGTTTATCAAAAGAGGTAAAGAAGGCTCAATAATCTGTGTTGGCGAAGATTTAGGTTATTGTGTTATTATAAAAACAATAGAACGAGGTAATTAAAAATGAAATGCCCAGTATGCCAAAAAGGAAAAATGGAAAAGAAAAAAGACACTATGAAACAGGATGGAATAGAATTTGAGACTTACAAGTGTTCAGAATGTGGAGAAGAAATTATGAACATGAAGCAACTTAAAGTTTTAGCAAACAAATACAGAAAATTAAGACGTGCAAAAGATATAACATTTGCTAAATGGGGGAACAGCATTGCTGTTAGAATTCCAAGCGAAATCGCAGATGAATATAATATCTCTGCAGGAAAGCATGGAACATTGACAAAAGACAAAGAAGGAATAAAAATAATTCCATCCTAACTAGATTTTCCACCATATAAATCTTTAAAATAATTAATTTTTGTATTTTTTGTTATGGCTCAAAAAAAAGTTCTTGTTACAGGAGGGGCGGGTTTTATTGGCAGTCATACTGTTGATAAATTATTAGATCATGGTTATGATGTTTATGTTGTTGATGATCTTTCTACTGGTCGAAGAGATAATCTTTCTGATGTTGTTAAGTTTTATGAGACTGATATTAGAGACAAAACTGCTTTTTCAGCAATTGTTAATATTATTTCTCCATCAATTATTGTTCATTTAGCTGCTAGTGTTAATCCTGGAAGAAGCGCTAAAGATCCTGTTAGTGATGCTAAAATAAATATTGAGGGCACTCTTAATCTTTACAGTGCTATGATTCCTTTAGTTGAAAAAAATATTTTGAAAAAAATTGTTTTTGCCAGCACTCAAGCATCATATGGTGAGGGCATGCATAAGTGTCCAAATTGTTGTATGGTATTAAAGCCTGATTTTCGTAAGCCTGAAGATTTATTAAATAAAAAATTTGAGCACACCTGTCCTAATTGCCAATGTTATCATTTATTGCCTGTTCCTACTGCGGAATGTTGCTTGCAAGATCCAAGTATGCCTTATGGAGTTAGCAAGCTTGCAGAAGAAAAATACTTGTTAAGTTTTGCTCAACAGTTTGCTATTGATGCTATTGCTTTGAGATACTTTAATGTGTACGGCCCAAGACAATCATCTCAAGGTATGGAAACTGCTGTTAATGCAATATTTTTTAACCAATTACTAAACAAAAATCAGATGCCATTAGTATTTGAAGATGGATTGCAAACTCGTGATTTTGTTTATGTTGATGATGTAGCCAGAGCAAATTTATTGGCAGTTGAATGTGGTCAAGGTATTAAAAAGTATAATGTTGGTTGTGATTCAGCTTCGATTCTTGAAATTGCAAAACTAACCATGAATGTTCTTAGAAAATCAGGCAATCCAAATATAACGCACACTCCAAGAGCGCTGATTTCTAGTAAAGGAACTATGGATACCAGGCATTGCCAAGCTTATTTGAATTTAATAAAAAAAGAGCTTAACTGGCTGCCAAAAATTCATTTAGAAGAAGGACTTCAGCTTACAGCTGAATGGGCTTTACAAAATAAAAACAGATTGTAAATTAGGAGACTTACGAGTAACTTTTAAGTTCTTTTCTTATTTTATTTATTTTGTTTTGGTTTATTTTCGATATTGTGTAAAATATTACGATAAGATATTTTAATCCGACTTTTTAACGAAATATTTATAAATATAAGGATATTTTTATATCCTATTATGGTTGATCAGCAATTGGTTGATTGGATGGCGGATAAAAAGGATTTGATAGTTCCAACTCTGTTTAAGTCTGTGCAGTTTGGTATTATTAAGAAGTTAAGTCAAGGTGTGAAACTTAGTGAGAATGAAAAGAGATATTTACGTGGTAAAATGAAGCAGAAAATTATGGCTTTGCAAGAATTAATGCAAAGAGAAGTTAAATCTGATGAGGTGACAGTACTTCTTAATAATATTGGTTCTTACTATGTCACTGGTTTAGAAGCATTAAAACATAATGGTTATGGCTGGTATTATGAACCGAAATTTATTGAGATTATTAACACAAAGATTGAAGGAATTTTACGCTTTAAAGATCGTACAATTAAATTTATTAGAGTTAAATCTATAACCCATAGCCAAATAAAAATAGATAAAGAAACAGGGCTCAAGTATGCCACAAACGAGCAGATACTTAAAGACGTTGCATTTACGAAAAATCAATACACTAAAATGGCTTGGACTCAGATGTTTAAACGTTATGGAAAAATGTTTGTCAAAATAAAAAAAGGTAAAGAAGTTATTGCTAAGTCTAGGATAGATTATTCAAAATATGGAGTGTAAAAAATTATTACCCAAGAAACAATAAATAAACTCAGGATAATAATCAACAAATTAAAGAAAAACAACTAACAAGTTAAAGAAAAAATCATTTAAATATTTATTTCCATCATTTCTTTTGCAAATAATACTTCTAAATCTTCATCTAATGCTTTAGCATATTCTTGAGTAGTTTTTTCCATTAGTGATAAATCTTTATCTGTATGTGATGGATCATGATGAAATACAATTACTTTTTTTATTCCAGCAATTGCTGCAAGTTTGCAAACTCCATCATGGGTGCTATGGCCCCAACCTTTTTTAGCCATGCATTTTTTACCAAGATACTCATCTGCAGTATATTGGGCATCAACAACTAATACATCTGAATTTTTAATAAAATTAATCAAGTATTTGTCATTTTCTTCTATTTTTCCTGCTCCATAACCCTTAAGTTCCATATCCCAAATACAGCTTAATGATCTTTCTTGTTCAATAAACTTATATCCACATGCTCCCCCCGGATGATTTTGAAGAGTATGCTTAATTATAATGTCATCTGTTTCTAGCGTCTCTCCTAATTGCAAAGTTTTAAAATAAATATCAGCTCCCATTTGTGAAAGTTGTACAGGGAAATATTTTTTATCACCTGATACATCCATCTGTCCTTCCATATCTGTTTTTAAAGGATCTTCTTGCTTATTTTTATTGCTAGGAAGTAATTCTTCAAGTGTTTTTACTATTTTTTTTGTATCTGCTTTTTTATTTTGCCTAATTAAATCTTCTGCTAGTTTTCTATTGCCACTATACATAACTATTTTATGCCCCGGAACATAAGCAGGCACAAAAAAAGGAAATCCTTGAATATGATCCCAATGAGCATGAGTGATAAAAATATTAATCTTCTTTTTTCCTTCTTTTAATAACTGATTTCCTAATTCTCTTACTCCTGTACCTGCATCAATAACATAAATATTATCTCTTGCTGATCTTACTTCTGCACAGCTAGTGTTTCCACCATACTCAACTGTATCTTTTCCTGGAGAAGGAATACTTCCCCTTACACCCCAAAATTTTAGCTTCATTTTATTAACCTTGATCATTTAATATTTATTATTATCTATTCAACAGCACATAATATAATAAACTTTTTAACATGTCATTCTTATTATTGTAATACTTATATAATTATTAGTTAAGTTGCTAAAACCTGTAAAACAATCTTGAAGTAATTCGTGTTGTTAAGCCTCCGATAAAATCCCAAACTAAATCAATAATGCTGAAACTTCTTTTTGGAACAAAATATTGATGAATTTCATCAAAAAGTCCAAATAAAACAATAAAAATAATAGTTAATAAAAAAGCTTTATTTTTGAATCTTGTTGGCAGTATAGATCTATTGAATAAAAACGCTAAAAGGCCATACTCAAAAATATGTTCTAGTTCATCTCCAGTCCAAGCATCTTTTGAAATAGGCTCTTTAGTAAATGCACTGCGAATTGTCGGAATATCTGACAATGACGATAAGTATATAATAAAACCGGAATATAATACTAATGGCAAAATATAAAATAAAATATATACAATTATTTTCATTTTATCCAACAAAAGCTCTGAATACATGAAATAAAATAAGAAATACTAGCATTGAGCTTGTGAATGAGCAAATATTTTGTGCTCTTGCTGGAATAATTTTTGTTATGATTGTTTTAAACATTCTTCCACCATCAATAGGGCCTATTGGCACTAGATTAAACAGCCCTATTCCTAAACTTAGTAAATATAATTGTATTAAAAAACCACTAAACCACGTAAATAATTTTGTAAGTATAAACCCTATTCCTGTTGTATATTTTTGCACTGCATTCTGCACTGGAACTACTCCTAAAAATGCATTTTTATTGTTTTCAGGGTTGCTTCCTAAAATTGTTTGGTAAGAACCTTTATCAGTTTTAATTATTATTTCATCACCTGAATTTTTTCTTCCTAAATAATTGCGAAATTCTTCCAAAGTTTTAAATTTATTATCATCAATACCAGTTATAACTTCATTTATTTGCATATTTATTTGAGCAGCTGCACTATCTCTAACAATTTCTTTGATTTTAATGCCTTCATAATGAAAGAGCATATTTGAAACTGGTGCAATCAATATTCCTGAAATAATCACAATTAATATTGCTGTCAAAATATTTGCCAAGGGTCCTGCAGCAAAAACACTTAATTGCTCCCAATTTCTATGTTTTATTAACTTTTTTTCATCTGGCTCAACAAATGCAGCAGGAATAATTGGAACAATTAACCCTACAAATGCAAAACCTGAACTCTTTAAAGGAATATTATAAACACGCGCAGCTACTCCATGAGAAAATTCATGAACTAGCGCTATAATAAAAATTGCAAGTATCCAGTATACAAAAGGAACATAGTAAACTCCTTTAACATCAAAAGGAAGCACTGGTTGAACTGCAGCTGGAGCTTTTTCTTGAGTAAAAATCTTAATAGTTACCATAACTAATTCAGCAGATATAAAAATCATGCCTAAGAATCCTATAATTACCCCTAAAGAAAAAATCCAGCGCAATAAATTAGGATATTTCTTAGCTGTTCTATCCATCCAGCCAAGACCCCATTTTGTCCTGTACATGACAAAATAAATTAAAGGATACAATATTTTCTGCACTTGAACTGCATGCTTATTTTTTCTTAGAAATATTAGCATTAAAATAACAAAAATTCCAAATAAAATATAATTTATATCAACCATAACAACCTACTGACTAATATACATATTTAAATAATTGCCTAAAAATTATACATTTTGCCAAATACTAAAAAATATTTTACTCCACATTCATTCTCTTCTAATATTCTAATAATGAATTGTGTTACTTCTTTCCTAAGATTCTAAAGACTTTGGTGTCACATTTTGGACATGATCCTTTTGCAGCTTTCATTCCATTCTTCATTACCACTTCTTTAGGATCTTTCATTTCAACTTCTTTTTGACATTTCATACATCTTCCTTTTGTCATTTTTACATCACCTTCGCGGATCTAAATTAATTTGTATTTATAAATCCTTCTCAAATACTGTATTGTAACGTCTAAGGGACTTGGAAAGTTTTAAAAAGATAACCAACTTTAAACTCCTAAAAAGAGGTTATATGGGAAGAAGACATCCACACAAAAGATTTCACCATAAAAAACATTTTAGGAGATATTCTTTTTTTCAAAGAGTGAGTTATTTCTGTAGAAAACATCCTATTATATCTGCCGGAGGAAGTGATCTGATTGGAGTAGTATTAATGAGAGCTTCTTTCAGTAATATTTTGTTTGGAAATAATATTAAAGAATTTAGACTGTGGGTTCTCTTTGCATCAATTGTATTTCTAATCATTGGAGCAATCGCCTTCATAATATGGTTAAAAAGAAATGTTCCTAGTTTCTATACTAAACATGATGTAAACTGGAGAAATAGGTAATCATCTTTTAGAACCCAATATTCTTTCCTAACTGCAAGGAAGGTATGGCAACTTCATAAGGATACTTTCCTAGTGCTTGGTGCTTACGGCAGAAGTTGTAGTAACTCTCATAGCCTTTCATTGTGTCCTTTGCACTCAAATATAGTATCTATGCAGGTAAGTTTATATTAGTTATAACGCGCATTTTTGCAACTGCTAGTTTCTTCACGTTTGTTTTGTGTTAATGGCTTATTTCTTTCTTTTTGGCTTAAAAGCATGGCCTTGGCATTTTCTACAAGTTATGTATCCTGCACGTACTTTTGAGCTTAATGCTCTTATTACTGATTTGCATCTACGGCAAACAAATTTTCCCTTAAACAATCTTGCTTCAGCT
>JACPID010000016.1 GCA_016188265.1 Candidatus Woesearchaeota archaeon | reverse complement strand
AATTAACGGCAAAGTCAGCACTAAAAAAATAACAAGAGTAAGCAAGCTCGCACGCAATCCGTCATTTTTAATAAATTTCTTTGTATACTTATAAATTGGATAACTAATAAATGCTAACAGTGCACCGCTAAGAAGAGCAGTGACAAAAGGCTTAACAACTAAATAACTAAGATAAGCAAAACCTAAAAGTAACAGAATAAAAAAATATTTCTGAGTTCCAAATTGTTCAAAACTATTGCGAACTACTTTTTTCCTCTTTTTCAGCATGGTGTATATTAAGATATTTTCTTTTCAGGATTTATAAGGCTTGTGGTGTCTCGTCAAAAACTACTTACTAAAGTAGGTAGCATGTAGTTCACAAGAAAATGCAATGCATTTTCTGTGCACAGAAAACTGAAAGTTTTCTAGTGTTTGATCATGATCAAAAACTGCTCTTCATTTCTACAGACTAAAGTTAATAGTGTGCGTCATGACAGTTTTCGACACTTCAATATCTATGATATGGTTCTTTATTCAGTATTGTGAATGCTCTATATATTTGTTCCAGTAGAATAACTCTAGTCATTTGGTGTGTAAAAGTCATTGCTGATAGGCTTAAGTGTAAATCTGCTTTTGTTAATATTTCTGGTGCTAACCCTTCTGGACCACCTATTAAGAAGCATAAATTTTTATTTCTTAATGTTTGTTGAATAAATGGTACGAAATCCTCGCTTTTCATAGATTCTCCAACACGTTCCAGCGCTACAACACAATCTTTATTTTTGATTAGTCTGAGAAATTGTTCAGCTTCCTTTTTACTATTAGATTCTTTAAATTCAAGTATTTCAACACGGTCATATTTTTTTAATCGTTTAAGATACTCTTTAGCCCATTCTTGACTAAATTTTTCTTTTAATTTTCCAGCAGCAAGAATTTTAATCATTTTTTCTCTTAAAGTAATCTTTAACTGCAGGATGTCCTTTTGGTTTGGCTTTTGGACCTGGCTTATAATAAATTTTTTGCACTATTGCTCCCCAAGAATAATATCCTTCTTCTTGTTTTACGCTCTCTACTTCTATTTCTCCTAAAAGAACGCCTTTTTTAAGGTTGTAATATATATTTTCTCTTGTGCATGGTGCAAATATTTCATTGTATATTTTGTGTATTTGATAACCATAAGCATTTCCTAACACTGCAAGTATTTCTACTATGTTTTGCCTAATATCTGAATGAACCGGCCTACCGCGCTTTGCCATTATTGTTTTAATAATAACAATATTTATATATTTTTTCATAATATAGAAAATAAATGGCAAAAAATCAGAGTAAAATTGCTCAAATTATTCTTTGTGTTGGCATACTTGTTGTTTTTGTAACATTTGTTATGTACGGCCTAGAAGTTTTTGTTCCTTCTCCAGATTATCACGATTTTTGCGAAGAAAAACCATTCAAAGAATTTTTATCAAAAGAAGAATGTGAACAAAAAGGGGGTGCATGGAGCCCTAATTATCCTAAACCAATTGATGCTCCTCTAGGATATTGCGATGCAGATTATACATGTAGAAAATTATTTGAAAAAGCCAACCAACAAAATCAAAGAATAATCTTAATAATTACTTCAATAATAGGAGTACTTTCTCTTATTTCAGGAGTATTTCTTAAAGTTCCAAGTGTTGCTTATGGAATTATGAGCGGCGGAATTGTAGTGTTCGTAATTGGAGTTATTAGAGCTTGGAGTTTGTTGTCAAAATATGTTCAATTTGCTTTATTTGGAGTGTTATTAGCTCTTCTGATTTGGTTTAGTTACAAAAAATTTGGCAAATGAACCTTTTTTTTTATTTATCAAAAGAAAATATTTCTCTTGCACAAGCAGAAATTGAAACACTTACAAATAAAAAAGGACAATTAATCGACGAATTATTTTTTGTTTCTACAAATAAAAAAAATCTTGACAAAAAACTTGCTTATACAAGAGCTATTTATTTACACTTGTTAACTTGTAAAAAAGATCAATTAATAACTAAATTGCAATCATTTTACTGGCAGAAATATTATAAAAAAGATTTTGCATTAAGACTTCACCACTCAAAAGAATTTACTGAAAAACAGCTTGCAAAGTACATTTGGAGTTCAATTAAAAATCCGAAAGTAAACTTAAAAGATCCAACAACAAGCTTTGAACTTTTCTTTATTGAAGATTTAGTTGTTTGCGGTAAACTTATTTCTAAAATAACAGAACCATTTTTAAGCAGAAAACCACATCTTAAACCAGCTCACCATCCTTCAAGCATGAGCCCTAAACTTGCAAGAGCAATAATTAATCTTACGGGCATTCAAAAAGGCAGTTTTGTAGATCCTTTTTGCGGTGTTGGAGGTATTCTTGTAGAAGCAGGATTAATGGGTTTTTCTGTTTTAGGCTATGACATTGATCCTGAAATGCTTAAAAAAGCAGCCATTAATCTGAAACATTATAAAATTAAAAATTATAAACTAAGAAAAAAAGATGCCACTAAAATTCAAAGAAAGATAAAATACTTAGCAACAGATCTTCCTTATGGCAGAGGAACAAAAAAAATAAATAAAAAAACTCTTTATTCAGCATTTATTAAAAATCTAAAAAAAAATCTTTCACATCGCGCTGTTGTTATATTTCCACACTATATTGATTATAAAACAATAATAAAACAATCAGGACTTAAACTAAAACAAGAGTTTTCAGTTTATACTCATCATACTTTGACAAGAAAGATCATTGTTTTAGAGAATTAATTATCATATTTAATTCTTTTCGTCAATTCTTCTATTAATATTTCACTTCCTTTAGCTCTTAAACCTAATAATGGCCTTTTTTTTCTAGGGTCATGAAAATCGCTTCCATATGTTATTAATAAATTATATTTTCGTGCAAACCATTCATATTTTGCACCATCTAAAAAATTTGGCTGAACTTCCACTCCTTTTAAGCCGTAAGAACGCAATACTTCTAATTCTTCAACATCAGCTATATCTTTTGTCGGGTGTGCTATTATTGGCAATCCTCCTGCTGAAAGAATTGCTTCTATTCCTCTGCGAGGATGTATTGCTGGAAAACAATGTCTTGAAACATGCGCTGGTTTTCCTTCGCGAAGATATTCCTTAAGTATATCAATTTCATTTATTCTTCCAAATTTTTCGTTAAGCAACCTGTGGTTTGCTGTGTTCATCACTAATGCATGTGCTGTAGACAATTTATTAGCAGTACATTTTGTATACTTTAAAACATTATCTAAACTTAATTCATAACCAAGCTCATTTAATTTTCTTACAGATTCTTTATTTCTTTCTACTCTGATATTTCTGTTTTCTGCAAGTAAATTCTGAAAGTCTTTATTGCTTCTGTCAATTCCTAAAGCCAATACATGATATTTTTGAACTGTTAATTCTACACCTGGAACAACAATAAGTCCATATTTTTTTCCTTCATCTATTGCTTCACTAATTCCTTCTGTTGTATCATGATCTGTTTTTGACATTATTTTTGTTCCTGCTGCTGCAACTGCTTTTACTAATTCTTCTGTTGTGAAAATACCATCTGAATAAACAGTGTGCGTGTGTAAATCAATTGTTTTTTCCATGTTTACTATAAGCGATCATTACTCTGCATGTCTAAACCTTCTGATTGCCGCGAAATAGACAGTTCTTGTTCTCTCAGAAAATTTCTTTTTTTCTCTTTAAAATCCTTTAACGCTTCTGCAAGCATATCTTCAAGCCCTTTTTCTTGCCTTCTTAATCTTTGTATTAAATGCACTCCATTAAAAGAAATTTCTATAGTTATTTTTCTTTCAATATAAGGCTCCCAGAATCCATTATTTATTTTTTTATCAAGAAAAGGACATAGCAGACATGTTGTTTTTCTGAGTTCAGCTAATTTGCCATAATAAATTGTTGAATCATCATATTCTATAATTATGTATTTTCCAAGGTATTCTTGTAAGAATAATCCTTTTTTAATTGCATGCTTAAATTCATTTTTTGATGAAGCAACAATTCCTGAGATAGTTTCTACTCTAAAAAAACAATTGCCTTTTTTAATTGCTTGGTAAAACCCTTTTTCTGAAAATTCAAAATCAATAGCTTCATCAAAATGTAGAAAAGAACCTTCTTCACTTATATGAGAAAACTTGCCATATAAATGTTTTCCGCCAAATCTTTCAAATTTGTAATATTCTCCTGGTTTAAGCAAGTCAAATCCTTCTTTTGAATGTTTTATTGATCCAAACTGGTTTTTAGCCATTAATAAACATAATAAAAGAAAAAAGAATAAAAATTTATCCCTTAATAAGCAATTCTTCAAGGGCTTTTTCTCTTTCAATATGCTGTTGAAGCACCTGCTCCATATTGCCTAATTTTTCAGATTTAAAAGCAAGTTCTTGGCTTGCTGCTTCTAATTGTACTTTTGTTTCAGCATAATCTGTATTTACACCATCAAATTGATTTGCAAATACAACAGTTAACCCTACAAGTGCTGTACAGGTTAACATAACTAAAAACAATAATACATTATTAATGTCTTTTTTAAGATAGGTTTTCCCCATTTGACAACACCTCCATTTAACACTACTACATAGTAGATACTACTAGTATATAAATGTTTCGGTACGCTCATCACTCTTCAGTGACTACGTGCTTGAAACGGTAGAATCTGCACGAGATAGGCTTTCCTGCGCTTTCTTTTGTGTCAAAGGATTGCGCACGGTTTGGTTGAAAACCACGCGGCTCAAAACCGATTGTTGAGGTATAGTGCATAGCCCGAATCTCTCGCTAACAAGCCTTCGCTCAAATATGTGAGAACGTTCTTTTCCGCCTTCCGGATTTCATCATCACTCATCATAGTGTTTGTTTCACCCCATTGTAAAAAGCTTCAACCCCTGTAATGATAATGTGATTCTTAAAAGCTTCAAACAACAATGATAACAAGAAAGAGCAACCCCCCCATCGAAAACCCGATAACTCTAACAACACCAAAAGGATTTTCAAGAGTCCCTGAACTAGCAATAACTTTTATATACATTCTCAACATTACAACATTTGTGAACTTTCATAACATTTCAGTAAAAGAGGTATTAGAAAACTTATCTGCTTCAGATAAAGGTTTAACTGAAAAAGAAGCGCAAAAACGATTGCAAAAATATGGATTTAACATAATAGAAGATGACACTAAAATCAGCGCTTTCAAAATATTTCTTGAACAATTCAAAAGCCCTGTTGTATGGGTGTTGATAGCAGCATCAATAATAACTTTTTTCTTAAAAGAATGGATTAATTTTGGAGTTATGGCAGTAGTAATAATTGTAAATGCAGTTTTTGGATTTTGGCAGGAATACAAAGCAGAACAAGCAATAGCAGCACTAAAAAAATTTATTTCACTAAAAACAAAAGCAATCAGAGATGGAACAGAAAAAATCATTGATGCAAAAGAACTAGTTCCAGGAGACTTAATACATGTAGAAGTTGGAGATAAAATCCCAGCAGATGCAAGAATAATACTATCAATAAACATACAAGCACAGCAAGCAGCACTAACAGGAGAAAGTGTGTCTGTTGAAAAACTAGAAACAGTAGAAAAAGAAGACTGTCCAGTAGCAGACCAGAAAAATATGCTTTTTGCTGGAACAATTTTGACAAAAGGGCATGGACAAGCAATTATAACAGCAACAGGGATAAAAACAGAAATTGGAAAAATAGCTCAATTAATAAAAACAACAGAAACACAATTAACACCTTTACAAAAACATCTTAAATATTTTGCTGTATTCCTCACCTGGCTTGTATTAGGAATAGCCATTGTGATGATCGGCCTTGACTTGTTATTTGGAAAAACATTACAAAATACGTTTATCAAATCAGTTGCACTAGCTGTTGCTGCAATTCCAGAAGGACTGCCTGCAGTTGTAACAATAGCATTAGCACTAGGTGTTTTAAGAATGGCTAAAAAAAAATCATTAGTTAGAAGACTGCCTAGTGTAGAAACCTTAGGTGCGTGCAGCGTGGTATGCACAGATAAAACAGGAACATTAACACATAATGAAATGACTGTAAAAAAAGTGTATGTTGATAAAAATATTATTGATATTACAGGAGCAGGGTACTTGCCTGAAGGAATGGTAAGTAAAAAAACAGGCTCATTAAAACAATTGCTGGAAATAGGAGTTCTCAATAATAATGCCAAGTTAACAAAAGAAAATAATGTTTGGAAAGTTATTGGCGACCCAACAGAAGCAGCGCTGATTGTTTCTGCAAAAAAAGCAAGCATAGACACTGAAATGTTAGTGCAAAAATGCTCAAGAATTGGTGAAATAGAATTTACAAGCGAACGAAAAAGAATGACAACTATTCATGAAATAAACAAAAAATTAGTTGCTTATACTAAAGGAGCTCCAGAAATTGTAATAGAATTATGCGATAGAATTCTAATAAATGGAAAGATTGAAAGATTTACAAGACAAGAAAAAAGAAAAGTTCTTGAAACAAATAACTTGTTCACAAAAAGCGCATTAAGAGTGTTAGGTTTTGCATTTAATGAATTAAGGCATGAAAGAATAGAAAATGTTGAAAAAAATATGATTTTTGTAGGATTGCAAGCAATGATTGATCCTCCTAGAAAAGAGGCAAAAGAATCCCTTAAATTATGCGAAACAGCAGGCATAAAAGTAGTTATGATAACTGGAGATCATCTTAATACAGCTCAAGCAATTGCACAAAACCTGGAAATCCCTGGAAAAGCAATAACTGGAGAAGAGCTTGATAAAATAAAAGATCTTTCAGAAGAAGTTGAGAACATAGGAGTTTATGCTCGTGTAAATCCAGAACACAAATTAAAAATTATTGAAGCGCTGAAGAAAAAAGGACATATAGTTGCCATGACTGGTGATGGTGTAAATGATGCGCCTGCACTGAAAAAAGCAGATATAGGAATTGCAATGGGATTAACAGGCACAGATGTTGCAAAAGAAGCAAGCGATATGATACTTGCAGATGATAATTTCACAACTATTGTATCAGCAGTAAAAGAAGGAAGAATAATTTATGACAATATAAAAAAATTTGTACAATACCTATTATCAAGCAATATTGGAGAAGTTCTCACATTATTTGGAGCAACACTTTTAGCTTGGAAAGATCCTTTGCTTGCAAGACACATATTATGGATAAATCTAGTAACAGATTTATTTCCAGCAACAGCACTAGGCATAGATCCTGCTGAACCTGGAGTTATGCGAAAAAAACCCAGAAAATTAAGAGAGCACATTATCAACAAATACAGAGGATTAATGCTGTTTCTTATTGGAGTAATTATGATGGTTGGAACACTTGGAATATTTTATTTATATAAACCACATAATTATGTAAAAGCGCAAACAATGGCATTTACAACACTTGTTTTATTCCAGTTATGGAATGTTTTAAATCAAAGATCAGAACATGAATCATTATTTAAATTAGGAATATTCTCAAATACTAATCTTATACTTGCAATATTAAGCTCTATTTTACTACAAATAGCAGTAATACATTTGCCATTTATGCAAACAATATTTTCAACAACATCATTAAGCCTTCTTGAATGGGGGTACTGCATACTTGCCTCATCAACTGTGTTTATTTTTGGAGAACTTAGTAAAATTATTAAAAAGATATTTTTTAAACTCTCGCACAATAATATTTAAAAACTCTAATTTATCTAATTTTATCATGCCAAAAGAGATTAGTGAAAATGAAATAATTCAATTTGTAGGATTAAAAGATTTATCTGCTCCGCAACAAGTACTTGTAAATTCTCTTGCAACAGCACACTATGATAAGCTAAAAAGAGAGCTTAATAATTTAACATCTATGGTAATTCACATTAAATATTACAAGAAAGAAGGTGAAAAACAAAAATATTCATTACATGTAAGGTGTATTGCGCCAACAAAAATCTTTGAGTCATGCAAATCACATGACTGGGATCTTGCAAGAGCAATGCATAAATCATTTGAAGATTTAAGAAGACAAATAGAACATTCATTACATAACAATACTTCTTGGAAAAAAAGTTATGAATGAATTTTAGAATTAATCTAATTCTATTGCAGATAAATATAATCTTCAGATGTCAAAATAGAACCAGCCATTTGTGAATATTTAGTCACAGCATAAACCGGTAAATCATAAAAACATCTGCCATATCACTAACAACAAGATCAGGAACTGCTTCTTCCAGTTTATAATAACCGCCATATATTTCTTCTCCATGATAGCCCGAAGTTACTGCTACTGCAGTAACTCCTGCTTTTTTAGCAGCTTCAATATCAACAGTAGTATCACCAACATAAATTATATTTTCTTTAGGAAACTTAAACTGATCAACAAAACCTTCGATAACCTTGCTTTTATCAAGATTAACAGATCCTTGCAACAAGTCAATATATTGATCAACACAATACTCTTTAGCTTCTTGATCAAGAAACTCTTGAGGATGAGAACTAAATACAACCACTTTAACACCTTTATCATGAAAGCTTTTAATTGCTTGAACAGAACCCGGAATAGTTGTTGGATGAATAGGAGCTTTTTTGAAAAATTCTTTATACTGTTTCCAAAGTAATTCTTTGTCCTCTACTAAATCCACTTCAAAATTAGCATAACCATCACAAAACTCTTTTTTTGTTAGTGGTTTAGCGCCATAAAGCTTTCTAACTTCATTCTTAGCCCAAACAACAGTATCAATATCCCTACTAATTACACCGCTCCAATCACTAATCAATAATTCAAGATTCATAAACCCTCTTGACAACAGAAACAAAACTATAATATTAAAAGATAACTGTGATTAAGAATATAAAAGAAAACAACAAAGACAATTAAAAAAAAATAGCGGGGGAAGGATTTGAACCTTCGACCTTTGCCCTCGGATTGCTCCGACGTGGGTGTCTTAGACAGTTAGGCCCTATGAGCCATCCAGAACCTTTATTAAAGGTTTCACCGGGCACTCCTAGCTGCCCTACCCCGCTGTAAAAATCAAGAACTCTAAACAATTTATAAATGTTTTTAAACTATATTAAAAAAATGTGGCGACTTTTAAGTATGTACACAAAGTACAAACAATTTGCTAAAGAAATAAAAGAGAATTTAGAAGAGTTTTGCAAGTGAAGTTAAGTTTAAAAACCTGACAATATTTTAATTCTTTAATGACCACTCTAGAAACTAAATGGCAGAAAAAATGTGAAGAAGCTAAGATTTTTGAAGTTGATTCTGACATGAAAAAAAAGAAGTTTTTCATAACTATTCCATATCCTTATATTTCAGGATCTTTACACATAGGTCATGCACGTGTTGTAACTGAAGCTGATGTTTATTCAAGATATTACAGAATGAATAATTATAATGTATTATTTCCTATTGCTTTTCATATTTCAGGAATGCCTGTATTAGGCATTGCAACAGCTATAAAAAATAAAGATACAAAAAAAATAGAATTATACAAAGCTTATGTTAAAAATTATGTTGCTGATTCTAAAAAAGCCGAAAAAATTGTTGCTTCATTTGAAGATCCGCGAAAAATTGTTGATTTTTTTATTCCTAAAATGAAAGATGAATTTTCAAGTTTAGGCATTGCTGTTGATTGGAGAAGATCATTTACATCAGGAGATTTCGAACATCAAAAACTTGTTGAATGGCAGTTTAAAAAATACAAAGAGAAAGGATATTTAGTGCAAGGAAAACATCCTGTGCTGTATTCATTAGAATACAAGAATGCTGTTGGAGAAGATGATATTGCAGATGGTGATATTTATCCAGTTGACAAGCAGGAATTTACTTTATTAAAATTTAAGTTTGATGATGCTTTCATTATTGCTGCAACATTACGCCCAGAAACAATGTATGGCCAAACAAACATGTGGGCAAACCCTGAAGCAGATTATGTAAAAGCAGAAATTGGCAAAGAAAAATGGATCATAAGCAGAGAATGTGCAGAAAAATTAAAATATCAAGATAAAGAAGTAAAAATATTAAAAACCATTTCAGGCAAGGATTTAATTGGAAAAAAATGTTTGGCGCCGGTTGTAGAAAAAAAAGTTCTGATCCTTCCATTTAAAAAAGCCAATCCTAATATTGCAACTGGATTTGTAACATCAGTGCCTAGCGATGCTCCTTTTGATTACATAGGCCTGAAAGAATTGCAGAGCAGTCCTGCTCTTTGTAAAAAATACAATTTAGATTATAGAGAAATTAAAAATATTAAACTAATTCCAATTATAAAATCAAAAGGTTATGGAGATCATCCTGCAAAAGAAATTTGTGAAAAAAACAAAATAAGTTCTCTTGCACAAGAAAAAGAGTTAAGTGAGGCAACGCAGGAAATCTATTGCGCAGGATTTCATACAGGAATTATGCAGGATAATTGCAAACAGTATGCTGGAATGAGTGTTCAACAAGCAAAAGAAGAGATTAAAACAAACTTAATAAAAAAAGGCATTGCAGATATATTCTATGAAACATCACGACCTGCAGTAGATCGTTCTAGTGGAAAAATAATTGTTGCAATATTAGATAATCAATGGTTTATTGATTTTAATGCTAAAAATTGGAAACAAACAGCCCATAATTGTTTAGAAAATATGGAAATTGTTCCAAATAAGTATAAAAAACAATTTGAAGATGTATTTGCATGGCTAGATAAAAGACCTTGTGCAAGAAGACGTGGGTTGGGAACTAAACTACCTTTTGATAAAAACTGGGTAATTGAATCGTTATCAGACAGCACTATTTACATGTCATTATACGCTATTGCAAATAAAATTAAAAAATTTAAACTAAAAGAAGAACAATTAAACAATGAATTCTTTAATTATGTGTACCTATCAGAAGGAGGCTTAAAAGAAGCAGTTAAAAAAACAAAGATTTCAGAAAAACAACTGAAAGAACTAAGAGAAGAATTTGATTACTGGTATCCTAATGATCACAGGCATACATTTACAGCACACTTAGCAAATCATTTGAGCTTCATGATTTTTGCACACGCTGCAATTTTTCCAAAAGAAAAATGGCCTAAAAAAATAACCTTTCATGGAATGGTTATTAGTGAAGGAGAAAAAATGAGCAAATCAAAAGGAAATACTGTTTCATTGCTTGATATTAAAAACAAATTCGGAGCAGATTCCTTCAGAGCTTTCATGTGCAATTCAACAAGTGTAGAAAGTACATTTGATTGGAAAACTGCAGAAATTGAACACATGAAAAAACATGTTGAATTATTATATAATATGCTGATTGGCCTAAGCAAAAACAAAAGTCCAGGAGATGTTGGTGAAAAAGCAAAAGCATTTGTTTCAAAAATTGAAAAAAAAACACAAAAAGCAACAGAAGCAATTTCACAAATGGACTTGCGCACTTATTCAACTATTGTATTGCACGAATTGCTTACAGAGTATAAACAAGTAAGCAAGAAGCTTGATGAAAATGAAATAAAAAAAGTAAACAATTATTTATTAGAAAAATGGCTGAAATTATTAACACCATTAATACCCCATCATGCAGAAGAAATATGGTCGAGATTAGGCAAAAAAGGATTCATTTCATTAGAAAAATGGCCTGAAAGTGATGTTTCAAAAATAAACCCAGTTGCAGAATACCAAGAAAATTTAGTCAATGATTTAATAATAGATATAAAAACAGTTATGAATTTAGCAAAAATACCAAATGCTAAAACAATAAAAATAATCATAAGCGCTGATTGGAAATATCATTTCTTTGCAATGCTTAAAGAACTTCTAGAAAAAACCAGAGATCAAGGATCAATCATTAAATCAATAATGAGCACTAACTTAAAGAAATATGGAAATGAAATTATGAAAATGCTTCCTTCATTATTAAAAGATCCTTCAAAAATACCAATTATAATCTTGGATCAAAAAACAGAACTTCAATCAATTGAAACAGTAAAAAAAGATATTGAAACTGAATTCAGAACTTCAGTTATTCTTGAACTATGCGAAGAATCAAAAGAGCCAAAAGCAAAACAATCAAATCCAGGAAAACCTGCAATTGTGGTAACCTAAACTAATTCTCAGCTTGAAGAATAAGCAAGTCTTCTGTGGTTAATTTTTCCTTTTTTTTTATTTTCTCTTTAACAGCAAAAATTTTTTGTTTAAGAGTATATTCATCTCTCGCTCTTTTCTGATTATTATGTTTAGCTTGTTTTTCTTTGCGCTTAAATTGTTCACCTGCAAATAATTCCAGAACACCCTCTAATTTTTTACTAACAGCATCAATTTCTATATCTGTTTCTTCTAATTTTAATATACAGGAATCAAAATCTTTTTTCAAATCTTCAATTTTTTTACTATTTTCAACAATTAATTCATGCCTCTTCTGGCTTTCTTTTGCTTTTTTTTGAATTTCAGAATGAACGCTGTTTGCTTTATATCTTAATTCATCCAAAGACATTCTAACATTATGTAATTGCTCCCAAATATTGCTTATTTTTTGAGCTTCTTTATACTGTTTTTCAAGATCGTGTATTTGCTTCATTAATTTTTGTTCTTTCTCAAAACTAAAAACTTCTGTTTCAAATTTTTGTTGCAAACTATCTATATTGCTTTTGATGTTAGAAGGATCCCCTTTAATTTGGTATTTTGTTTTAATTTGATTTTTTTCATGAGAAAATTTATCACTTTCTTTAAGAACCTCTTTTATGCTATCATGTACTTGTTTTCTCTTTTCTTTCAGCTCCTTAACATTTTTTGTCAAACCATCTCGTTCATTGCGCAAACTTTTATTTTCTTTAATCAAAGACTTAATTAAACTAGAAGTGAAATCAAGTTTTTTAACTAATTCATTACGTTGATTTCCTAATTTATTTAAAGAAAATTGTAACTCTCTAATAGATTGTTTAGGTTCACCTGTATTTTTAACAGTATTGTTAGTTGTCATTTTATGTTTAAAAAAAAAGAAAAAGAAGAAATAAAAAAAAAATTATCCGAATAATGCGCCAAGCCCTGCAGCTGCAGCTTCTTCAGATTTTTTAGTTTCTTCTTCAATTTTCTTTTTATTTTCCTTTTTAGATGCTTCAGCTCCTGCAGATGGTGCAACTGGTGCAGCAACCACTTGAGCAGCAGATGCTTTTTCAATAGCTTCCTTGATGTTAACACCTTCAAGGCTTGCAACAAGCGCTTTTACGCGTGCATCATCAACTTTTACTCCTGCAGCTTCAAGCACTTTTTTAACACCTTCTTCTTTTACTTCTTTTCCTGCTTCATGAAGCAACATTGCAGCATATACATATTCCATTATTTCAACCTCCGCCTTCTGTTAATGTTTTAACTGATAGCATTTGAGCATGAGCTTTTGCAAGCACGTTTTCAACAATTCCTTTTGCAAGTATTCCTTGACTAACAGCAATAGCTTTACTGTTAAGAAATGCTTTTTGAACAAGGCTTTTGATTGTGCGCTTAGTTGGGTAACAAACTTCAACTGCAAGCCCTTCTGCAGATTTGATTGCAGAGGTAATCTTGTTCATAAATTCTTTTTCATCAATATCCAATACTTTTTTAGAATATATCAATCCATTTTCGTAGACTGCAACAATATTAATACCTATTTCCATAGGCTGAATTCCTAAACGCAATAACATGCTTGCAAGATTTGAACTTATAACATCACCTTCATTTGCTACAATTTTGTCTTCTTTTATTACAATTTTTCCTTCTTCAACACCTGATTTAATACCGAGCTGGCTTAATTCACTAATAACAGGACCAGGTGCAAAAGGTGTTGGACCTGCACGAACAACAATTTCTTTTGGCGCTTTTTGACCTGGTTTTGCTGGCGCAGGGGTTTTATTCTTTTTTATAAGCTTGTACAATGAAAAAGGATTTTCTTTACTAAATAATAATGCAGGCATTCCAACTAAATGTTCACTAATTTTTGCTAAATCAGGATTAGATTTTTTTGCTTCTTCAATAGCAAGTTTTATAATTCTCTTTTTTGTCATGAAAAACTCAGCTTTACCACGGAATTTTCCACGCATAACTTGAAGTTGTGCAGCTGGTAATGATTCAAAATTAGCAATACCAACAATAGGACAGTCTTTAAAATACTTCACCAAACTTGTCAAAGTTTCTTTTTTTTCCTTAGCAATATGCGCTTTTGGTTTTTTAGTCATTTTAAATCTTTATACCAACAGGTTTACTCATTGTAAATTTTACTAAAACTTTTTGAATATTATTCCGCTCATTTGGAACTGCATGCAGTACTGTATTGTAAACTGTAAATATATTGTCAGTTAGTTTAACATCTTCCATTGCTTCTGATCCAACACGAATTTTAACTACTGGCTCAACTTTTGCAGCAACACGAACTGTTTTTTGCAGTTTTTCAATTAAAGGCTTAAGATTAGCATTAGGAGGAACAACACATCCAGCTTTAGGATTTGGCATTTTTTTGCGAGGGCCTAAAACTGAACCAAATCTTTTAGCTACTTCAGGCATTATAGTTGCTTGAGCAATAAAGTAATCACACTGGTTTGCCAAATTTTTGAGCTTCTTTTTATCAGTAAACTTTGCAAAATCTTCATTAG
Source organism: Candidatus Woesearchaeota archaeon (assembly GCA_016188265.1). GTDB lineage: Archaea > Nanobdellota > Nanobdellia > Woesearchaeales > ARS49 > JACPID01. The sequence continues at coordinate 37,105 of JACPID010000016.1, read as the reverse complement.
TAACAACAACATCGCAAACATCTTTTGCTTGAGAAGTAAGTTCAGCAGCAACAAATGCGCAAACCTTAACTTTTTTACCAGTATCATAAGGCATAACAGCATACAAATCTATTTGCTGATCAGTTTTTTTAACATCAATATCCTTAAGATTAATAACAAGATCAACACTTTGAGAAAACTTTCTTTTAACAGAATTCTTCCTTAAATCCTCTAATGCTTTCTGAATATCTTTTTTATCCATAAATCCCTCCTACACAAGGTAGTAAATAACGGGCAGATATCAACAGAAATCAGAAATGATTTATAAATGTGTTGGTTAAAATTACGTGATTACTACTAAGTAGTTAATGACAAAAGCTTTAAATAGTAATAGTGTTATGTTATATTAGAAAAGAATAGTTTTTTGGGGTTGAAATGAATTTACCAATATCACAATCAAAAAGAAAACTTACTAATTTGTTGCATGGTAGAGTTTTGCAACGTAATAAAGAAAAACAAAAAAGTAATAGTCATTCTAACACGTTGAGTCTTAAAAAAGCAAGAAATATTGTGGCAGATATAAATCTCACTCGAAATAAAATATATTTAAATTATAAAAATGCTAATGAATTAATTATATCTTCTTCTAGCACTAATTATATTGTAAGATTTTTAGACGGCTTATTAGAAGAATTAAAAGTTCCTGAAAATGCTCTTTTAGAAGATGGAATTACAGGTTGTTTATGTTTTCACCAAGTATTTAAAGGCAAAAAAGATGAAAAACACTATATAGATATGAACTTTTTCAGAGCATTTGGTGAGTATGGTACAGGTTTAGGGCCTGCTTTCGCAAGTGCTACAATAGAATGGATTGTAGAAAAGTATGGAGGTTATAAAAATGGGATTTAAAGTTTTTTATCATAAACCCGACGGCCAATCTGGATATTATAGAGTTGATGTTAAACTTACTGGTTTAGATTTGATAGCTTACAAATTAAGTGATTTGGAAATAATTGATTTTATTGCACCACATTGGCGTAATAAATTCCATACATCTTATAATGTTAAAGTTCGTGAAATAACTTTGGAAACATTAAGTAAACAAGCACCTCAATTAAATGCATCTTTGGATAATATATTTGTACTTAATGATTCTCAACAATTAAAAGGATTTTTTGCACCTGAAACAAGAAGAATAATGTGGAGATAAAAGATGAGAAAAGCAGATTTTGGCATTAGAATTAATTTATTTTCAGGTAATGAATGTATTTGTGGAAATTTTAAGGTTGTTTATTTTAAAAATGAAAAAGAACACTGGATTACTTACTGGGGTAAAGATGGTGTTTTTGAAAAAGTTGTAAGAAAAGAAGAGGAAGTAATTGATTGTTATCAAGGAACTTACGATAGAAAAGCTGTTAGACCTAATAAATTAGAAAATATTCCGCCAAATATTGCAAAAAATATGGAATTAATAGATGTTGTTGCAGATAGTCTAGTTGAACAGTGTGAAGAAGAATTAGATCCAATAGACCGATTATTAAGAGAATAAAATATAACTCATTTACAATTACTTCTCATTATTTGAATATCTTCTTTTTCCCATTTATTTCCAAAATAAGGATAGTAATTCATAACATCATTATTTTTTTGTAATTTAATCCTATCACGGACTCCTAATGCATGGCTAATTTCATGCTGTATTAAATGTGCATTATCTTTCACACATCTTTTATTTATTGTATCAATTATTATTTTCTTAACTGAAGGCCAGCATAATCCTATGAACGCATCTCCTTCAGGACTATTATAATTTTTATTTGTTGCTGATATTGTTATTGTATTTTCTAACCTATTTGACGGAATACTGTAATAATTTAATATATCTAAGTTCGGAAAGTTTTCATAACCTTCACTTACAACTATTAATTCTATGCCTGCCTGCTCTTTAAATTCTTTTTTTGCAGTATCTAAAGATTGTGTAAAAGAAGCACGATCATCATGATCTATGTTGTTATCAAAAATAAGTTCAATGTTTTGTTTTAGATTTTTCCTAAATAAATCTTTTAAAAAAATTGTACTTGTAGTTGTAGTGCAGCTTGTTTGGTAAAAACAAAGCCCAAAACTTATTAATCCAGCACATAATTTTTTAATTGCAATTCACCTGTTTTTAATATTCTTTAGCACTGATCTCATTTTTTCTTCATCATTTTCAAACCAATTGCTTCCCCAATTAGGAGGATAATTCATTACATCACCAGTATAATATAAAGTTATTCTGTGTTCTAAACCTAAAAGATGGCTTAATTCGTGCTGAATTAGCATTAAATTATTCACATCACTTCTAGAATTTATTTGATCAATTATTATAAAACATTTTTCAGGATAAGCCATTCCACTAAAATCAATTTTTTCGCCTTTGCCATTGTATGCTTCAAAGCATTTATTTGTTACTGCAATAGTTGCATCGTACATGCTTTCAGGAATATCTTCTATAATATTTTTTTTAGAAAAAACAACATCTTTTTGCTTTAAAATAATAAGTTCTATACCTGCTTTTTTTTCAAAATTAAATTTAGCTAATTCAAAAGCATGCAAAAATAATGAACGATCTTCCAAATCTTTATCAAACAATAATTCTATTTTATATTCTAACATCCTCTGTTTTTTAAAATATTCTTTTACTTTATCGGGAATTTTTTGTAAATCACCAGTTAAGTAAGCAATTCCTGATAAACTAGAAAGCATTATTCCAAAACTGCCAATAGCAATTTTTATATTTTGAATTTTTTTTCTTTTATGATTACTTAAATATTTTTCACATGCTTCTTCATATGTTATTCTCGGAATGTTATTTACCACTTTATTTAAGATAATTGCTTCGCCTCATTATTTCTATATCTTCGCTTGTCCAACCACCTCTGAAACCACTGCTCCAGTAAGGAGGATTGTTCATTATATCACCAGTATAATCTTGAATATTTCTGTCAGGCAATCCTAATAAATGGCTTATTTCGTGCTGTATTAGATTTGCATTAAAAAAAACATCTTTTTCATCTATTTTATCAAAAATTGCAGAATTATTTTCTCGATATGCTCTTGCTTTAAATCCAGGTATGTTTTGGTTTGTTGCTAAAAGTAGAGCTGTAGTAATATCAAAATTAATCTTACTTTTCACCATATAATCGTCTAGTACGTCTGGCAATTCTATAACATTGCTAATAACAATTTCAATACCTGCATATTCTTTAAAACGTTCTTTTGTCATTTCAAGAGCATTCATAAACTTTTGTGTCAGCATGTTTTCTTCAAGAACAAGTTCAACTTTGTAATGTAAAAAATTTTTATCTGTTTCATAATAATTATTTTTGAATTTTTTTTCATGCATCTTTTTATCAATAACACTATCAAAGAATGCTGCTGCTTGATTATACCATTGAGTACTTCCTGTTGTATGAACTAACCCAATTACTCCTAACAGGCCAAGACCTATTAAACCACAAATTCCTTTTCCATGTTTATTTCTTCTCATTGTTTTACCTATTTGATGCATTTGTTTTGGTATTGCAACAATTTCTAATTTTTCTTGAAACTTTCTGTCAAAAATATTTTCAGAATTACATTTTTTATCAGCATACAAATCATTTAAGTAATCTCTATAAGTGTTGTATTTTTTAGCAACTCTTCTGATTTTTGGAATAATTATCCCTCTGCTTAATGTCAAATATTTTACTGATCAGCATAAAACCAGCCTATATTTTGTCTTTAGGCAGCGCTTTTCTCAATCTATTTGTATATAATAAACTTCCTATCATACCCAGCATGCCCCCTAAAATTGCAATTCCAGCATAATTTACTGCGCTTTGTTTATAAGCATTAATATTTTTAACAGATTCAATAACCTCTTGATAAGTCATTAGTTGTTGGTGTTCTTTTTCTAATGTGCGTTGTTCTGCAACAAAATCCGCATCTGTTATGAAGCGTTCAAGATTTTTTTTTGGAACAATTTGATTATCTCCAACTAAGTAACATTTTTTCTCTAATTCATACACTCGCGCTACTGCAGGATTATTTTGTTTTACTGCATTTATTTTTCCATCAAAATGTTCTCTTATGTAGTTAGGCCCGAAAAATACAAGAACAAAAGACCCTACATTCACTCCTAATGCAAAAAGCACTTTTTTAAATTGTTTATTTGCTTCTTCAATTTCAACTTGTTTTTCCATTTTATTGCCTCTGCCATAATAAATTAGAAAAAGACAAAAATATCACATAAAATAGTTTGTCTTTTTCAACTTAGTTGAGGTTGAATAATATATGCTTTACTTATGTCCTCAACTGTCCTCAACTCTTATGTCCTCAACTAAATGTTCAAAATTTATATAAACCTTATTAAAAATCTTATGTATTATGAAGCTTGTTGATGTACACTGCCATATTAATCATGAATTATTTAAAGGCAAAATTTCTGAAGTAATTGAAAGATCTCAAAAAGCAGGAGTTAAAGCAATAATTGTAAATGGCGTTAATTTAAGCACTAATAAAGAAGTGCTTGAACTAGCAAATAAACATTCCTTACTAAAGCCCGCGCTAGGATTGTATCCTCTTGATGCTGTTGGTTTAGCTCATGAAGCAGGGCTTAAAAGAGAGGAAAAAACTAATGCTGATGAAGTTATTAGTTTTATTAAAAAAAGTAAAGATAAAATAATAGCAATTGGGGAAGTTGGTTTAGATTATAAATTTGGCTTTGAAAAAAAAGAAGAGCAAAAACAAGTCTTTCAAAAAATTATTGAGCTTTCTAAAAAAATAAATAAACCGTTAATTGTTCACAGTCGTAATGCTGAATCTGATGTTTTAGACATGCTTGAAAAAAATAATGCCAAAAAAATTGTACTGCATTGTTTCAGCGCCAGAAAACAAATTGTTAAACATGCTGCTGAATTAGGATTTTCTTTAAGCATTCCTGCAGTTGTAAAAAAGCTTAAGCATTTTGAAATGGTTATTGAAGAAGTTCCTCTAGAACAATTATTAACAGAAACAGACGCGCCATGGCTTAGCCCTTATATTGGAAAAATTAATGAACCTGCATTTGTTGTTGAAAGCATTAACAAAATATCTCTACTAAAAAAAATTGATCCTGAAGAAGCAGCTAATCAAGTATTCTTAAACTACCAAAGAATGTTTGAATAATCATTATTTAATCAAAAAAAGAATAGAAAAGAAAATACCAATCAAAATCATTGCAAAAAAGAATAAGCACACAAGAAACTCTTAGAAAAAGCAACCAAAGAATACCGAGAATTCAAATTTATACCATCAAACTACATATTCAAATCAAATATATTCATCTACAATAAAAAAGTAGCTATACTGAGTCTGCAACAAGAACCATACTACGGAATCATAATAGACAACAAGGATTTTATTTATAAGTAAAGAAAGATTTATTATGTCTTCTATCTTTTAGTTGTGTAGAGGTGATAATACTTGTTTTTTGATTTATTGATGTTTTTGATTGCTTGTATTGGTTTGGTTGTTTTTGGTTCTTTACTTGTTCGTTCAATGATTTTTATTGCTAGTTTTCTTCAGTTTAGTGAGTTTGTTGTGGCTTTTGTGATTATGGCTGTTAGTACTAGTCTTCCTGAGTTATTTGTTGGCATTTCTTCTGCATTGAATAAGAATCCTTCTTTGTCTTTTGGTAATGTTATTGGTGCTAATATCTTGGATCTTACTTTCATTGCAGGAATATCTATATTGTTGAGTAAAAGTGTTATTCGTGTTAAAAAGATTGTTATTAAGAGAGATTCTTTATTTATGATTCTTGTTGCTTTTCTTCCTGTTTTATTAATGGGTTTTGGTAATCAACTTTCTAGGTTAGATGGAGTAATTCTTATTACTTCTTTTGTAATTTTTAACTGGCATGTTTTAAAGCATAAAAAAGAGTTTAGGCATAAAGAACAAAATCACTTCAAAAAATATTCTACGCTAGTATTTCCTTTAGTTTTTATTGTTGGAATTATTGGCTTGTTTTTTAGTGCCAATTACGTTGTTGAGTATGGCACAAAACTTGCAATAAATATGGGATTTCCAAACATTTTGATAGGTTTAATTTTTATTAGCATGGGAACAACACTTCCAGAATTGGCTTTTGAATTAAGAGCTGCAAGAAGTAAACATATAGAACTGGCTTTTGGTGATATTATAGGTAGTGTTGTAACTAATTCCTTATTAGTTCTTGGTATTGCAAGCTTAATTTATCCCATAAGCGTAAACTTCTTATTTTTCTTAACAAGTGCTATTTTCATGATAGTTATTTGCTTAATCTTTGCAACATTCATGCAAGGAACTAGATTAAGCGCAATTCACGGAATTGCTCTAATAACTCTTTATGTATTGTTTATTATGATAGAATTATCTTTAAAGGGAGTTATTCCAACTACAACTGTTCTTGGATAACCCCTCCTTTTTTTACTTAGAACATTTCACTCAAAAAAATACTGATCTGTGACAAGCCAGTATTTTTTGTTCACTAAATTTCTTAAACTTTTTTGAGGAGAATAGAATAAACAAATATAGTGTAATAACTACTACACAATGACGAAACATTTATATATTACTCATACTATTTACACATTATACTTTAAACTGTACTGAAATGTCGAAAATCACTCTTGACACACTCTGCTGAATTTAGTCTGTAGAAAGGACGAGTGATTTTCGATCATGATCAAAAACTACACGCTACCTACTTCAGTAGGTAGTTTTTGACAGAAGAAAAAAATGACTACAATACTTCCTGATACAACACTTTGTACAATTGTAAGAGATGAAATAATTAATCCAGCCGGAGGCATAAAAAAATTCATTGAAGAAACAATTCCTTTTGTTAAAAAAGCAGTTATTGTTGATACAGGTTCTGTTGATGGAACTTATGAATTGTTAAAACAAGCTGAAAAACAATATGATAACCTAAACGTGCACCAAACAACTTTAACTGAACATGAACAATTAAAAAATTATTGTTTACGATTAGCTAAAACAAACTGGGTTCTTTTTTTAAATGCTAATGAAAGAATCAGTGAAAAAGATTTTGAAAAATTAAGGGAAAATTTTTTAAAATGGAAATGGTCTGTTGAAGGATTTCAATTTTTATTAAAGTATTTGCTTCCAGACGGCTCAGAAATTAAACAACATCCTCAATACACCACAAGATTGTTTCAAAAAATAGTCGGTTATTGTAAAAATCAAAGAACAAGAATAACATCACTTGAATTATCATTATTTGAAGAACATTTGCCAGCGCCAGTTCAAAATGCATATTCACATGTTTGCATTATTAATTATCTTCCTGAAACATCAGCATTAAACTCAGAAGATGCAAAACATGATAAGGATGTTAAGTATTGTTTGAAAACACCATTTTTAAAAATATATAAATCACGTGTTTTTCAAAATTCCTGTCGACGCATTCTTGAATTATTATCTACTTAGTGAAGTAGGTAGCGTGTAGTTCTTGATCACGATCAAAAACTACTCATCATTTATCTACAAACTAAAGATCTGCAAAGTTATTCAAGAGTAGTTTTCGACGTTTACTAAAGTTTTGCGTTCGCATGAAATTCTTTGAATTTCAGCGCACACAAACTGCATTGCAGTTTGTCGTGTTTTATTGATCTAGGCAAAACTTTAGAACCTATACTTTTGTCTATTTACTTATAAAATGCAAAAGTCTAGGTTTAAAAAGATTTATAAGTTCAGCAATTAATAAAAGGTATAATGAAAAAAATAATTACTATTTTATTGATTCTTTTGCTATTATTGTCTGCTTGTAAAGCTAAAGAAGAACAAAAAAAGTTATCAGTAGAAGAAATAAATAAATTGTTATTAGAAGCAAAATATTTAATTGATCAAGGACAATATTCTCCTGCTATTGCTCAACTTAATAAAGTAATAGAAGCTGATCAAAACAATGTTGATGCGCACTTTTTGTTGAGTTTATCATACATATTCTTGGGCGATGCTGAAAAATCTAAAAAAGAATTAGATATAGTTTTATTGCTTGATCCAACTAATCCTAATGCTATGGAATTTAAAAAAATTATAGAAGGACAAGCTTCGCTTAATCCAGTATCAAAAAATGAAGAAGCAATGAAGCACTTAAAAAAAGCAGAGGAGTATTTTACGCAGAAAAAGCTTAATGAAGCAATTGAAGAATACAAAAAAGCAATAAAAGAAGACCCAGAATTCTCAACCGCTTATCTTTATCTTGGAGATGCATATTATGTTCTCAAAAATTATGATGAAGCGATTATTTGGTTTAGTAAAGCAATTGAAAAAGATCCTAAAAATAAAAGATCTTACCATTATTTAGGCGATGCATATCTTGCAAAAAATGAAAAAGCAAAAGCAATTGAGAATTACGAAAAAGCTTTAGAAATAGATCCTAATTACACAATTGTTCAATCAAAATTAGAAGATTTATAATATGATATTTATTTTCCTAAAATAATGAATTATAAACTATTAATTTGTTTATTATTTGCTTTTTTAATAAGAATAGTATTTCTTTCTTCAATTCCAGGGTTTCATGTAGATGAAGCAATCCTGGGCCAAATGTCTTATAATATTCTTAATGGTGAAAAATTTTATTTTTATGGCATGAATAAATATACAGGTGCAACTATTCAATACTTACGTGTTCCTTTTATGTTTTTATTTGGCGCTAATATTTTTGGTGTAAGGTTTGTTAATGTTTTATTTGGTGTAGGAACAGTTTATTTGGCTTATCTTATTTTTTCAAGTTTATTTAACTCAGAGTATGGTTTGCGTGCAGCTTGGATTTTCGCTGTTATTCCTTGGCATGTTATTTGGAGCAGAATTGCTTGGGAAATAACTGTTTTTCCTTTTTTTATTTTGTTAATACTTTATTTTATATTATGCAAAAATTCTTGGAAATATCATTTTTTTGCCTGGATTATTTGTGGAATTGCTTTATTTACTCATGTTATATTTATTGCCTTTCTTATTCCTTTAGCATTATATGTTTTTTTCAAACAAAAAAAATATTCATTATGCACACTTGTAGTATTCCTAGTAATGCTATATTTCTTCTTTGTTAATACTCAACAAGCTCTTCCAGCCAATAACCTGAATTTTTTTGATTATTTAATTATTCTGCCAAAATTAATAATTAGCTTTTTCAAGCATTTTGATGGAAGTGTTCTTTATTTAAGAACAACGGGCTTAATTAATTTATTTGTTGTTCCATTTGTTTCTTTAAGCTTTCTGGGAAGTTTTTTTTATTATAAAAAAAACAAGCATCAAACTTTTACTTGGCTTATGATAGCATCATTTTTGATAATAACTTATTTTATTAATACTGCAGCTTTAAGGTATCACTTAATACCATTAACCTTCACTTCTCTGGTTTTATGCTATTTCTTTTTTTACTCAAAAAAAATATTTTTTCAAATATTTGTTATTTTAAGCATTTCTTATGTGTCAATTAATTTTTATTACACATTTTACACAACAGGAGGATCCAATACAATGTTTGAACTTGTAAACTTTAATGAAACAAGCACCCATTTTATTTCTTTGACACCTATGCTTGAGTGCGTTAATAAACTATCTCCAAAACAAATAATTGTTCCTGATGATCATTTATTCAAGACATTAAAAAAACCCTTCATACCTGATTGGTGGATTGTTGCAAAAGAAGCAACAGAAGAAAACGGAGTTCTTGTTACTTATTCTTATTCCTTTGATTCTTTTCCACAAAACATAATTAGCGCATTATTTACAGAACCCTGCAACCTTAAAAATTTCAGAGTTCTTGTTCCAAAAAAATCTGGAAATTTAAAACATTTAAAGTTTGTTGAGTGATAATCAGCATAAATTATATAAAAACAATCAGATTTATAATAATAAATAAAAATCCCAACCGCCGCAAGTGGCGGGTATTATAGTCAATGAGTGTTAGGATTTTTAATGTTGCGAATACCTTCGACAGGATATACACAGCATTAACCCCGCCGTTGCAAGCAACAGGTATCCACAACAAATGAAAAAAGCGCAGGTGACTATATTTATTATTTTAGGCATTATAATACTTGTAGTTCTTAGTTTATTAATAGTGCTTGTGTCAAAAACAATTATTATTGGCGGAGCTCAATCAATAGAAGAGAAAAAACAAGAACTTCAAGAATATCTTCAAAGTTGTTTAAAAGAAACAGCAGAACAAGCAATTTATTTAATTGGATCTGGAGGAGGATACATTAATCCTTTAGGAAGTTACAAACACGGTGAGCCTGGCGATGGAATCCCTGCTGAAGCGCACATGTTTATTGAAACAGGAATGCTTCCTTATGTACTTACTTCTACTAATATTATTTTAAGATCTAAGGAAGAACTTGAAAATACAATTTCAAAATATGTTGTTGCAGAATTAAATAATTGTTTGAATACAACTCGTTTTGAACAACAAGGATTTATTGTAAAAAAACCTAATATAGATTTTGAATCAATTAACTTTGATTTTTCAAAAGCATTAATACCCCACAGTTCAAAACCTGTTACAGTTAATGCAATTATTAGAGACAATGATGTCTTTATCAAAGCAATTTATCCTTTGCTCATTGAACGTTCAGGCCAAAGAATACTTGTTGAAGAAGCATTTACAACAATACCAGTAAGACTTGGCTTAGTTTATAATAAAGTAAAACAGCTTCTTGAAAATGCATTGCCTGTGCAAATATATGATGTAAGCTCAAATTGTGCAAAGTATTCTTCAGAAGATAAGTTGTTAAATATTTATGTTTATGGCGATAAACTATTGAAAAGATACGGCATGAGATTTGTCGATGCCCAACCGTTGGAAAGAGGACAAATGCCTTTTGCTTTTCAGTTTGCTGTTAAAAACAAAAATATTGGCGGATGGTGTGTAGGATGAAGTTAAGTTTGTGGTTTGTAATTTTCGGGTTAATTATATTTTATATCCCTTCTGCTCTAGGTTTTGAATTAACTGGAAAAGTAAAAATAAGCATTGATATTGAAAATAAGAGCATATCTACACCAACTTATTCTAATACATTAACTTTTAGTTTATCAAAAAATAATAATTCTATAGGACAGTTGCGTTTTCAATTATTTAATGTAATAAATGATTCTAAGCAACAAGTTATAAAGTATAATAACACCCCCGTAGGGCAAATACTTGTTAATTTAGAAAATAATACCCTTATCATTAATTCATTTAAATTGGATTTTCAAGAATTCTCTGAAGCTTATTTTTTTGAAGAAAAAGACGAAATAAGCACTACTATTAAAATTCCCAGTCTTAAAACAACGTCGGGCAATATTATTATTAGTTTTATAATAGACGATAGTAATCTTGAGGAAGTATTAACTGCAAATTTATTTTATAATAATCAATATCAAGGAAATTTTATTTTCGATCCTACTCAATTAGATATTGATGCTGCTGATTTTGAATTAACAAATAAAACAATACAAGGAAGAGTATATTATTCTGATGGTAAAAGTTATGATGCTGGAAAAATTTATTTTTCAAAATTAAGCACTGCTAAAACTTTTTTAAGTTCTTTTGAAAAAGGCACATACGGTCCCTTAAATATAGAATCTAAAAATACTGATTTAATAAGTTTTGTACTTAACAATTTTATTGTTAATAAATTTGTACTTAATGGAAATCAAGTAAATAAATCATATATTTTATTTAAAGAATTAAAAGATGTAAATGTTCTTGATTTTTACACTTATTTTACTTCAACAGATATGAATTATAAAGATTCTGATTTTGACGGCATTCCTGACAGTAGAGACAGATGCCCTAATACAAATACAACAATAGTCAACTATGAGGGGTGTTCATGCAGTCAAATAACTTGCAGCAGAGGAGTTTGTGTTGAAGAAGTGTACTGGTCTTGGAAAATACCTGTTTGCAAAGAGACTTGCAATGATGGCATAAAAAATGGCGATGAAACTGGTATTGATTGCGGTGGTTCTTGTGATGCCTGCCTTGCAACAATTTGTGAAAAGCCAAATTCATGTTTAAGCAATAGACCAGAATATTGTAGTTCTGATAAAAAAATTATGCAAAATTGCAATCAATGCAGTTGTCCTGAAGGCAATTCATGCAATTCTAATACTGGCGAGTGTTATAAAGAAGTGCCTGCAAAAGGGCTTAAATGTAAAACAGCAAACATTCTTGAGGTTAACAGCCCTGTTGATTGCCAGGAACTTTCAAGAAAAGAAGGAAAAACTTATGTTGCAGAACAATTAGGCAACTATATTCATTTTAGTATTAAAGGAATGCCTAAATTTCTAAAAAATAAAGTTAGAAATGCAAGAGATCAAGTTAAAGCAATAACTTTTTGCGTTGAAGAAAAAAATTTTGGAAGCGTGATGATTGATACAACATGTCCTGGTTCTGAAGAACTTGAGGAAGTTAAAAAAGAGCTTACTGGATTTATTTATAATGAAATAAAAAACGGAATTTCAAGTAAAATACCTGCACTTTTCAAAGGAATGCTAAAAGCAAAAATAACAGTTGACTTAACAAATCTTCACATAGCAACAGAATACCCTTCGCCGCCTTTGCATATCACGCTTTCAAAACAGTGTGAAAAATTAGTATATAATGGTGATTCATCAACAAAAGCAGATGTTCTTTTTATTGGCGATGGATTTACAACAAAAGACAGGTTTAAAAAATTTGTTTTAGATGTCATAGATTATTCAGGAGTTGAAAAAGGCACGAAAAAAGAAGGATTATTTTCCAGAGAACCATTTCAATCAAACAAAGATAAATTCAATATTTGGATATTAAATTCTAAACTTAATTATGAAAAAGATTCTTCAGGAGCAATAACCCCATCACTGAAAGATGTTTATTCTTTAAGCAATAATTGTCCTCAAAAAGATTACATAATTGTGATTTCTCCAATTAACAGATATCGTTCTTTTTGTTATTTTGGAAGCCCTTGTTTTATTTCTATTGTAGGAGAAGATTATCCTGGAAGACTGCTCACTCATGAATTTGGCCATGGATTTGCAAAACTTAAGGATGAGTATTACAATAATATTGAATCACAGAATTATGCAACAACAACACTTACAAAAGAACCACAAGGATTATTTCAATCAAGCATAGCCAGTGTAATGAGTAGAGGACAAAGCTTAACAGGAACATTCCAAGAAGAAGGAAAAAATTGTGCACCATCCAGGCAAAGCGCAGAACAATTGTGGGGAGATCTAGCTTCACAAACAAAAGAAATAGGTTATTATCCAACTTGCGGAGGAGATTGCGGAGTTGAATGCCGAACTAATATTAGGCCAACTTATAATTCAGTAATGAACAATCAAATAAAAACTTGCAATATAGAAACAACTGCTTGTATTTATGGGCCTCCATTTGATGATTGGTATGCTGTTAATGCAAGGGAGATTATGAAAAAACTCGAAGCTTTTAAGCGATAGAAATCTTTATAAAGTTTGATTTTTATTAATACTTACATGGTCTGGTTTATTTTAGGCGCGATTTTTATTATTCTTGTTTTGTTAGGTTTTCGTTTGGTTTATGAATACCAAAGGCTTGTTCGTTTTCGTTTAGGAAAATATAAAGATGTAATTAAACCTGGTTTGCGATGGATTATTCCTTTTATTGATACTGTTGAAAAAGTTGATTTGCGTACTTTTGCTGTTGATGTTCAACCTCAAGAATGCATGACTGAAGATAATGTTCCTGTGCATGTTGATGCTGTTGTTTATTATCATGTTAAAGAGCCTGAAAAATCAGTGCTTAATATAGAAAATTATACTGAAGCAGTTATTCTTTTTGCAAGAGCAGCATTAAGAGATAGTATAGGAAAAGAATCTCTTGACACTGTGCTCTCTAATCGTGAAAAAATTGCTGGAGAAATCAAATCTATACTTGATAAAGGAACAGACCCATGGGGCGTTGATGTGCAAGAAGTAAAGATTCAACAAGTTGAACTTCCTGAAAGTATGAAGAGAGCAATGGCTGCTCAGGCAGAAGCAGAAAGAGAAAAACGTGCAACAATCATCAAGTCTGAAGGAGAAGTTAAATCAGCTGAAAACTTAAGAAAAGCAGGTGAAACACTTGCTAAGTCGCCAGCAAGCATTCACCTAAGAACTCTTGCAACAATTTCAGATATTGCTTCTGATCCTTCACAAAAATTTATTATTCCTCTTCCACTAGAATTTCTGCAATCAATGAATAAAAAGAAAAAATGACCTACTCACAAAATAAATCCAGCTAAAGCTAGGGGTTTCTCACGCAAACCATTTAACTTAAACTTTTCCCTCTTGCAGAGGTCGCTACGCTAAAAGTTTAATGTATGGTTCGTGATGCGCATCGCAAACCATTGCGTGAAGTGGCAGCCTTATATGGTTGCACACATGGTAAGGTTGATTATTGGAAAAAAAGATATGATCAACTTGGCGTTCGTGGTTTAAACACTAAAAAACAGCAAGGAAGGCCTAGAAAAATAAACCAAAAAGTAGAACAAAAATTACGCCGTGTTGTACGAAGACATAATATTAAACAAGGTTGGCAAACAAAACAAATCCGCCAGCTTATCTATGAAGAAGCAGGTGTAAAATATAGCTTTCGACAGGCCATCAGGATAACACAATCTTGGGGTTTAGGAAAAATAAAGCCACGCCCTCGTTATGCTTTTTCAAAGCAAGAAGATCGTGATGATTTCATAAAAAAACAAAGAATTTCTGGCACGTCAACCGTTAAATTATGTGATTGTTGCAGAAGATGAAAGTATTTTCATTTACGACGTGAAAATACGTTCAGTATGGGCGGTTAAGGGAAGTAAACCTAAAATTTTTGCTACAGGTTCTCACAGAAAAATTGTTTTCTACGGAGCTATTTCAGAAGACGGAAGACAATGCTTCAGAACTTACCCAGAAGCAAACAGTGATGGATTTCTTAAGTATCTACATGCCCTTCTCAGAAGATTTCAAAAAATGATATTATTCATGGACAAAGCAACATGGCATAAAAAAGAAGCAAGGGTAAAAAGATTTCTAAAAAAGCACAGGGATCATATTGAAGTAATGTGGTTTCCATCAGGGTTTCCTGAAGCAAACCCTATAGAAGAATGTTGGAATCAAGGTAAAGATGATGTTCTAGGCTCAAAATTCTTTAATTCATTTGATGAATTTAAAAAAGCAGTAATTACTTATTATCGCACAAAAAGATTTAACTTAGATTTGTATAAATATTTATGTCACTAGCTATAGTTTGTATTGTCCACAAAATAGAAAGATTTATATATAATGTGGACAATAATATGTTATGGCCTATGTTGATAGGATAAAATCGGGAAAAAAGACGTTTTATTATCTCGGAAAGACTATTCGCATTGGAGAAAACGAATGGAAGAAAATACGAATCAAGCTCGGTGAAAAAGAGCCTACCAAAGAGGAAATTGGACAGAAACTCAAAGAGCTTAAGCTTGAGGAATATAATGTTTACAACAAGGATTACCTCGATGCCAATAAACTAGAAATAATTGATGATTTCAAAGAGATTTTCAATCACCATCGTAAAACCATACCAAAAACTATTGCTGAGAAGGAGGAAGCAGATTTTTTAATAAGATTTACTTATAACTCAAATGCAATCGAGGGTAACAGATTAACATTACGAGATACGTATTTGATTATCAAAGAAAAGCAGATTCCATCGGGTGCTCCTCCAAAAGATTATAACGAGGCGATCAATGGAAGAGACGCATTTGAGTTTATCAAAAAATACAAAGAAAAGTTAACTATCGAGTTTCTGGAAAAAGTAAATGAGATATTAACACAAAACACGGGAGTGGTATATCCTGGAAGAGTACGCTTTTTCCCTGTTAAAATTGAAGGGGCAGATCATGTTCCTCCCGAGCCAGAGGAAGTGCGCCCACTATTGAGAAAAATGATTCAATTTTATTATGAACATAAGCGTAAAATTCATCCATTTGTATTGGCTTGCTTGATTCATGCACAGTTTGTAGAAATACATCCGTTTGAGGATGGCAATGGGAGAACAGGAAGGACGTTAATGAACTGGATTTTAATGCAAGCAGGATATCCAAAAGTATTTGTGCCAGTAAAATTAAGGCAAAAGTACTACGAGGCAATAGATTTACATAATCAAAAAGATATTAAAAGATATTGTGAGAAAATGTTTGAAGTGGTGGTTGAGCAGTTTAAGCTGTAATGTTGTCCACTTATTATTAATTGTTATTTTATTTGTGGACAATAAATCTTGCTGAGTAAGACCACCGGGATGCTGTCAGTAGGGTTGTTGCCAGTTATGGATTATTTTTCCGTTTCAATGTTTCAAGCATTTCTTTGAATTTTCTTCGATAATTTTCTCTAATTTTTTGTGTATCTTGTGCAATTACTCGTTCCATAGGATAGCGCTTGTGGGCATAGTAATTTATCCATCCTAATCTTTCATGAGGACTGTCGTGCCATTCCGTATATCGGCGAGGTGGTAAATTCTCGGGAATGAGATAACACACAAATCTATCGATAGCTGTATCTTCTTCTCTTTCAACATCCTATCTATTTTTAAGAGTACCAACAGGAATCATCATAGCAATAAATTTATGCTCCTCCATTTCGGCAATGATAGAAGCCAAACCGGGAATTTTAGAATCACTTTTTCGATAAATTTCTTTATTTTAAGATCATTTTCTTGATTAATCATTTTGGATTCTCCATTATTCCTGTAATAACAGTTTCTATCAATTCCAAAGGTCTTGCAAGCAATTGAAATAGGAAGTTTAGATTCAGTTATCATTTTAAGCTCAATCTTTTTTTTTTAACTCATCAGCCACTTGTTCCTTCATTGCTTCATATGCTCTTTTAAGAAGATCATTTTGAGCGTATAATCTTCCAATTACACGTTCATACTCAGCAATCTTTACTTCTTCCTTGTAGCTTTTACCATTACCCTTAAATGCTTCCTTAGGATTGTTCTTGTATACTTTTTTCCAACCCGCAACAGTGGACGGAGAAATATTATGGTTTCTACAAACTTCAGTTAAAGAGTTTGTTTCAAGTTCTTGAAGAACTGAAAGTTTAAATTCCCTATCATATTGTTTTAATTTTCTCATTTTAATACACCCCATATTTATTTAATTTAAAGATTTATTCGCTAAGAAAAATTACTGTTGAACCAGTGTACGGACACATGAAACAGAACTTAGGATTCAGAGAATTTCTTCTTCGTGGTCTGGAAAAAACAAAAATTGAGATGAATTTGATCAGCATTGCACACAATTTAGAAAAAATTCATCGAATGATGAGAGAAAATAAGGTGATTGGTGGGGAAAGTTCTTATAATTTTACGTTTCTCAAAAATTTCTTCGCTCTTGGAATGTAATTGTGGGACGGCTTCCCCTGTTAGTTTCGTCTGACCACTGGGAAGACCTAAAATTTAGTGCAACGATGCCGAAGGCAAAATTTTAGAGTTTTTGAGTCGGCCGTCAATCAGGAACGAAGTTCTATCTAAAAAAAGAATAAAGGGCAAAGTTTTTAATATAATGGGGATTAATCAATAGTATGGGATTTTGTTGTAGGTTGGGTGATGAATATCAATTAGGGAAAAATGTTTTATACGAATCAGCGAGATAATAAACCTTAAATGGCAGGATATTGATTTTGACAGAAATCTCATTCATCTGAAACGAGCTAAAGGTAAAAAAGACAGGATTGTCATGCTCTCTTTGAAAGTTAAAGAAAATTTAATGAATCTGACTCCTAACAAAGAAGGATATGTCTTCTTAACAAACAGGGAAGGTAAATATACACAAAGAACAATACAGAAAATCATAGAAAATGCAGCTATTAAGGCAGGCATAAGAAAAAGCATTACTCCCCACACCTTAAGACATTCTTTTGCAACTCATCTCTTGGAAAATGGAACTGACATAAGGTACATTAGGGATTTATTAGGGCATTCAGATATTAGCACAACACTGATTTATACAAAAGTTTCAAACAAGAGCATTCGTAACATTAAAAGTCCATTGGATGATTAAACTAACCAATACAAACCAGTGAAGATATACTCTTGTACAAATACTAGAAAGAGACGACGGGCTTCATCCCACAAATAAATTCGTGGGTATTCTGCCTACGATTTTATAAAAAAAATTATTTTTTCCAAAGATTGTCAAGACCCCACTTTTTAGCGCCATGCGCTGACAGCACTAAAAAACTTGCAAAATATAACAGTGCAAGCTCTCCTTTGTTCATTATTGGCGCTAATCCATTAGGCGCGTGAGCCATAAAATATGCTGCTAGCATTTCTACAGCAGTAACCAACGCAGTAAATCTAGTTAGCAATCCTAAAGTTAAAAGTAAACCGCCAACTAATTCTATTATTCCTGCAACACCCATCATACTTATTAGAGGCATTGCCTTTCCTCCAAACCATCCTAATAATTTTTGAGCTCCGTGCTGGGCAAATAAAAGCCCGACAAAAACCCTAAAAACAAAATACAAGTATTCTTCTGATTTTTCCAAAAGCTCATTCATCATACTATCATCCTCCTTATCTTCAATTAAAAGGTTTTATTTATATTAGTTTCTGTTTAAGTCTAAAAAACAGCTTTGAACAATTCTTGCATTGGCATCTCCTTTATTTCACCAACATTCAAATCCCCGAGTTCTAATTCTCCGATCTTTGTTCTTTTCAAGTCAAGAATTTTAAAATTAAGAGCTTCAAACATTCTTCGTACTTGTCTTTTCTTTCCTTCACTTATACATACTTCAATTTTAGCAGTGTTCTCTCCAAAGCCAATAATATTGATTTTTGCAGACTGCGTCTTATACTTTGTAATCTTACTATTTTCTTCTAACTCAATTTCAACACCAGTTCTTAATCTATCAAGATCAGCATCATTCACTTTTCCTAAAACAATTACTTCATAGGTTTTAGTGATCTTTTGTTTAGGATTTAGAATTTTATTTCCTAACCGTCCATCATTTGTTATTATTAATAAGCCAGTTGTATCTTTATCTAATCTTCCAACAGGATAATATGCTAATAATTCTTCGCTCTTTACATGATTTTTTAAGAACTTCAGAATGTTTTCTTTTGTTGTAATTAATCCTTTAGGCTTGTTGAAAATAAAATATCTTCTTTTATCCTCGAGCTTTATCTCTTTATTATTAACAAATATTTTGCTTTTTCTAGGATTTACTTGATAATGCAATGAAGTTATTGGCAGTCCATTTACTGCCACTTTTTCATTTCTTACAAGATCAAGCGCTTGCTTTTTTGATTTAACTAATCCAGCTTCAACAATAATTTGATAGATTGTTCTTTTTCTATAGCGAGACATATTAAAAAAGATTTACAATCTATTTTATAAATATTCTCATAAGAATATTTCTTTCAAGAATCTATTTATACTCTTTTTTATTAAATATTTTTTGATGTCAATTGAAAAGATTGTTTGGAATGAATTAATGGAGAAAAAAGGCAAGAAGAGTTATATTATACGTAAAGAATATGATTATTTAATTACATTATCAGCAAAAGTTGTTCCTAATACAAAAACTTTTGTTAGTAAAAAAACAGTGTATCAATACTCTAACAGTGATGATATTGATTTTGATGAACTCGGAAGGCCTTTTTACTGGCTTAATTATGGTAAAATAAGATTTCCTTATTATAGTGAATCTTTTTTAGGCAATACTTGTTTTGCAGAAGGAATGGGTAATGCTTATGATGGAAGACTTGAACAAATTTACACCTTGTTAAAACTACATTCTTGTTCTAAAATAGTATTTGAAGGAATTCATCAAATAGTTGAAGATGTTATTTCTAAATCTCAAAAAATAAAAGAAGCAACAATTAAAGCAGTTTATGGTGATCAAGAAGATTTATTAAAATATGATTATTCTGAACTAGATATTTTTACAGGATTGTTTGTAGAAGATTATGGTCATTTTTCTTTAAGTGAAAATAAGAAAAAATATTTACGAAATTCTCTACCTGAAAAATTTAGTGAAAAACCAAAAATAAATGAAATAAATAAACATGATTTATTCAAAGAAGTATTTCCATCTTACTTAATTAAAAATGATTATAAAAAAAAAATAAAAGAATCAGAGAAAAGAAATGAGGAAGAATATAAAAGTTACATTAAAAAAATAATTCAAGATCTTGAAAAAAGAGGATTTAAGTTAGTTGATAGATTGTTTTGATTAAATCTTGAATTTTTCTAGAGAGATTCTTTTTAATTCTTTTATTTTATCAAAATCAGCATCATCAGAAATAATTTCAATTTCGCCATTTAATAATGCAGCCGCTGCATGAACTGCATCTCTTGGCTTTAATGAAGTGCTTTCTATTAATTGCTGAGTTTTACTTAAAACAAGCTTATCTATTGAAATAAAACGAAAATTTGTAATTGCCAATAAATTCTTTCCTGCCTGAATAGATTCTCGGACTCCGACAGATTTTCTAATAACCCAAACTAGTTCGTCATAAGTTAAAACACTAGTGCTGAACCTCTTATTGTTTAAAATAGAACTAATCAGATCTCTTGCTTTATCTCCTTTTTCTGTTAGGTCAAGAAACGCTCTTATGAATATGTTTGTGTCCAAGTACGTCATTAAATCTTTCCTCCAATTCAGATTCGTAAATTTTATGAAGATCAATTTTATCAACATTTACTTTTTTTGCTTTTGCCTTTTTAGCAATCTCTTTCATAGAAGCAATAATATCATAAGTTTCTTTTTTAACAAATAATCCTTCAGAAGTGTCAATTAATTGAAGTTCTTCGCCAGGAATAAATCCATATTCTTCCCTGAAAATTTTTGGAATCAAAATCTGTCCCTTCGGACCCATTTTTGTTGAAACTATAACCATAGTATTACCTATGGTAATAAAATGTATTACCTATATTTATACTTTTTGGTTAGTTCAAAATCTCCTGAGCGACCGCAGCGAAGCGAGGACGCTCGGAGATTCTGTTTAGACACAAAACCTTTTAAACAGTATATTTATTTCTTGTTGGAGCAGAGTGCGCAGGGGTAGCGAAGTCTGGTCAAACGCGCAGGACTTAAGATCCTGTTCCTTAGTGGATCCGAGGGTTCAAATCCCTTCCCCTGCATTAAAAAAGTTCATATTCAGAAACAATGAACATTGATGAATTTATGAAATGTAACTACGGAAGCAAAAATTGTAGAGGAATTATACGAGCAAACAGTATTAGATAAATTAATTGAATTATACTTCAGTTTTACTCTCTACAATCAGAGCAAATCATTACACCGTCTTTTCTTTTTAATTCAGGACTGTACTCACCGCATGATTCACATAGTCCTTCTTCTTTGGCTGCAAATACTGGTTTGCGTTGTTCTTCTTTTAATTCAAATTTTTCAACTAATATTTCAAATAAATCTGGTTGTATTTTAAGAATATCTTTTAGTGTGACTAATCCTATGAGTTTTTCATTTTCAGTGACTGGTATATGTCTTATGTTATAGTCTCGCATCATTTGCAGTGCATCAAAAATATCATTTTCAGGAGCTATAGTTCTCAGGGTTATTTCCATTATGTCTGAAGCAGTTATTTTAGATGGTTTTTTGTCTTTTACAACTGCTTTCCGCACTATGTCTTGTTCTGTTAAAATTCCTCTTAGTTTGTGGTCCTCTTTAACCAGCAAGGATCCCACATGATTTCTTTTCATAATTTCTGCACATTCTACTAGATTTGTATCTGGTGTTACAATTATCGGCCTTTCTGTCATTGCCTCTAAAACTTTAATTCCAGTTTGCATATTGCTTGTTTTTATTTTTGTGCAGAATTTAAATGTTGTGATTTTTTACTAAACTTTCACTCCATTCTTTCGGCTTTGCTATTTCCATTAATTTGATTATTGTTGGCGCAATATTATATAGTGATGGATTTTTTATTTTCTTGAGTTTATACTTTTCTGAAATAAGTATGCATGGAACTTTGTTTGTTGTATGTGCAGTATTCATGCTTCCGTCAAGGTACTGCATTTTTTCTGCATTGCCATGATCTGCAGTTATTATCAATGCCCAATTATTTTTCTTCACTGCTTCACATATCTTTTTAATGCAAGAATCAATTATTTCAATTGCTTTTATTGTTGCTTTTAAGTTTCCTGTATGCCCTATCATATCTGGATTTGCATAATTCACAAGAAGAAATTTATACTTATTAGATTCTAAGATCTCGACTGCTTTTTTTGTTATTTTAAATGCACTCATTTCTGGAATTTTATCATAAGTTCTAACCTGTTTTGGGCTCGGTATTAATAGTCGTTTTTCTCCTTTCCAAACCACTCCGCTTAATCCATTAAAGAAGTAAGTTACATGAGCCCATTTTTCTGTTTCTGCAAGCCTGAATTGTTTGTATTTTTGTTCAGCAAGCACTTCTCCGAGTGTGTTTTTAATTTTTTCAGGAGGAAAAGCAACAGGAGTTTTAATTGAAGGATCATATTGAGTCAAGCAGACAAAGTGCAAGTTTAGTATTTTCTTGCGTTTAAATTTGTTAAATCTTCCCTGAACAAAAGCTCGCGTTAATTCTCTGGCGCGATCTGATCTGAAATTAAAAAATATTATGACATCATTGTTTTTTACAATTCCTTTTTTTTCAATGATTGTTGGAAAAACAAATTCATCGCTTTCTCTTTTTTTATATGCTTCAATAATTGCTTCTTTTGCATTTTTGTGATTGTGCCCTTTGCCATTTGCCATTGCATTGTATGCTTTGTGCTCTCTATTCCAACGATTATCACGGTCCATTGCATAAAATCTTCCAATCACTGTTGCTATTTTCCAATTTTTTTGCAGATGTTTTTCAACTTGTTTCAAATAATTCAATGCACTTTTAGGCTGAACATCTCTTCCGTCTGTGATTGCATGAATGTATAATCTTTTTATTTTGAATTGTTTAGCCATTTCTAAAAGTGCAAATAAGTGACTGATATGAGAATGAACTCCGCCATCACTCACTAGTCCTAGCAAGTGCAGAGTGTTTTTTTTTGCTTTTTGCATTGCTTTAACCAGTACTGGATTTTTAAAAATTGATTTATTTTTTATTGACTCAGATATTCTTGTACTGTCTTGTTTTACCAGCCTTCCAGCTCCAAGATGTAAATGCCCAACTTCGCTATTGCCTATATCTCCTGCTTGTAATCCAACATATTTTCCAGAAGCATTAAGCTCTAGATATGAATAATTTTTTTTTAAGAAATTCATTGTAGGAGTTTTTGCTAATAAAATTGCATTGCCTTTTTTATGTGCGCTTATTCCCCAGCCATCAAGCACTATTAGTGCTGCTTTATTTTTTATCATTTTCACTTTTTATGTTTGATTAAAAATTATCAGCAATTAATTTGCTTACATCTATTTTACTAGCCTTATTTTGTATAGTATTAGTTGAAATAACTTCCTTTGCTCCTGCTTTGAGGATTTTAGGCAATGCATTTTCTGAATAAATGCCATGAACACAAATACAGTGAATTGATGAAGCTTTGGCTTTTTTACATTCTTTAACTGCTTCAATCATAGTATGTCCTGAACTAATGATGTCATCAATAAGCACAACATTTTTTCCTTTCACTTTTTCAGGTTCACGTAAAAAAACCTTTACCTTTCTTGAGCTATACCTTTTTTTATGCAAAACTAGAACTTCAGCACAAGCTTCTTTAGCAATGCCTGCAGCCCATTGATAGCTTTCTTCATCTGGACCTATTACAAGTACATTTTTGTATTTCTTACCTATGAATTGTGCAAGAATATGATTTGCAGTAAGAGTCTTTGCAGGAATTTTAAATATCTCTGATAATTTGTGGACTCGATGTAAATGTGGATCAATGGTTATTAACTGGTCAGCACAACTTAATAGTTCAGCCATTATTGAATTTGATTTACACTCTCCTCGATGAAATCTTTTATCTTGTCTCATATAAGCAAGATATGGCGCAACTAAAGTTACTTTAACCGCACCTAATTCTTTTGCTGTTTTTACAGCAAATATTGCTTCCATCATAGCTTTATTAGGTTGAGGATGCATAGATTGTACAAGAATAATTTCTTTTTTAGCAATATTACTTTGATACTTCAAGTATAACTCTCCATCGGGAAAATCACGAGCAAGCAGTTTTGTATAATCTTTTTTGATATGCCGAGCAATGCTTTTAGCAAGCTCTTTTGAATTAGAACAGCCAACAATAAGTTTTTTCATATTTTAACATACCTCGCCTTTTTTCCAAGCCATTCTTCTAATCTTAGCAACCTATTATATTTTGCAAGCCTTTCTCCACGGCATGGTGCTCCTGCTTTAATAAAACCCGCACTTATTCCAACTGCAAGATCAGCAATAAAATCATCACTTGTTTCACCGCTTCTGTGGCTTACTATTAGCTTCCATTTATTATTTCTGGCAAGTTTGCAAGCTTTCAATGTTTCAGTGATTGTTCCAACTTGATTTATTTTAACAAGAAGACTGTTACAGGATTTGTATTCTAGCGCTTTTTTAATCCTGTCTACATTTGTTACAGTTAAATCATCACCAATTATCATAAGTTTTTTTAGTTTTTTTTGCAGTAAAGAAAAACCTAAAAAATCTTCTTCATGAAACGCATCTTCTATTGCAAGCAAAGGATAAGATTTAGCAATGTCAATATATCTCTGCTTTAATTGCTCTGATGTAATTTCTTTTTCTTCAAATAAATATGATTTTCCATTCCAAAAACTTGTTGCTGCACTATCCAGTCCTAATTTTATTTTTTTCCAATAACCGAGATTCTGCACTGCTTCCAAAATAGCGTCCATTGGTTCTTCTGCGCATTGGTATTGAGGAGCGTATCCTCCTTCAAGTCCAACATTTAATGCATTTTTTCCAAATCTTTTTTCTAAAATACTTCCTAACTCATGATATACTTCACTGCCAATTCTTAATGCTTCAGAAAAATTTTTTGCTCCAGTAGGCATTAACCAGTATTCTTGCATGCTTAATTTATTTCCTGCATGTTTTCCACCTTCAATTAAATTAAATATTGGGCAAGGCAGGGTAAGCTTCTTTGCTTGATATAGCTCTTTTACATATTCTGCTAATAATGTATGTGTTTCTTGCGCAGCTGCTCTGCATGAAGCCATGCTTACTGAAAGAATAGCGTTTGCACCTAATCTTCTCTTATTTCTAGTGCCATCAAGTGAAGTTAGTTTAGTGTCAAGTTTTGCTTGTTCTTCAACCAGCATTCCTTTACAATTTTTTGCAATAACTGTATTTACATTTTTTACAGCTTTAAGCACTCCTTTTCCATAATATGCTTTTTCATTATCTCTTAATTCAAATGCTTCATGTTTTCCAGTGCTTTCTCCACTTGGAACTGAAGCAGTAATGCAGGCTTTTTCACTGATTAATTCAGCTTCTACTGTAGGATTTCCTCTTGAATCTAAAATTTGCCTAGCTCTTAACTTAATTATCTTAGACAATATATCACCTCATTTATCTTGAAAGTATTTTAGGTGTATAAAAATATTACGTATAGACTTGATGATTATTAGCTGTTGGCTAATAAAAAAATATCGCTGAAAAATTTTGAATAATTCGCAATTTTTTCAAATCAAATTGTATTTCTGAAAATCTTTCAATAAAATAGTTTTTTTTTCATAAATTAGCTTGTTTTTTCTGATTATTTGATGAAAACACATTTTAAACACTATAAATTCCACTAGTGAAGCACACTTCAGAATGGAGGACACTATGAGCTTTCAAAATACTTTACAAAAAATAATGAAAACATACACACAAAAAACAAAATTAAACACTTCAGAAAATACTGATATTGTACAAAATCTAGAAGAGTTAGCAACGCGCGAGCATGAAGAATTTGTTAATTTTATTAATCCTGATAAAAAAAAGATTTCTCTACCAATTCTTGAACAATATTATCTAACTGCAATAAATTTTCTTAGTGAAAAATTATCAAAAAAACAAAAGAAAATTCTTGAAAATAAGCATATGTTGAAAGCTGTGAATGAACGCATGAATGAATTAAGTGATAAATGTCAAGAAACAAAAGATAAGCTCACTATGGCTGAAAGAGTTTATGATGAACACTTGCAGCAAGTAACTGACTGCCGCATTAATACGCTTGAATGGTCTGATTTTTCAGAACAATTCACTCAAACTATTGAAAAAGGCACAAATGAGCTTGAAAAAAAGAAGCAAACCTTAGAGCTGGCACTTTCTAAAAAACAAGTTGAAAAAGCAAGAAATTTGAGAAAAGAAATTATAGATCTTGATCGTTCACTGCGTATTGTTGAAAAAGAACGCAATACCTGTGCAATTAAATCTGTAAGTTCCTATCGCGCATTTACATTTATGCATATTTGTTATGCTAAATCAAAAATATATTACAATTTATTACATCAACACTCAATAGTGCTTGAACAATTAACAACATATCTGAAAACAAGGCTTGATGAGTATAGACTTGCCGGAAACTTATTTGAATTTGCAGAATATTTTGAATTAAAAAAAGAACTAGAAAAAGTAAGCAATGCCCTTGATCTGCATTTCAAAGAAAGCTTCCCACATCTGCAAAAATTAGAACTGGAATTTCAAAAAATTAAAGAATCAAAAGACATAGGAAAAATAGTATCATCTTCAAAGAATGCAGACCAAAAATTATACGAGTATTCATTGAAAGTTAAAGAAGATCTTTTAAAAAAAACAGTATAATAAATCATGCAGTCCAATCTACTTTAAAAGTCAATATGCGCTCAGGCTCGTAAACTGAATAAACACGTTTAAATCCAGAAATACTTTCACCAGTGAATAATCTTAAAAGAAGAGAATCTGAAATATGATAATCTGCAAAAAATGCATAATAATCTTTTTCTTGTTCAAAAACTACTAATGCTTCTGGTTTTTTAGCATCGTCATATTTTTTAATTTTTCTTATGCCATTTTGCACTAAAACAAGAGAGTACGGCCTGCTGTTTTGCCCGCTTAATTCAATGTCAGCTAAATCAACAATATAATTTAAACAAAAATATTTTGATTCTCCTATTTGCTCGCATTTTTCAGGAGTAGTTAACGTAGGTATTCCTATATCTGAAATAGACTCAACTTTTACCGCATAATCTTTTTTATCTGTAATTTTTTCAGCTAATAACCTCATTGAGTTTACTGAAGTAATTTTTTGCTTTGAATAAATATACATTAGATTAATAAAAGAAAAAGAATTTTGGTCAACTACTAAATACATTTCAGGATTGCATTTAGTTAAGTTTTTTTTAGAAATAAATTCATCAAGATATTCTTTATCTATGCTCCTCACCCACTGTCCTAAATTACAACCAGCGCCCCATAATAAATTTCTTGCAAAATCAATATCTGTTTGTGTAAAAATGTATGAAAAAAGAAAGGCATTTGTGTCAAATGTCGCGCCATCAAAAAATGTTGCACGTTCTCCAGCATACTGCCATAAATACCCCCTATCCCACCATGTTGCAACAAAAGAATTATTGCTTGTTGTTTTAAGAAAATCTCCTGTTTCAACAATTCCATCATGCATAAATGGATATAACTCTGATGTTGTTGCGTAAGTTGCTGATAAAATAAGCACAGACCCAATAAAAAATAACAGCAGGAACAGTTTTCTCCAATTCCAAATACTTGAAACAGTTATAGTAAACATAATCACATACGCTGGAAGAATATAAGGAATAAATCTTCCTGCAAAAAAACTCGCAGCAAAAGTTGTAAGAAAGAGTAGAATGATAGTGAGCTCAAAAAAACAAGGCTGTTTTTTATTTTTTAATAACAAGAAAAACATTCCTAAAATAGCAATTGTAAAAAAAATAACTCCAAAACTTCCTCCAACTGCTTCATAAAATAACTCCCAGTCTAATGGTTGCAATTCAGTAATAAAACTAGAAAAACTTATTCTTCCAATATCTAATCCTATAAATCTATCTAAAACAGTTGTGAAAAACTGTTTAAAAGTCTGTAAAAAAATCAGTGATAAAATTAATGATGCTGCAATAATACTTATTGCAACTGTTTTCTTTCCATTTAAAATCTGAAAAGCACTCCATAAAATTCCAGAAAAAAATAATACAACAAGAATATAAAACCAGCCACTCCAAGTATACCTGTATAATATTAAACTTATTATTAATCCAAATAAACTTAAGATTTTTGTTGCTTTTGACCCAATTGAAAAAAATGCAACACAAGTTAATACTATTAAAGTGAAAAACAAAGAAATTGTTTGAGTATCAAGATTGCCTCCAGAAAAAACTTGAACAAATACAGGCTGTATAATCATGAAAAAAACACCTAACAAAGCCAGCCATATATTTTTCTTAATAGAATAAAGTATAATCCCTATCAAAGCTCCTGATAAAATTCCTAATAAAACAGGAAAAGAAAATGCTGCATCATATAAAAAAAACATCTTGCTTGTAATATCATGCCACCATTTTATAAAATAAGGAAAAAGAGTAAATGTTACTCCGAACGAATGATACCCTGCTGAACGCAAATTATCTGACACATCATCTTTTCCAACCCCTAAATGGCCATTTTTAATTAAGTTTTGTGTAAGCCTTAAAAAATAATAAGAATCAGCATTGTAAATATATGTTTGATCTTTATTGTCTTGAAAATAAGATAATAATTCCTTTCTTTTATTTTCAAGTTGTTTTTTTCCTTCAGAACTTTTCAAAAATTTTTCAACGAGCAAATCACTTTCAACTTTTTTTTGTTCCACACTCCATTCTGGATTTTCTCTGCTTACTTGAATATAATAATTCAAACCAAAATTCTTAGCTACTTCATCTTTTGCAAACTGCGAAAAAATCTTTGGCTGGTATGTCTGAGTTAAAAGAAAAACAGCAAGAACAAAACATAATACTCCTGCAATAATTGGCTTGTAAGAAAATGCTTGTTTTTTTATTTTTGCGCTTGAAAGTTTTTTTTCTAAATCAGCTAAGTATATGTCAGGTTTAACATTATTTGCAGATTGTTCAACTTTCTTTTTTGATAAGTCTTCCCCTATGTCTAAAGATGTATCAAAACGCCCCATTTTCCAACTGCATTGAACTGCAATGATTATATAATGATATCGATAAGAAGCGCAACCTTTTTAAATCATTCCTTGCTACTTAGTTTTACAATGGCAAGAGCAAAAATTGTGAAGAAAAAAAAATGGATACATCTTTTTAGTCCTGAATGGATGGGCAACTCTGTTATTGGAGAAACTTTTGTTGAAGATCCATCTCAAATATTGGGGCGTTCAGCTAAAGTAAGTTTAACTACATTAACAGGAGACCCTCAAAGACAAGGTGTTGAACTAAAATTTCATGCAGAAAAAATTGTTGATGATGGAGTTGTTTGCGAACTCAAAAGTTATACAATTCTTCCTTCTACAATTAAAAGATTAATAAGAAAAGGAAAAAAAAGAATTGATATTTCATTTTTAGTTTGTACAAAAGATAATGTTGTTTTAAGAACAAAATTATTATTGATAACTAAAAATCCAACAACAAGCATTGTTCTAGCACAACTTAATAAAAAAGCACAAGCATTTGTTCAAGAAGAAGCAAAAAAACTAACTGCAAATAATTTTTTTGAAACAATTATTCAAAAAAATATGCAAAAATCACTATCCCAACACCTCAAAAAAACTTATCCACTCTCAACTTCAGAATTTCGCCAAGTTCTCATAAGTAAAAAATCAGTTCAAAGCGAGCAACTAAAAACTCTTGTTACAGAACAGGCAAAAGCAGCAGAAACATGATAATAGCTCAAGGTGCTGAAGCTATTCTTAAAAAAGAAGGAAATAAAATAATAAAAGAACGCATTTCTAAAAAATATAGATTATCTGGACTTGACAACCAATTACGCTCATTTAGGACTAGACGCGAAGCAAAAATTCTAGAAAAATTATCAATTTTAAACTTTCCAAGCCCAAAATTATATTCTATGTGTGATAAATCAATGAAAATTGAAATGGAATTCATCCCTGGAAAACTGTTAAGATCTCAACTTGATAACAATCCTGTTTTATGGGGTGAACATATAGGAAAACTTGTTGGAATTTTGCATTCAAAAAATATTATTCATGATGATTTAACAACTGCAAACATGATTGTAAATAAAAAAAATCTTTTTTTAATTGATTTCGGTCTTAGTTTTTTTTCATTAAAAGAAGAAGACAAAGCAGTTGATCTGCACCTTTTGAAAAACACTCTTAATGCAAGACACTCTTTAGTTTACAAAGATTGCTGGAACGCAATTATCAAATCATATGCAAAACACTTTGATAAAGCAGATATTGTTTTGAAGAGATTAGAAAAAGTAGAGCTAAGAGGAAGAAACAAAAGCAAATAAATGGGAAACTCAATATTGTTCTGTAGAATTCTGTTTTGTATTATCTGCTGATTGTAGTTTTAGTTTGTTAGTATAATTGTGTTGTTTGTGCTGGAATGATTCCTCTTATTGAAAGTTCTAAAATAACAAAGAAGATATATAATAATATTAATAAAATCATGCATTGTTGAAATCTTTGTTTTCAAAATTTTACTTCTCATTAAATTTTATTTTAATCTCTTGTAAACTCTACTTCTGTGATCTATTAATGTTATTTCTATTCTTTGATTTTTATCATCTATATCTGCGATTGCTCTGTAATCTCCAATTCTTAACTTGTAATCTTTTCTTCCAGATAATCTCTCAAATGATCGATGCGGTTTTTCTTTCGTTGTCATTATTTTACTCCAAATTCTTTTAGATATATCCTTCTCTGCTTTTTCTAAGAAATTAATCGCTTCAGAATCGAATATTACTTTATACATTAAAAGCCAAGCCTCTTTTCAGCTTCTTCTTCAGTTACAAATTTGCCGGATTTTATTCTTTTTCTTGCTTTTTCAATTGACTCAACTGCATCTCTACTTAGTTCTGGTTGTTTTCTTGCATTTTTAGCTATGTAAATCAATTTTTTAATTACCTCATCATAACTTTCATTCTTATACTCTCTAAACTTGTCTAATTGGTGTTTTGTATTTCCATATACTTTCATAGTTGTAGATTCCATCATTATCACCGTATACTAAAGTATACCTAAATATATTTAAAACTTCCTATTTGCCTCAAAAAATTCACAGTTTATTTAGCTGTTTATCATAGGTAAAAACAAAGAAAAGAATCTTTACGGTTCAAAGAGCGAAAAATGGGATGGGCAGGATTTGAACCTGCGATCACCGGTGTTCTCGAAATTACCCGAGACCGGTATCCTAAACCAAGCTAGACTACCACCCCAGTAAAAAAAACTAAAACACTAAGATTTCACTAGTAGGTAGTTTTTGACATATTATGTTTTTTTATTCTTGAGAATTAGTATTTTCTGATGAAGCGACTGTTTTTGTTTGTTTAGAACGATAAATTTTTGCAAATCCTGGAGTTACAATGAGGTAATCTTCTCCAAAGCCTGCTATTTCACCGCCAATTGCATCTGCTGTTTTCTTTAGTTTATTTACTGCTCTTTTAAGTTCAACAATGTCTTTATCTTTTATTGGTTTTATATTAATAATGGCAATTGTTTTTCCTTCCCTGAGCGAGTCTAAAATTGGTTTAAGATCTTCAAATTCTTCAACTTGAAATGGCCTTACAACAGCTTTTGCTTTAAGTTCACTTACATCAGTATCAATTTCAACATATCCTTCTTCTTGTTCTAGATCTTCGTAACTAGGACTTGTTAATTTTTTTTTAAGTTTAGATAAAAATTCTCTCATTTACTTATCCCTCTTAAAACAATTACTTATCCGAATATTTAAACTTTTTGCTTTACAAGCATAAGCTTTCATTGTAAAACACAAAGTTTATAAATTAATTTTGCAGAAAGGTCTATATAAAAAAAAGTGATATGAATGACTCAAGCAAAAGATATTATGAAAACAAGCTTTATTTCACTTGATATAAAAGATACAGTTTCAAAATTCATGGGTGTTATACTTAAAAAAAATCAGCAGTATGCTTTGTTATTTTCTGGAAAAAAATATGCAGGATATGCTGATAAAAAATATTTAATACGTTCACGATTAGACCCTGATAAAATGACTTTAAAACATGTTTTAAAACATGTTCCTAAATTGCAGCTTTCTGATGATGAATCAAAAATGGCAAAATTATTTGTTACTGCAGATGTCAGAGTTTTGCCTGTTTTTGATAAAGACAAAGTCAATGGAGTTGTTCATGCTATTGATATTCTTCCTTCTTTAACTTCTTTTTTTAAAGGTATTAGTATTGCTGAAGCAGCTACAAAAAAAGGATTGCTGGTTCTTTCAGAAAATACTCCTATAGGATATGCAGTTAATGTTATGAAGGAAAAAAATGTTGATCGTGCGCCTGTAATTGGAACAAATAATAAATTATCAGGAATAGTTAGTTATGTTGATTTATATTCGCATTTTCATGTATGGCCCAGATGTCAAGGAGTACACATCTCAAAAGCTGCTTCACATCAAAAAGGAAAAAAAAGCGGTTATGGCATTGGTGAAAAACAAGATCTGAATAAACAGCCTTTAAGCAATATAATGACTAGGCTTCCAACTTGTGTAACTTGCGCTAGTTCTTTAAAAATATCTGAAGTAATTAAAAAAATGGTTGATAATAATGTTACAAGCGTTGTTCTTTGTGAAAATCAAGAACCAATTGGAATAATTACAGTTAAAGATATATTGCAAGAGTATATTAAAAGATCTGCTTGGTAAAAATCGCTCAATGTTATTTGACAATTACATATCCTAGTATTTTTCCTTTGCATGGCGAGTGGCATTTTACAGGATACGCTTTTTTTTCTTTTAACTGAAGTTTAAGAATATAGTCGCCATTTGCAGGAATAATAAATGGCGCTGTTAAATCAGTTATTTCTAATTTATACTCATCATCTCTGCTTTTTACTCTTAAATGAACATTTTCTTGTGGAAGAACTATTTGTGAAGGGCTTAACATTCCGTTATATAAGCTTGTTTTAAATTCATCTTCTGACATTACAACTGTTGTTGATTTTTCAGGTTTCTCAACAAGCAATTGAGGCATGTTTGGTAAATCTTGAACAAGTTCTGTTTCAACAACTCTTCCATCTTTAACTATAAGTAAAGGTTGTGTTACTTTTCCACTTATTATTGCTCCTTTTAAGTTAACGCTTACTACTTCATTAGAAATTAGAATTTTTTCTACTGTTTCAAATGTTGTATCACTTTTTACAACAACCTCTTGCGCATTACTAACTTGTACTTCAAAAACAGGCAAGAATGCAAGCTCTGAAGATCCAACGCGATTAAATGAGTTTTCAGAAAGAAGTTTAGCCACTATTATTGTTTGCAGGTTGTCTTTTACTTCAAATAAAACAGGTATTTTAATAGCTTGAACAGGCACAATAACTTTCTGATCTTTACCATCAATTGTTACAAGAACTTCTTTGATTTGAAAACTAACTGCATCATAATTTTGTTGGCTTACTAATTTGTATCCTAGAAGTGTTTTTTCTTTTATACTGCTTTTTTTATCTGAAATAGAATACTCTTCAGAGCCTTTCCATACTTTAATATCATTTAGTTCAAGCACAACTTTTGAAATTGCTTCTGGCAGGTTTTCTGATAAATCAAAAACAACATAAATATTTCCTTGTTTTTGTGTTAAACCAAAACTAGGGGTTTTAGGAATATCAACTTTTTTTGTTTCTTTAGAACATGAAATTAATAAAAATAAAACTAATAAAAGTATTAATAAAAAACTTTTTCTCAACCCCATTTTATTGTTTATTAACATTAATTATATTTAAAGACTTCTATGCTGGCGCATAAATAACCATACACCAATTATCAGCACAGGAATACATAACCATTGGCTTAATGATAATAATCCTATAACTGTTTCTTTATCTGCTCTTAAAAACTCAGTTACAAACCTGAAAAACGAGTATAATATGAAAAAAATTCCCAACAATCTACCTTGATATTTTGGTTTATTTTTTAAACTCCATAAAACTCCAAAAATTATTAAATTATAAAATAATTCATATAATTGATTGGGATGCCTTGGTTGATTTGTTCCTGGAAAAATAATACCCCAAGGCAGATTTGTTGGTATGCCGTATAGTTCTCCATTGATAAAATTTCCTAGTCGTCCAAGTCCTTGCCCTAATGCCAAAGGCACTGTGAATTGATCTGAAATATCTTGAAAAGAAAGCTTGAACTTTTTAATACAAATAATACCTGCAATAATAAATCCAGTAAGCCCTCCAAAAAAACTTAATCCGCCCTTCCAAACAGCAAGTATATCCAAAGGATGTGTAAAATAGTAAAAAGGATCATAAAATACTACTTGAAATAATCTAGCGCCAATAATTAAGCTAATTGCTCCCCAAGTTAGCATCCAATCAAGATGTTCTTCTTTTAAATTAGTTTTACCTTCAATAATTCTTTTTTTAACATACCAGTACACAAGTAAGAATGACAAAGCATACATTAAACCATACCATCTTATCTCAAGTGATCCTATTCTAAAAATTGCCTGATCTAAATTATGAGTCCATACCATAAAAAACCTCTATCAAGTTTATACGAGCCCAAGCTATTAATGGAAATAATAAAACAAATCCTGCACTTACTGATATTGCTGGTGAAATATTGTTTAGCACTGATAAAAATGCTTGTAATACTAAAAACACAAACGCAATAAGCCCTGCTAATAAAAATAAATTTTTCCAAGGAGCTTTTTTAAAAACAAATCGTTGAGCTGAAAAGCAAAACAAACTGTAAATTATTAATGTAAAAATAATTATTGTAATAACTGTTTGCGATAGTTCTGATATTGGCATTGATAATCTTTCTGCAACCCTTTCTCTTACAGCAAGAAAAAAATCCACAACTGTTAAAATCGAGTAAAGTGTAAATAAAATAAGACTTAAGATTGTAAACTTTTTGATAAATTTGACAAAATTAATTTTTTTAAAAAAATTATTGCTTAACCACCACGTCATTCCTTGAAACAATACTATTAACAGCAACATACAAGTATAAAGTAGCACTGATTGAATAATTATTTGTTTTGTGTACTGCCATACATTTTGTTGCGTGAATAATAAAAATGGCGCATTCCAGAAAATATCTTGTTTTGTAAGAGAAATTAAAGAAGGACTCATTAAGGCAAATTGATCTGCTATTTTATCTTGAAAATATGCAACAATGCCCCCATACAAAAATATAAAAACAATATCAATAAAAATTATTGAAAAAAAAAGCATAGGCCTTTTTAGTATTAACTGAATTATATCTTTCATATTAAATAAAAAAATAATAGGCTTGTATTTATAAAAATTAAGGGGTTGTATGCTTTAATAACTTATAATGCTTTTAAAACCATCATTACTATTCCTAAAACAGCAAGCACTGCTGCAAGACCTACTAGCAATACTTCATTTCCATTTAATGACTTCCAAAGTCCACTATTTAATCCACGGGATTTAGCTGCTGGCGCTCTTTTAGCTCTTCTCTTTGCCATCTAATATCACCTCTTTCTAACATGTTTAGGCTTATTCTATTTATATAGTTTTCCCTGCTTATTGCCTTTTTAATTGTTCAAGAAAAAATTTTAATTCAAGGCATTTAAATCCTTTATTGTGTATCTTTTCAACTGCATTTGAAACAATTTCTAAAGCTTTTTCTTTTTTTAGCTTGTGGTAGTTATGATCATATACAAGTTTTCCCCATATTAATGATAATAAATATTCTTCTACTGAGCCATTTGAGTATTCCCATCCTTTTTCAAAGGCAGTAATTTTTGTTTTTGTTCTAATAATTTCCTTCCATGCATCCATGTAATCTTTTTGTGACCAGCCTGAAATTCCTATTTTAACAGGCAGAATTATTGTTGATTTTGTTCTTCGCTGAATTTTATCTCCGAAAATTCTTCCTTGTTCAGCATTCCACTCCATTACTTCTTTTTCAAACACTTCTGTAGAAAGTTCTTTACGATCTTTAACACCATATTTCTCCATCACTTCATAAAGTTTTTCTCCGCCTGTCAAAGGACAGCTGCAATAAACAACCTCACCTGTAATCATTGTTTGAAAGCCTTTTATGAAGATTTCAATTTCTCTGGTTCTTTGTTCATAAATAGAATATTTTTCAAGAATTTCTTCAGCAACAGATTTTTGATTTCTAATAGTTGTATCAATAAATAAATCAAAATAAAATGATTGATGAAAATCAGGAATACCATACTTTTTAAAATAATTCTCTTTTTCAAATTCCATTCGTTCAATTAATGTTTGTTTTGATTTTGCTATACTTTGGTATTCTTTTGTTGCATATGCAGGATTATTCTTTTTTGCATAATAAGCTCTTCTTGCAGTTTCTTCTAAATCACATGTAAGAAATACTCTGAAAGATTGCGGAATAAAATAAAATCCCAGACGTGAATCTAAAATAAACCTATCTTTTGTTTCACCTAACTTTTTTTGGTAATGATCCAAATACTCATCTAAAGATTCTCTTTTTCCATTAATATTAATTACATTATCTCTGTAAAATGTTTCAGGCTCAATGCATTGTTCTAAAGCTAATTGCTTAACTTTTGATCCTACAGAATAAGGAGCATAATTCAGTTCGTTAGTTAATATTTTATTAACTGTTGATTTTCCAGAACAAGGTGTTCCAGAAATTGTTATAATTCTTTTTCTTACAGGCAAATCAATCATATTATGAAAAAGCTATCAATTTTTATTTTCTACCTAACACCATATTTATTACAAAATCGTTCTATCAAAGGTAATGCTTTTCTTAGTTGTTCAGTTAAGTTTTCTAAATTCATAATGCAATAATTTATCAGTGATTTATATTCTTTTCGAGTAAACACTGCAAAGTTTTTAAAGAGAATTTTATTTTCTAACATTAAATGGGCCCTTAGCTCAGCCTGGTCAGAGCATTCGGCTCTTAATTAAGTATGTTTTTTCTTAACAAAAGAAACCGAATGGCCGGGGGTTCAAATCCCCCAGGGCTCGTTTTT
>JACPID010000015.1 GCA_016188265.1 Candidatus Woesearchaeota archaeon | reverse complement strand
CCAGTTTCAGTAACTATTGACATTATTGCATCTGGAAAGCCCAAAAATGGAATTCCTGTAATGGACTTGTACTTTTTCACTGCCCACTTTTCCCAACTAGATATTTCAATATTAAAATAAGGATTTACTTCAACCAAAGTACCGGTAATTGATTCTTGTTTATTAAATTGATCAACAAAAGTTACTGTTACACCTTCACCAACATAGTTTTGAAGTTGTTCCATTGATTTAATTCTTTCTTGCAAAGTTGTCATATTGATATTTTCAATTGATTTAATACTACTTCATAGAAAATACTGCTGAAACTAAACTTATACTATGCACAATGCTTTCCAATCCTTGAGGGATTTGTGGCGTGCCATTACTTCTCAACTCGCTTACTTGTTTAAATTCTTTATTTAATAGTATAGTAAAGGTTTCGTAATTTAACTTAACATCATACAATTTTTCAAAATCTTGTTTTTTGCTTCTTGCCATCAAAGAAACTGCATGCGCAAATTCATTAACTATGCTTATTTCAGGATATTGTTTAAGAAGTTGATTAGCTCCAAAGAAAAGAGCTGCAGCATATTCTTTGCTTAATCTTTTTGGATCATATTTTAGATTAATAAAGTAATCTACTGTTTCTAGTTGTTCTGCCATAAAAGCAGAGAATTTAGTTTATATTATAAATCTAACGCCTTGCAACTGCTTTTTGCAATTCCTTAACTACTTCTACTGCTCTATTTCTGTATTCTTCATATTCTTTGCCTGTTAAGCGTTGTATTTCTCTATGAGTTATTTTCTTGCTTAATTTTACAAAAAAATCAACTTCGTTGGGTATTTTTTTAGAAACAAGTTTTTTTGGCACTAATTTTTTTTGTATAGATTCTGCTAAATGCTGCGGGCTTGGAGAAAGCTCTCCTTGCATCATTAATGCTGCATGAGACGCATCAACAACTGCCCAATACAAGTCTAAAGCCCCTTGCAATACATGCCAGTCTGCACTTGCAATAGTATTAGGAGCTCTTGCATAATATGCCCAGATTGATTCTTTTGTTGGCGCTAATCTTCCTTGAAATAATAATTGCTGTGCAGGACCAAATATGCCAGCATCATATAAAGGAATGCCATCTCTTAACATGTTTACAACCAGAGGATCTGCATTTTTCACATAATCCCAAAAATTAGTAAGTTTCATAGTAGTTATGTGCAATCTTTTTGATATTTTTGATGCAGTATTCTGCACAATAACCCTATATGCTTCAATAACTTCCTCATTAAGCATCATAGTTAAATCATTAATTAAAAGAAGCACATCAATATCTCTTTCTCCGATTTTTTTTTCACTTCGAGAAGCACTGCCAAACAAAACTGCTGCTTTTAGAAATTCACCAAGCTCCTGATGGATTTTTTCACCAAATTTTTGTGCTAACTGAAAATCTACATCAGCATATTTCGGAAGATTAGGATGCACTTTATTCTCTAATTTAAATTGCATATAAGAATATTTATTTTATTAGTTTAAAAGACTTTATTACTATTCAATAATAGAGACAAAAAAAATTATTTAATTGATTTAATTGAGCAAGAACATTTTTAAATAAGAAATTATATTACAGGTATAATGACAACTTCGCCTGAATTATTAGTAACTTATGGATTTGTTAAGCCTAAATCAAAAGATAAGTATAAAGGTGATTCTCCTGATGAAAGAAAAAAGTTTATTGAAGAATTAAAGCAAAAAAAAGGAAAAGCTGAAGTTGAAAAACAATTAAAAAAAGATGCCAACCTTGATGAGCAGGAGCTTGTTAAAGATCAGATTGTTGCTCTTAATTATCCTAAACCATTAAACAAATATTATACTATTTACGAATCTTTTCATCAAAGCATTGAACCTATTTATTTTTGGAACTTAAACACGCTGAGAGATCTTGGAATACCTTGGATAGAAAAGCTTACAGATATTTTTTCTGCATCTGAACACAGTAGTTTTTATGGTGCTGCAGCCCAAAGACTTGGGCTTGCTCAGGATAAAGTTCAAAATTTTATTGCACTGGTTGGACAATTTATTAGAAATGATTTATTTCAATTAATTCGTGACTTAAGATGGATTGATGAAAGAATAAAATATCACGAAGATGCAAGAAAAGGCCTTGAAGCTGCAGAAATAACTTTAAAAGGAATTTGGGCTGATTTGGTTGATGGAAAAGTTCAAGGGCAGCAAGCAACACCGAATATTTTCCAATTATCAAGAGAGCTTCAATTTACTTCACTCGCGCCTTTTTTCTTTAAAGTAAACCCAAAAAATGCAGAAGATGTTGATAAGCTTATTAATGCACTTGATGTGTCTCTTGCACTTAAACAAGTTCTTAAAAGAAAACTTCACCAGTATGTTGTGTGGAAAGATGCAAATTATGCTGAACTAAGGCAAAGAAAGAATTTTGAGCTAAAATATTTACGCCAGCATTATAATATTTTGAAAATGTATTTGAACTGGTTAAAACCTTATATGAAGTATGCTGAGAGATTAAGAGCAGATATCAGCAAAGTAGAAAGTGCAGACCTTATTTCTGCATTTGAAGGAAGTATGGTAGACATTGAACTTTTGGGAAGCATGATTCCGGAAAGTAATAAAGAATATTATGCTTGTCTTTTGATAACATTTGAGTATAGAACACGGCCTTCAATGGAATTTTCACCGCAAACACAGCAAAGAATTCCAATACATGTTGGCGAAACAAGAATTACTTGGCGTTCATATGCTTGGACAAAAGATGAAATTATGAGTTTTATAAATATGAAAGAACGGCAGGACATTGATGACTTATCTAAAATAGATAGTTCTATTCAAGCTACAATTGATGCTATTGGCGAGGATTTATGGAAGTATCTTGAAGAAGCAAAAGAAAGTATTTCACCAACAGAAAAAGAAATTGCAGAGTTAGCTTCTAAATTAAGAATTAGCCGTGAAAAAGCAGAACAGTTATTGGCAAAAAAATCAGAATTTGTTGAAGAAAAGCCAAAACAAAATGTTTTTGAACCTTTTATTGCTCTTATTAAAGGAATTGGAGAATTAGGTTCTATGATTGTTCCTAAAGGAAAGCCTAAAGAAAAAAAATCAGAAGAAAAAAAAGAGAAAGAAAAAGGAAAAGCAGAATCTCTTGCAAAAAAATTATTATGGACTCATTATAGAACATTTAAGAAAAAACACGGCATGCTAAGCTTTTAAGTATTTAGTGTATCTTTCTTTGTTGCCAAAAAATGTTTTTAATGCATTAATAACATGTTCAGGATCTTTTTGGACAACAGCTAAATGTATTTTTTTCCCTTGAGCAAGCTCCATTATTTCGCGGAGAATATCTGAGTAATAAGGAGAATACACAAATGAATTTCTAAATTCTTCTACAAAATAAGCATTAATTTTTGGCAAAAAATTCTTTAATAAATATTCTAGAATTTGAGCATCATTCCTTTGTCCGCAATTAGTAAAGTCGCCGTCTTGAAAGTGCATAACATAAATATTCCATAAATCAGGGGAGTATTTCTGCTCAATAATCTTTACACACTCTTCCAAACCACTCATCATATTTGTATAACCATGATGTTCAATTTTGAAAAATTGTTCTTTTGTTGCTTCATGCGCAACGCCTGTATAATCAATATATACTTGGCTTATTTTTTTGTGCACTGTGCTTAACCATATATTAGTCCAAAAAGCAGTATTTTTTGCGCTATTAATTACATCATGCATAGAACCAGATGCATCTTTTAAGTATATAATTAAAGCATTGGATAAAATTTTTGGTTTTAATTCAGCTGACCTGAAACGCTCATCAGCTTTTATTGGAGAAACAAAAGGTTTTTTTGGATCATACTCTCTGCTAAGCATCGCTCTTTTAAGCGCTTCTTTAAATGTTTTTTTAAAATATCTTAGTGAACTTGGCCCGCTTTTTGAGATTGATGTATAATTTTTGTTATCAACCTCCAATAAATCACCTATTTTTTCTTCTAAATTAGGAAGATCTAATTCTTCTGCCAGAATTTTAGCAATTTCTTCAACACTAAACTCTGCATCATATTTAGCGCTTTCTTCAGGCGTATTTCTTGAAATTATCTCGCCTATATCACCTTCGCCTTGGCCCACACTTTCTTTATTTTTACCATAAGTAAAATGAGGAATTTCTACTACATCAACAGGTATGCTTATTTTTTCTCCATTAACTTTGTAAATACTTGTATTTATAATATATCTCTTAAAATTATTTTTTATTCTTCCACGCACAATTTGTTTAAAACGCTCATAATCACAATCAATACGATTGGTCATAATAGTATATTGACTTAATTAGTTATTAAATTTTGTCATACAAATTTATAATACTTTAATGTTTTCAATTGATTATGAACTCAATCATATTAAATGATTTCAGCTTGCAGCATACTTTGGAATCTGGACAGTTTTTCAGATACACTAAAGACAATGATGGGTATAGAATAATAACAAAAGCTCAATCTTTTTTTATAAAACAAAAAGATCAACAATTGTTATTTGACACTAATGTTGATTTTGTCAAAGAACTTTTTTCACTAAATGAAGATTTTAACAGCATTAAAAACCACCTTATAAAAGACAAACTAATTAGCAAAGCTGTAAATAAATACACAGGTTTACGATTAATGAAGCAAGATCCTTGGGAATGCCTTATTGCATTTATATGTTCAAGCGCTTCGAACATTCCTAAAATTAAAAAAAATATAGATCTCTTGTCACAAAAATTTGGAAAAGAAACCCAAGAAAAAGGATTTTATTA
Source organism: Candidatus Woesearchaeota archaeon (assembly GCA_016188265.1). Classification (GTDB taxonomy): domain Archaea; phylum Nanobdellota; class Nanobdellia; order Woesearchaeales; family ARS49; genus JACPID01. The sequence continues at coordinate 8,357 of JACPID010000015.1, read as the reverse complement.
TTTTCCAAAACAGGGCAAAATAAATGATTTGAAAACAATAAGAGCATGCGCAACAGGATTCAGAGCAGAATATATTTTTAATGCAAACCAAATAGTCAATAATAGTTTTCTTAATAAACTTGGCAAACTTTCTTATGAAGATGCAAAAAAAGAGCTTATGCAATTAAAAGGTGTTGGAGAAAAAATTGCTGATTGCGTATTGCTTTTTGCTTATGGTAAACAAGAAGCATTTCCAGTGGATATTTGGATCAAAAGAGTTATTGAAAAACATTATTTAGGGCATAAAGCTAGCACAAAACTAATTCAGCAATTTGGCCAAAAAAAATTTGCGCCATATGCAGGATATACACAACAATACTTGTATCATTGGGAAAGGCTGCAAAACTGATTTTATCGTCGGAAAATTTTCGGAAATTCTGAACAAAAGTTTATAAATGGCAGCATATTTAATTAATGCATGTTAGAAGTTTATGATAGCTTTAACAAATTTGTAAAAAAAAACTTTGTTGATTGGACAAATTTATTAGTGTTAATTATCTGGATACTTTTGATACTCTACCTTATTAAAATCTCAATATGATAAATCATCAAAAAACTGAAGAAAGTGTCATAGAGAAATTTTTGACTTTGATTATTTGGATTCTTGGAATTATTTCAGTGTATTGGCTTATTCTTAAATTAACTGATCATAGCCCCTTATTTGAACAAATTAGTATACTCTTACTTACTACATTGGGCGGCGTAGTAGCGCGACACAATTACAAATTAGAAAAATTAGATCAATTTAAAGAATATTAAATCAAGATTGTGATTGAATTTTACTTTTTTGGTGTAAAAATTATACAAGGTAGAGGAGAAACACCTATTATATCTTCTAATAAATACCTTTTTTTCTTGCCAGGATTTTCTATGCCTTCATACTCTACTGTTCTGTTAGGAATATGTTTGAAGTATTCTGGAAATGCAAGACATGCATTGCAGTTTATGCACATTTCATCTACAACAGCAAAAGCATTAGTAGAATATGTTGATACATCATACTGAAGATCTTCTGTTCTGCCACACATGCATTCAATAGTTACTAAAGGATTATTATTATCTGGATTGTAATGTTGAAAACGCAATATTTCAGGATCATTATATAAGTATTGACAATTGTGATTTACAAAATCTTGCAATTTATTAACACTATTTTTAGTTAATCCTTCTTTCAGTAATTTTTTTACTATTTCACTATTTTTCATTATGAACTATTTTTTTCTGGAGCAAAATATATAAAAGTTACGATTCATATTTTTACATTGATGACAAAAAAGAGCAAAGCTTTGAAAACATTGCATGAACTTAAAAAATTTGCATCTAATTTGCGTTTAGCAGCTGAAGACTGGGACGTTCCTTGGAAGAATCTTATTTCAACAATGCTTTCTGCCAGAACAAGGGATGAAGTTACAATAAAGGTTTGTAATACTTTATTTAAAAAATACCCAACAGCAAAGGCTTTAGCTAATGCAAATTTGGCTAGTGTGAAAAAAATAATTAAACCAGTGAATTTTTACAAGACTAAAGCAAAAAATGTTATTGCATGTGCAAGATTATTGACAAAAAAATATTCAGGCAAGCCGCCGTTAGATTTTGATAAACTCATAGAATTGCCAGGAGTTGGCAGAAAAACAGTTAATGTTTTTCTTTCAGAAATGGGTAAAGATGAAATTGGAGTAGATACGCATGTATTTCAGTTATCAAGAAAACTTGGCTGGACTAAAAATACTAAACCAGAATTAATTGAAGCAGACCTGAAAAAACTATTTCCAAAAAAATATTGGAGAGAAATTAATCCAGTACTCGTCAGATTTGGAAGAACTTATCGCGGTAAAAAAAAAGATGAAATATTAGAAAAAATATTGTTAAACTAATTCACCATAACCAATTAATCTCCAACGTTGGCCCATCATTCGAGCAATTGTTACACGAGCTCCTTTGCCAGCAACAACGGGCCTTTTTAGTGTGCATGTTAAAATTCCTTTATTGAATTCTTGAACAATTCCAACTGTTGCAGCGCTGTAAACATTCATCATTAATACTTCTTTTGGCTTAAGAGGATCTACAACAAGTTTATCTTTGGCGCCAACAACACGTTCTAATAAATTAATTTTAAGTTTAAGAGAATGATTAACAACTGGAAGTTTATCTACATATCCAATAACACTTCCAACAAGCTTGTCTGATTTAACAATCGAAGGATCAAGACTTGTCATAATTGCAAAACTTCCCCCTGGACTTGCTTCCTGAACATTTTCTCCACCTGTTACTAAATTAATTATTTTAGTATAAAGCGGTTTCCAAGCCTTTTGATTTCTTTCTTCAACTTCATAACCTGGAAGTATTTCAATCTCATCACCAACTTTTAATATCCCTTGTTTTAAAACACCGCCAACAACACCGCCAACAAGCTTATCGGGAGTTGTTCCTGGTCTGTTAATATCAAAGCTTCTAGCTACAAACATTAAAGGAGGTTTTGAAATATCTCTTTCAGGAGTTTTCAAAGTATTCTGAATTGTTTGCAATAAGAAATCAATGTTAATTTTATGAAGTGCAGATATTGGAATAATTGGAGCGTCTTTAAAAGGAGTATTTTTTAATAAATTTTTAATATCCTCATAATTTTTCAAAGCATCATCTTCATTTACTAAATCAATTTTGTTCTGAACAACAATAATATTTTTTATTCCTGTTATTTCAAGAGCCATAAGGTGTTCAAGAGTTTGTGGTTGCGGACATTTTTCATTAGCAGAGATAAGCAATAATGCTCCATCCATTATGTTTGCACCGCATAGCATTGTTGCCATTAAACTCTCATGCCCTGGAGCATCAACAAGTGAAATTTTTCTTACTGGAACAGTTTTTTTCTTGCATTTTTGGCACTCGTTTGTAAGAGTATAATCTTCAGGCTCAGCGCAGTGAGGGCATTTATTAATAGTAACATCAGCATAACCTAAACGAATAGTAATACCACGCTTTATTTCTTCAGAATGAGTATCAGTCCATTTGCCAGATAAAGTGTTTACAAGAGTAGTTTTGCCATGATCAACATGTCCAACCATTCCAAGATTTAATTCAGGCAAGAGACTGGTTTTAGAAATAGCTTTTTTTAAAGATGCTTTGCTAACAGTCTTTTTACGTGGAGGCATAAAATTAAAGAATAAATATTTTGTTTATAAATGTTTGTAGCTAAGTCTTGTTAACTGACTATACTGCTGCTTGGAAACATTTTTAAATTTGAATGAACTATGATAGTATAATGTTAAAAAAAGGTGTAATCATAGCATTATTTCTAGTTATTATGCCATTATCATATTCTACTCAATTTGAGTGCTTTCAGTCTGCAAGTTGTGATTGTGATGGTGTTAAAGATCTTGGTGAAACAAAATATGAATGTTTGGATGCATTAAGCCAAAGTGAGAAATCTTTTTGTGAAAGCGCAGATATTCTCGATGTATTGCTTGTTGGTGAAACTCACGAGTTTGATGCTCATAAATTAAATTTAGTTAGTTATGACTTAAATACTGATGCTGCTGTTTTTTCTTGGAATACTGAACAAAAAACAATAATGCAAAGCTTGCAAACTATTAAATTTCAAGATAATAAAGAATTGCTTGTTCTTGAACTAGGCCCAATACCTTATGAAAGAGAAAAAAATGCAGTTTTGTACTGTGCAAATATAGCTCCTTTTTGTGGAAACAACCGTTGTGAGCAAGGTGAACATTTTAATGAGCTTGCTTTTTGTTCTGCTGATTGTCCAAGGCCGTATGGCGCTTGTTTTCAAAATGGACTTTGTGAGTACTTTGATGGAGAAGATATAACTAATTGTGCAAAAGATTGTGAAACTCCTGAAAACACTTGTAATAGTATGACTGTTAGTGATAGATCAGTTCGTGCTTTAGAACAAGGCAGTAAAAAAACCATTGGTAAACTTGATGTTGTTGTTCAAGAAATTATTCCAAAAGAACGTAAAGTAAGATTTACTATTGGTTCTGAGGAATTTATTAAAAAACCTCATGAAACAGCCATTGCTCGTGATGGAACTAAAGTTTTTGTATATGATGCAGGGCTATATCAAGGAAAAGCGCTTACTGCGCTTTGTATGTCAGAAGGCGCTGGATTTTTTTGCAATAAAAATAATGTTTGTGAAGAAAAATTAGGAGAAACAGAAATTAATTGCGAAGATGACTGCAAACCAACGCAAGCAGATTTAGATTTTTGCGCTCGATCTGAGATCAAAGGAAATTTTAAAGATGGCCAAACTATCACAGAAAAAGTTGAGCAAAAAGAATACACCTTGGACGTAAAAAATATAGACGATGTGCGCGGTCAAGTCAAAGTAACTTTTAATGGAGAATCTGCTACATTGACAAGAAAAAGAATACAGCTTTTTAGAAATAATATTCAGGCAATTGTTGATAAAATAATTGTAAAAGAATTAGAAAGTCTAGCTCATCTATGTATTGATGTTGCAGGCATTGTTGCGCCTCCTTCTGAAAAATATAGTGTAACAATTCAAGCATTAGATGAGAATAATAAAAGCATTTCAAATGCAAGTGTGATATTAGCTGGAAAAACAAAACTCACAGATGATCAGGGAAAAATAATTTTTATTGAAGAAGCTGGCAATTATACTGCTTCTTTAAGCAAAACTGGCTTTGAAACAAATTTAGTAAATATAAAAATAACAAGAGACGAGGTTGTTTCTGTTATTTTAAGCGCTGCAAAAGCACCAGTTGCTCCTGAACAAATACCTTTATCTTATAAAATAGTGGTTGGCAAAAGAGCAAATCCTTCAGATTTGTTTGCAGCTCAAGAACTTAAAAAAAGTCCTTTAAGTTTTGTTAAAGATCCTCAAACAAATGAAGTGCTGCTGCAAGTAAAACAAGAACCAACAGCAAGTGTTCAATCAAGTTTTGCATTTGACACTGAAGTGAATATTGTAGTTCCTGGAACAAATTATGTTTTAATCGGAGGGCCGTGCGTTAATACTCAAACATCACAACTGCTTTCAAATCCAGTTCCCTGCGTTAAAGGTTTTCCTCCTGGACAAGCAAGAATTGAGGTTTATTCTGCACAAGACAATATTATTGTTCTTATTGCAGGAAATACCAAAGAAGATACTTTAGTTGGAATAAAAGCATTAGTGGATTATAATGGAATAGATTTAACTGGCAAAAAATTTGTAGCATCAAAAGATGCTTTTGGAGAAATATTTTTAATAAAAACCCTATAATAAAACATAAAAAAGAAAAAAACTTAAGATGAACAATGAATAAAGCAGTGAAAATAACTTTAATTACAATTGCACTATTTATACTCACAACAGTTTTAATTTGGAGTCCTGTGGAGTATACTGGAAAAGCAATTTCTTTATGCGGAGATAATAAATGCCAATTTCCTTTTGAAACAACAGCAAACTGTCCTCAAGACTGTGGAAAAATTGTTCCAAAAGGTCCTGTAATAACAAGATTTATTGGTAGAACAGAATGCGGAGATAATGCTTGTTCTCCGCCTGAATCATATGATAAAAACAGCCCTAACTTTTGTGAAAAAGATTGTGTCTGCGATAAAAACAATGTATGTGAACCTCATTTTAATGAAAATAACCAGAATTGTCCAAGTGATTGCCCAACACCCACACTTCAACCAACTCCACCACTACCTACACCAATTCCTACACCACCAACACCAGCGCCTGAACCGCCAACCCCAACACCACCAATTCCAGTTTATGTTCCTGAAAGCACAATTGAGTTCATAGTAACCAGAGTTATAGCATTACGTACTGATGTAGAAAAAGAGCTATTAACACCTTACGGAATTTTTACATACACAGTTAGTTTAGATGCTTCAAAATATTGCAATCCTGGTGAAATACTAAACGCACCTATTGGAACAAAATTAAGCATTAAAATACCATCAAACGAAGGCTGGAACTTCAAAGGAGATTTTTACATAGGAATAACACCAGGCTTAACTTTAACAGACAATGTTATTACCAAAATAAAGACAGCTGCCAAAGATCAACTATCACAATACTGTTCTTCATCAACAGTAACACAACCGCCAACTCCACTACCTGCACCTCCTACTCCAACACAACCTGCACCAGTAACACAACCGCCAACACCTGCCCTAAGACAGCCAACTACAATTCCTTCTGGACGAAGATTATAAATAATTTTAAATACTAATACTAATTTTTTTTTTAGCAATTAATGAAACCAGAAATAAGCATTGTAATTCCTGCATATAATGAACAAGAAAATCTTCCACTACTTATAGAAGAACTTGTTGATTTAATAAAAGAACAAAATTGGAATGCAGAAATAATTGTTGTAAATGATCACAGCGCTGATAAAACAAAAATTATTCTAGATAGTTGGGTTAAAAAAAATAAAATAATACAAGCTATTCACAGAAACAATGGAGAAAAAGGAATGGGAATAACTTTGCGGGAAGGAACAAACAAAGCAAGAGGAGAGATTATAATTTGGTCAATGGCAGATAGAAGTGATAACTTAAAAACATACCCTGAACTTGTTGCTAAAATAAAAGAAGGCTATGATGTTGTTTTTGCATCTAGATACATGCCTGGCGGAAGCAGCGGAGATCTTGATTTAATAAAAGCATTTTTAAGCAAAAATTATGCAAACCTAACTAAAATAATTCTCAACATGCCAGTAGATGATGTCACTAACGCGTTCAGAGCATTTAGAAAAAATGCTTTTCAAAAACTAAATCTAGAAAGCAATGATTTTACAATATCACCAGAAATGACAATAAAAGTCTAGAAAGCAATGATTTTACAATATCACCAGAAATGACAATAAAAGCACGCAAAAAAGGGCTTAAACTAGCACAAGTGCCAACAACCTACAAAAACAGAAAATCAGGAAAATCAAAATTCAAAATGATAAAAATGGGAATCAGGTATGGAAAAATAATTCTGAAAAACATAATTGATTAAATTTTTGATCAAAATTTGATCAATCAAAATTATTCACAAACATTTATAAGTTCAGGAGTTATCTCGGTTTGTGAGGCAATTCTGCTTTCTTTAATCTTTTCAAGAATTTTTGGTTGCAATCCTGTTAAGCTTAATTTTGTACTTGAATATCCTGCAATAACAACAAACTCAGTAAGCATTATGCTATATGCAGCAATAAGTTCTTCTTCAGTTAACTTGTTTATTGAAGGCATTTTCTTAAGTTTTGTTTTTGAAAAAAGATATCTGTCAACTATTGCGATGAAACGATGGTTTTGATCATATAGATGATAGTTTGCTATACTGTTAAATTCTTCATATGCTTGAGTTGATTTTCTAATATTATTTCTGTAATCACCAATTGCATGAGGAAATCTTTTTTTGTTGTAAACAATATCAATAAATTGTTTGATATTGTTGTATGCTTCATCAAATGTTTTATACTCTTTTAAGTATACCTCCTAACTTTTGAGTGTTTTCATAAAGCTTTCAGCAAAGGCATTATCATAAGGATTGCCTTTTCTGCTCATACTTATTTTAATGCCTATTTCTTTAAGCAGGTTTACATATTCATTACAAGCATATTGAACTCCTTGATCTGAATGATGAATTAAACCAGTTATCTCAAGATGTGTTCTATTTTAAATGCTATATCAAGAGCGTTTAATACAAGTTTTGCATCAATTCGCCTGCTTAATTCCCCTCCAATACACTTTCTGCTAAAAACATCAATTAGTACAGCAAGATAAACATGCTCGTTTAGTAAGTGTATGTATGTTATGTCAGCTACCCATTATTGGTTTATTCATGTTAAGACTATGTTCTTAGCTAGATTAGGGTAAATAGTATAATCATGGTTTGAGTCTGTTGTTGTAATCCTAAGCTTTTTCTTGGGTTTGCACAAGAGGTTCTCCTCGTGCATGATTCTCAAAACTTTCTTATGATTTATTACTTTACCTCTGCGATATAATTCAGCAGTTATTCTTCTATAACCATACTTTGGAAATTCCAGTGCAATATCATAAATTAAAAACTTAAGTGAGATATCTATATTCTTGTCTTTCTGTTGCCATTTATAATGTGCTTGTCTGCTGATATCAAGGTGATAGCAGGCTTTACTGATTGGAATCTGTCCTGAGTTGATCATTTTAGCAATTACCTCTCTTTTCTTTTCTCCTCTACTTGTAATTGTTTCATTACATTTATAAAACTTTATTCAAAACTAACTTAGAGGGGGTTGTTATTGATCTGTTTGAACAATGTCTGGAAGACTTATGATTTGAAAAGTGAAAGCATCCATGCTTTGCGAAATATTAATATTAGTATT
>JACPID010000017.1 GCA_016188265.1 Candidatus Woesearchaeota archaeon | reverse complement strand
GGTGGGTTTTAACAACAGCATAGGGGGCTTAAGAAAATGCAGCCTATTCTGAATTTTACTAAATTAGTGGCATTTATAAAGGTTACCGATACAATGAAAACCTTTAAATACTAGTACTGCTTTCTTTAGAGTATGATCAACGAGCAGACTCTAATAAATATTCTTGATAAGTGGAACAATTGGAATGAAAAAATTAATACCGGCTTACCTAGAAGACAGTACATTAACGAGATTCTTAAGTTTATGAATAGAAAAGAGATCATTGTTTTAAAAGGCATCAGACGTTCTGGAAAATCTACCATAATGAAGCAATTAATGACTGTATTGAATAAGAAAGGTTTTTCAAAAAAGCAGATTCTTTATTTAAATCTGGAGGATTATAATCTTTCCCGATTCTTAAGCATAGAATTATTAGAATTAGTATTACAGGTGTATTTGAAGCGAATGAACCCCTCAAAGAGAATTTTCTTTTTTATAGACGAAATACAACTAGTAGAAGATTGGGAAAAGTGGATCAGAACAAAATATGACCTTCAAGAAAATATAAAATTTATAATAAGTGGAAGCTCAGCATCTTTAATTTCTAAGGAATTCTCAACTAAACTAACCGGAAGGAATATCTCATTCCAAATAAAACCGCTATCTTTCACTGAATTACTCGATTTTAAAGAAGGTAGCAAAGCGGACCTTTTAAACGAATATTTGGAGTATGGCGGCTTTCCTGAAGTAGTACTTGAAAAAGAGCCTAATGTAAAACTTAAACTATTACACCAGTATTTCGATGATATAATACATAAAGATGTCATAGATCGTTATAACGTCAGAAATCCAAAACAAGTACATTTATTGGCAAAATACCTTTGTGCTAATACTGGACAAAAAATAAGTTATCACAAACTAGCCAAAAGCTTTGGACTATCGAATGAAACAACAATAACTTACGTTAAATACCTTTTAGATACTTTCTTATTCTACGAAGTAAACTACTTTTCATATTCAGCAAGAATAAAGCATGACGTAACAAAATTATCAAAAATATACTCTGCAGACAATGGACTAATAAATCTTGCCGATATAAAATTCTCCAAAGAAAATGGAAAAAAATACGAAAACGCAGTGTGCATAAAACTAATAGAAAAACACAATGGCATCTCTTACTGGTCAGAAAAAAATGAAGTAGACTTTATAGTCAACGATAACGCAATTAACGTAGTGTCATCTGAAAAAATACCTGAAAGAGAATTCCAAGGACTAGAAGAAATTAAAAAAAAATTCAGACAAATTAAAAAGTTCACAATAATCACCAAAAACACTAAAGAAACCAAAGGTGACATAATACTCACACCAATACTAGACTTTTTAATTAACACCTAAATATGTTATGAAATAAGGGGTTACGCACCTTATGATCTCCTTCCACCATTCAGCTCCTATGAGAATTATTTTATCTTTCGCTGGAGATGCTGAATAAATAAGTATTTAAATATCTAAATTCTTTCTTTAGTGATAAATATGTTTGAGCAAGAATTAAAAGAACTTATTAAAAAGCATTTGAAACAAGATGTTGAATTAGAAGTTCCTCCAGATCAGTCTATGGGGGATTATGCTCTTGCGTGTTTTCCTTTTGCTAAACTTTTGAAAAAAGGATCTCACATTATTGCTCAAGAACTTGCAAAAAGCATAAAGCTTCCTAAATTTCTTGAACGTATTGAACTAAAAGGAGGTTATGTGAACTTTTTCTTAAATAAAAAATTTTTTGCAGAAGTTGTTTTAAAGCAAATACAAGAAAAAAAAGAAAATTACGGAAGTTCTTCTGAAGGAATCGGGAAAACAATTGTTCTTGATTTTTCTCATCCTAATATTGCAAAACCTTTTGGCATAGGGCACTTAAGAAGTACTATGATGGGCAATTCATTGAATAAAATTTACAATCATTTTAGTTATAAAACAGTAAGAGTTAATCATTTGGGTGATTGGGGGACTCAATTTGGCGCACTTTTGGCTGCATATTTTAAGTGGGGAAACAGTGAAAAATTAGCTGAAAACCCAATTATTTACTTGTTTGAGTTATACACAAAATTTCATAAAGAAGAAGAAAAAAATCCTTTTCTTCATCAAGAAGCTAAAGAATGGTTTAAGAAGCTTGAAAAAGGCAATTCAGAAGCATTAAAATTATGGTCAAAGTTTAAACATCTTAGTTTGGATGAGTTTAGGAAAATTTATGATTTAGTAAGTGTTGAATTTGACAGTTATGACGGAGAATCTTTTTATAATGATAAACTTGAACAAATACTTGATGTTGTTAAAGAAAAAGGCTTGCTTGTTGAGGATCAGCACGCTCAAGTTGTTAAACTTCAAAGTTTTGAAACTCCTCTTATTCTTGTAAAAAGTGACGGTGCAAGCACATATGAGTTAAGAGATTTGGCTGCTATGAAATTCAGAAGAGAAACTTACGCTCCTGATAAAATTATTTATGTTGTTGGCAATGAACAAACTTATCGTTTTAAGCAATTATTTAGATTAGCTGATATGCTCGGCTGGCCAGAAAAACAATTTGTCCATGTTTCATTTGGGCTTTATAGATTTCAAGAAGGCAAAATGAGCACAAGAAAAGGAAAAATCATTTTTATGGAAGATGTTTTAAATCAAGCTATTGAAAAGACAAAAAAAATAATAGAAGAAAAAAATCCAGAACTTAAAGATAAAGAATATGTTGCAAAACAAATTGGTGTTGGAGCTATTATTTTTGGCGATTTAGTTAATGATCGTATAAGAGATATTCTTTTTGATTGGGATAAAATTCTTGATTTTGAAGGCGATACAGGCCCTTATGTTCAGTACACTCATGCAAGGGCTTGTGCAATACTTCGCAAAGCAAAAGAACAAAAAATAGATCAAGAGAAAATTGATTATAGTGTATTTTCTGCAAAAGAGCATGCATTAATAACTGAATTATCAAGGTTGCATTTAATTTTAAAAGATTGTTTAAATAATTATAAACCACATATTCTTGCACAATACTTAATAAAGTTGTGTAGATTGTTTAATGAATTTTATCATTCCAGCCCTGTTTTGCAATCTGAAGAGAGTTTGCGCAGTGCAAGATTATTATTAGTTGATTGCACAAGACAAGTTCTTAATACAGGGCTTAAACTATTAGGCATTAACACTCCTGAAGAAATGTAATATTTTATTTGAGATAGTGTGAAATATAAGCTCCTAAGGCTTTTACTGCTTGTTCAGGAAATGAAAAGGTTATCATATTTTTTTTTTCTAAAGATCTGCAAACTTGTTTTGCTTTTTTGTTTCCTGTTATAACAAATAAAACAGGTTTTTTCATTTTTATTGCAGAGATTTTTTTAACAAAATCATTTAAATCTAGAGAAGGTGTTTGCGCAAGCACTAAAACAAGTATTGCATCAACGTTTTTATCATCGAGCACTGTAATGACTGCTTGTTCATATCTTTCAACTGTTGCGTCGCCAAGCAAATCAACTGGGTTTTTAACAATAACTGTTTGAGGTAATAATCTTTGCAAATCTTTTGTTGATGATGAATTCATTTCTGCAAGTATTAATCCTTGTTTTTCCAATGCATCGCTTGCAAGAATTCCAAACCCGCCTCCATTAGTTATTATTTGAATTCTTTTTCCTTCTGGCTTTATTTTCAGCTTACTGAATATTTTTAAGATTTTAAAAAAATCAGATAATAAATTGGCTTGAATCAAACCAGCTTGCTTAAAAACTCCTTCATAAACACTTGCATCTCCTGCCAAGCTTCCAGTATGGCTTAAAGCAGCTTTTGTTCCTGCAACTGTTGTACCGCCTTTTAGAACAATTATTGGCTTTTTAATTGCTTGAGCTGTTTTTAGAAACTCTTTTCCATTTTTTAACCCTTCTATATATAATCCAATAACTTCTGTTTTTTTATCTGAGCTTAAAAATTCTAAAATATCAGTTTCATTAACATCCAAAGCATTTCCATAACTTACAAATTTTGCAAAACCTAGTCTTTGTTGTGATGCAAGATCAAGAAGTGCACCTCCTAAAGCACCTGATTGTGATATTAGAGAAATATTTCCAGGATCTGGCCTATGTAAATTGTCCTCTGGAAGAAATAATGTATCAAGTTTTTCATGAAGGTCTAAAATACCTAAACAATTTGGCCCTATGACTGTTAGTTCATATTTTTTTACTAATTCTTTGATTTTTTTTTCTTCTTCAATATTTCCAATTTCACCAAATCCAGAAGTTATTATTATGATATTTTTTATATTTTTTTGGCAGCACTCTTCAATTATACTTATAACAAATTGTATTGGAACTGCTACAACTGCAAGATCAATTTTAGCAGGAATATCTTTAACACTTGCATAGCACTTTTTTTTAAGAATATTTTTTGCACTTGGATTTACAGGATACACTATTTTGTTTAATAATTGTTTAAGTATAGTGTGCCCTATTTTTCCTTTATGGCGTGATGCTCCTACAACTGCTATATGTTTTGTGTCAAGAACCACTGGTCAATAGACCAGTGGCATGAAACTTCGGTTTCAGCATCCGGTGGTTCACAAGAAAATGCAACGCATTTTCTGTGCACAGAAAATCTTTGATTTTCTAGTGCTTGAGCACACCAAGATTCAATCGAAAATGCAAAACATTTTCGGTGTTCCAAAAAGCGTGGCTTTTTGAGAACCACTACTAAACCAATAGTGAAACACTAGTGGAATCTTAGTGTTTAAAAAGTTATCTTAAAAAACAAAAAGTTTATTTAGTTCTATGATAAATTAGTGTAGATGATACTAAAAATAGATGTGGTTGATGTTAGAGGAAAAGCATACTTATTGGATGCGTATAATCAGGAAGAATACTATATGGATGATGCACTTTCAGATATTAGACCTGCACTAGAAGAGGATCTTGAGCAGAAAAAAAATATTGTATTTTTGCTTGATAAACATTTATATGTTAGTAAAACTTTTTATGCTCTTGAAGATGCCAGAAAATTTATTGCAAGGCTTTCATTTAATTATTTCTTAGATCTTGCCAAAGATCCGCCTAAACCTCAGTACTTGATTGATTTTGAAAATTACTGTAGAAGACAGTTGCAATTATTAGGCTTATAGTTAAATTTATTAACACATAAAAGTATAAATTAAATTATTATGGCAAAAGAGGTTTTAGGAGGTTTAGAGGCTATTAATAAAGTTAAGAATTTTATTCCTGTTGCAAACAGCATTTTAACAACAGATTATGCTGAAGCTATTGATTTTATAAAAAATAAATATCCTGTTGTTTTAAAACTAATATCTCCAGAAATTGTTCATAAAACAGAAATTGGCGGTATTTTAACTGCACACACAAATGAGGAAGTTAGAAATATTTTCAAACAATTCATATCAAGTAAGTATAAACTAACAGGTGTTCTTGTTCAAGAATATGTTGAAGGCCGTGAGTTTTTTTTAGGCATTAAAAATGATAATACTTTCAGCCATGTTTTAGGTTTTGGAATTGGAGGGGTGCTTGTTGAATTGTACAAAGATGTTAACTGGAGAGTATGCCCAATCAATAAAAAAGATGCTTTTGAATTAATTGAAGAACTTAAAGGAAAAGCTTTACTTGCTGAATTTAGAGGATTAAAACCTGTTAATAAAAAAATACTTGCTAATTATCTTATTAATTTATCTAAATTACCCTTCAAATACCCTGAAGTTAAAGAGCTTGATATAAACCCATTTATAATGAGCGAAAAAAAAGGAAAAGCAGTGGATGTTAGAATTGTTGTTTCTTAACATATTAATCTTTTTAAACTTATAATTTATTCTTCTTTAAAATGGACAAATTAATTGAAGCTTATGCTTTGCAAAATGCATTGCAGTATAATGGCAAAGCTAATCTTGGAGCTGTAATTGGAAAAATTTTGGCATTAAAACCAGAACTTAAACATGATATTAAATCAGTTAGTAATAATATTTCTAGAATTGTTCAGCAAATAAATAAACTATCTGTGAAAGAACAAGAACAAGAATTTGAAAAATTAAGTAATTTAATTATTGAGCAGGTTAAAATTGAAAAAGAAGCTCTTAAGCCTTTGCCAAATCCTGTTGTTGGGGCTGTTGTTTTGCGGTTTGCACCTTCTCCTTCTGGCGCTTTGCATATTGGGCATGCTTTTGTTCTTTCACTTAATTATTTGTATTCAAAGAAGTATAATGGTAAGCTTTACTTAAGAATTGAAGATACTAATCCTGAAAATATTTATTCAGTGGCTTATGAGCTTATTGAAAATGATGCAAAATGGTTGGCGCAAAATAATCTTACTGAAGTTATTATACAGTCAGACAGGCTTGGAATATATTATGATTATGTGGAGCGCATGATATCATCAGGAAAAGCCTATGTCTGTGTTTGCAATCTTGATCAATTTAGAGAATTAATAAATAAAAAACAAGCATGTCCTTGCAGGAATTTGCAAAAACAAGAACATTTATCTAGGTGGCAAAACATGTTTGGAAAGTATAAACCTGGGGAAGCAGTTGTTCGCATTAAAACTGATCTTAATGACAAAAACCCTGCAATGCGTGATTGGCCTGCTATGAGAATAAATGATCATGTCCACCCAAAAGCAGGAACAAAAAATAGAGTTTGGCCTTTAATGAATTTTGCTGTTGCAATAGATGATTATGAATTAAAAGTATCTCATACTATTCGCGGAAAAGACCATATAGATAATGCAAAAAGGCAAAAACATATCTTTGACTTTTTTCAATGGCCAACAACAAATAACTTGTACTTTGGAAGAATAAATTTTGAAGGGCTAAGCTTAAGTGCATCTGAAATTCGCCTTGCAATAGAGCGTGGAGAATATAATGGTTGGGAAGATATACGATTGCCATTTCTTCCTGCTCTTAGAAGAAGAGGATATCAGCCAGAAGCATTTCACAAATATGCAGTAAACATTGGACTAAGCCAAGTAGATAAAACAGTTTCTGCTGAAGAGTTTTTTAAAGCTCTTAATTCATTTAATAGGGAAATTATTGAAGAAAAAGCAAATAGGTATTTTTTTATAGAACACCCTATTGAAGTAAAAATTATTGGCGCTTCTAAACAAAAAGTCAGTTTAGAACTTCATCCTAATTATCCTAATAGAGGCAATAGAATATTTGAAACTAAGGATGAGTTTTATCTTTCAAAACAAGATTATGATGAACTTAAAATTAATAACCTTTATCGTTTAATGGACTGCTTGAACTTCAAAAAAAGTAAAGATGTTTTAGAATTTGACTCAAAAGAATATAATCATTATAAAGAACACGGTGAAAAAATAATGCACTGGCTTCCAAAAAACGAAAAATTAGTTAATATAGAAGTATTAATGCCAGATGGAACTGAAAAAAAAGGCCTTGGAGAAACTGGTTTAAGAAAGTTAAAGCAAGGAGACATTATACAATTTGAAAGATTTGGGTTTGTAAGGCTAGATCAGAAATCAAAGAACAAAATAATGTTTTGGTATTTACACAATTGAGGAGGTTGAGAATAATGAAAGTAAATGAACTAAAAGACAAAAGTTCTGTTGAAGAAATAACATTAAAAATAACTTCAAAAGACGAACCAAGAGAAGTTAGAGACGGCTCCCTTAGAGTATGTAGTTGTACTGGAGAAGATGAAACTGGTAAAGTTACAGTTACTTTATGGAATATTGATGTAGATAAAGTAAAAGAAGGAGACACTATAAAAATAACAAAAGGATGGTCTCAAATTTATAACAAAACAATGCAGGTATCAACTGGAAGATTTGGAAAGCTTGAAGTTGTTAATAAAGACAAAAGTAAGTAATAATAAAGCTTATAAATAAAAAAGTTATTTTGTATTTTTGAGGTGAGAACATGTCATTGATTGTTCGTTCAAGAATAAAAGAACTTGTTACTGATATGAATGTAGCAGGTGATTTTGCAGATGTTTTAGATAAAAAAGCAGAAGAACTTATTAAAGTAGCTGTTGAGCGTGCAAAAGCTAATAATAGAAAAACATTAATGGCAAAGGATTTATAAGTTTTGTTTTGCCTTTAACATGTTAATTTGCTGTTTTATTTTTTTTAATCGCTCAGCACTTAACTCTTTTGATTCTTCTAAACTCGCATATAATAATTCTAGACCTTCAAGCATTCCTTGAAGTTTGATGCGTTCAACATCTGCTTCTTCAACAGAAGGAGCTGGAGGCAGTAGCGCTTTACTGGCTTTTTCAAAAAGTTGCTGTCTTTCCTCACTGTTTTCCAAAAAATCATTAATCTTGTTTTCTAAAGCTTCTAATTGTTCTATTAAGCGCTCATGAATGCTTTCTTCTTTTTCTTGATTGTACAACAATTGTTTTTCTTTTTTTAATAATTCTTGCACTTTTTGTTCAACTTGGTCCACATATTTCTTAAGAGAAGCTGTACTTAGCATTCTTAATCTTTTGAGTGCTTCATCTAATTCAATTCTTGTTTGTTCACGCTCATTAAGCTTTTTTTTTGCACGATCAAGATGTTTTAATAAAATTCGTGCTTTTTGTTCAGCTGGAATTTTATTCATTTATTTGAATAAACCTTTTTTTTTGGGTTTTTGCAGTATTTCAGGCCTTATACCAGGAGGTGGCGGAATTCTAGGTCCTTCTAAAGGAAGCTCACTAAGTTTTGGAATAAATGGTTTAGGTGGAAGAAAAGAAGGTTTTTTCCCTTCTTGCAGCATTTCTGCAATTGCAACAATGCCATCAGCTATTTTGCTGTTTTGATCTAAAACTTCTTGTAATTTGTCCATAACAGGTTCTAATTGTTCTTTAAGTGTAATTCCGCCTTCTTCTTCTTTCACAGATTTCATTGCATCTTCAAAAATATCAATAAGATTGTCAATTTTTTTACTTAAATCCTGCATTGTTACTTGTAGTTTTGCAGGAGGTATTTCATGTTCTCTTAAGTGTTTTAGCTCTTCGCGAATTCTTAAAATTTCATCATGAGGAAGAATATTTACCACATCTTTTTTAGGCAATTTTACCACCTAAAAATAAAATAGTGTGTTATGTTTATAAACATTTCTGGATGGTTAGTTGAGGACATAAGTAAAGCATATATTATTCAACCTCAACTAAGTTGAAAAAGACAAACTATTTTATGTGTTACTTTTGTCTTTTTCTATGGTTGAGTAAAGTTCAAGGGGCAAGCCTTTATATACTACACTAACTTTTAGTTTTTAAACTAGGTAGTTTTTTGGCATGAGCAAAAAAGAAGAACAGCTTGCGCAACAACAGGCATCAGAACAAGAAGAACTTTTACGTAAAACTCCAGTACCTAGAGGAAGACAAGTTTTAGGTATTTGTGAACAGCGTGTTGGCGGAAGCAGAATGCGAGTGCGATGCATGGATGCTAAGACTCGTATTTGCAGAATTCCTGGAAGGCTAAGAAGAAAGCTCTGGGTTCGTGAAGGTGACATACTTCTTATTGAACCCTGGGAATTAAGCGGAGAAACAAAAGGAGATGTCCTTTACAAATACAAACCTGTGCAGGCTAGGTACTTAAAAGAAAAAGGTTTACTTAAACAATTAGAAGAAAATGAGTTCTAAGTACTACTTCTCAATAGAAATATTTATATAGTTTTTGTAAATACATAAAGAGTGAGGGTTTTAAATGGGATTAGCAGGATTTGTTTTCACACTGGTTTTGTTGTTATTTAATTTGTTAACTTCAATCAGGCTTGCAAATCGTTTAACAACAAATGTAACGCTTGAGCTAGTTTTTCTGGTTATTGGAGTTTTATTATGGTTAATTGCTTTGCTGGGTTTTGCATTAAATAAGCGTTGGGGTTGGAACTGGAATATTATATTATTTTCACTTAGTTTGGCAAACTTGATTTGGTTATACAGCTTATTTGGAAGTTCATTAACTCATGCTTTTGCTTTTTTTGTAAACAGTTTTGGATTGCTTGTATCAATTTTAGGGCTTGATTTATATGTTCCACCAAGCACTGATGACTCAAATCTTGAAGAGCTAAAATCTGAACAATCTCTCAGTGTAACAAAAAAGAAAACGCGTTCTAAAAAAAAATTAAATGAATAACAAAAAGTTTCAGAAAGATATTTATAATTATTCTTTAACAAATTCTATCATTCCATTAAAATAAATGCCTTGATGTAATTGAATTGGCCTCCAAGAATCCTGAATAAGTTCAGCTTCCAACCATTCAGCAAGATCTTTAGGATTGCCAATTGTTGCAGATAAGCCAATAACTTGTAAATTCTTAAGAATGTGTTTAAACATTGTTATTAAAATCTCAACAGTTGGCCCTCTTCCAGGATCATTTAATAAATGAATTTCATCAATAATTATCAAGCCAACAGAAGATAACCAAGGAACATTGTGTCTTAAAAGTGAATCAAGTTTTTCTGCAGTACAAACAATAACATCATATTGTGATAATTGCGAATCACTAGAATCAAAATCTCCTATTGATAATGCAATTTTGTAAAGTTTTTCATATCTTTTTTTAAAAGATTTGTATTTTTCATTAGCTAATGCAATAAGTGGAACAATATAAATTGCTTTTAATTTTTTTTCAAGAACATGATGAGCAATTGCCATTTCTGCAATAAGTGTTTTCCCACTTGCAGTTGGAGTGCAAACTAAAAGGTTTTTATTATCTAACAAACCTGATTTTAATGATTTTTCCTGTACAGGCCTAAATTCATGAATGTTTTCTAGAACAAATATTTTCTTAAGTTCAGGATGTAGTTTTTCAGCATCTTTGATTTGCATTTGTTAAACAAAAAATGCACAAACACTTTAAAGCTTATTGATTATAAAATGATTATAAAAGAAAAAAAAAATGTGCCGCCCATTAACTTGAGCGACGTAATATTAAAAAAAATTATTTAAACTGTGGTAAATCCCAGCTTAGTTCTTCACAAGTAAATCCATACTCGTCTTCAAGCCAGCTTTTTGTTCTTGAATCAAATGCATAAGCTGCTTTTTGTAATTCACCTTCTTCTTTTCCTGCAAAAGGGGAACTGCACTTATACAACAATGTGTTTAACAGTTCACGACCTGCTAAACGTTCTGTAACTGCAAATGCTTCGCCTTCAGCAACAGAATATGCAAATGCTTGACCTGTTACACTGCCTCCTTTAAGAACTAATGCAAGGCCGGCAAGCGCAAACAATAGCACTACACCAAGAACAACAAGCATCATTTTTTCTTCAAAATCCATAGGCCTATCACCTCATTTAATACGCGTATTACTAAAACAAGGAGCTATAGTTTAAATACTTTTCTATTCTAAATGTTTTTATAGAGGTGAGATTATGGCAAAAAAAAACTATGGATGTCCGGCAAGTAATTGGTGTCCAACATGGTTTGGATTATTGGTTCTTTTAGTTGGTATTTGGTTGTTGCTTGTTGATATGGATGCTTTACCAACTGTGAATGTTAACTGGTGGTCATTATTTTTTGTTTTATGGGGAGTTAGGTTGACACTGCAAAGCTGGTGCAAGTAACTTTATATAGTTAAAGTATTTTATTCATCTTATGCAAAAAGAAGGTGTAGTGATAGGTGCAACACTTTTGTTTATAATTTTATTAGGTGTATCTCTTTTGCCAGTACAAAGCCCTTCTGGATATTATCATGTTAGTACAGAATTTTCTTTGTATGAGCCAACAATTCATAAACCAATTAAGCCAATTGTTCAAGGAAGAATTGTAGGTTTAGAAAAAAATAAATTAGAAAACAAAAAAAGCATCCAAGATTCTTATGATATTTTAGAACCACAGCCAGAATTATCTGATGCTAATGATCAACAACTTGTTGTTCAACCAAGAATTATAGATTACTTGCCTGATTTAGTCATAACTGGTGCTGTTTTCAAGCAACGTGGAAATCTTGTTCCTGAAGATACAATTGCTGAAAATGTTCCAACAGACATAATTCTTAGTTTAACTAATATAGGAACTGCAACAGTCCCTAATGAAAAGTTTATGCTTGAATACGAGCTTAATGGAAAAAATCAAGGATGGCTCGATCTCAAAGCTCCATTAGAGCCTGGTGAGAGCAGAGAAATACAAGGAGGACCTCAATTATGGCTTAAAAAAGGCGATCATGAATTAAAAGTTTATCTAGACCGTTCTTCTTTCACTACAGCTAAAAATAATCGTATTAAAGAATTAAATGAAGATAATAATATCTGGAAGAAAATGCTTATTTCTAAAAAATTAAAAAATTCTCAAGGTTTTAGTTGCAATTATAATAATGTGTGTGAATTAGAAGAATCTATACTTACTTGCCCCTATGATTGCATGAGTAAAGAAAAGTATCAATTGTGTAAAGATTCAAAACTTATTAGAGCTGTTCAAGAACTTGAAGCTATTAAATCAGAAAATATTCTTGTAAAAAAATTAGAGCTTGAAAAAAAATCTGTTTTACTAGAAAAAGCTGGAGAAGTTATAGAAGGAAGAGCAGGGCATTCTACAACTTTTTCTGACGGAACTAAATTATATATTGCAGATGTCACACTTCCTTTAGGAACAACAAGTGTTATAGCGCTTGTTTGTATTATTTAGAAATATTTATAAAAACAAGTCTCTTTTTTATTAATTTGATGAAATTGCAATTAGTGGATTCAGAGCTTGAAAAAAGCATCACTGAAAATTGGAAATTATTATTAGATTTTGGCAATAGTTTTGATTTTTTTAAAGTTAGAGATAAGAGAGAGAATTGTAATTGTTGTTATACTTGTACCTATTATAATCTTCATTTTATTCACCATACTAATTTATTTTTTCCTGTTAAAAGAGATTTTTATCTTCCTTCAGGCAATATTAGCATAACATCTTTAGGTTATAGTAGGTGTATGGAGTCATCAAACATTTCTGGACTAGTAAAAAAATCAAAACAGCATTATGAAGGAATAAGATTGCCTAAACTAGTTGATTCAGAAGATGCTCAAAAAAAACTTCAGGCTCTTAAAGATTTATGGAATAAATTTATTGAAATCTCAAAGACTTATTATGCTTTTTTTAATCCACATCCACAAAATTTTTTTAGTTACGAAACAATTAAAGCACAAGCAAAAAAAGATCTAAGAGATCTGTCAGAAAATTATAAACCATTTTTTAAACACTAATATTTCACTATTATATGCACTATTATAATATATATTCAACATTCTAGAAATCTTTATTAACAACCAGTATTATAATTAATAACTCTGACACGGACTGTTCGGTTGCTCTGAAAAGAGCGTGACTGTAAATGCCTATGGCAAGCATGAGCCATTAATATGGTGGCTGGACTATAACTCACCATACGAAACCTATGCTTGTTAAGCTTGTTTACGGCGCGAAGAAGATAACCTTTAAAACAAGCCGAGAGGTTAAGTTTGATCGGTAGTTGCTTAAGGCACTTTTTCACCGAGTCCAGAGTCACTAAAGACTAAAATATAGAGTTTTAAATTTGGAGTTTGTAGTATGGCAAAAAAGAGAAAGAAAGCACCTAAAAAAACAAAGAAAAAAGGACGTTCTGCTAGTAAAAAAAGCAAAACTTCAAAAGTAAAAAAACTAGTTCTATTATCTAAAAAAAAGAAGAAAAAATAAGATCAATAAAAGAAATCGCTTTTTAGTTATAAATTTTAGTTATAAAAGAAGCAAAGTAATAACTGAAAAAACTCAATTTATGCAAGAGTAAAACTAACAACAATCCACGGAATAACACTAATAATAATTTATATCTTATTTGTAATCATAGAACTATCCTTAAGTGGAATAATACCCTCAAGAACAATACTTTTAAGTTAAATTAGCATAAAAATAGAAGATACATGTTGAATTAAATAAAAACTTACATTTGATAGGATCTTTGTGTTTGAAAGTGTAAAGCGCGGTTCCGGCAGTCAACCACCATTAACTGCCGGTATTATTAAGTTATTGAGCAACAACACGAAGGTACGTACCGCGCTCGAGAGGTTTGGATGTGAGTTTGAGGAATATGATAATGCGTGATTATGCAGTTTGTAATTAGTAAAATTTTGTTGTTTTAATTATTGGCTTAAAAAAAAGCTCACCCCCTCTTTTTTTTCCTTGCCGCGAGCACCCCTGGTTTTAATCCTTTACGAAGACTATGTCGCCATACTGTTCAGTTTTAGTAATACGTTTACGCAGCCCATATTTTTGAACAATGCGTATTAACTCTTCTCGCAAGTGTTCCATATTGGCTGTTAATTCTATTACCAAACTTTCCCCACTTCGTTGACCTAAGAAGACAAACTTTACTGGTTCTACCACATGGTTCATGGTATGCCACCTCTGTTTGTCTTTTTATCATCTAAACTTATAACAGAGTTTTGTTTTATAATATTATTACTATACAAAAAAAGACCAGAGTGTTTTAGTTTTTACAAAACATTTATATAGAATAAAACACTGTATAAGTAAATAAAAGTATTTAGGGGCAACGACACCACCACTATGATAGTATGGTGTTGAAAAAAGAGCTGATAGAAAAAGTAAACGGGTTTGTATATACAAAACCGCGTACAGTACAAGAGATATCTCAATATCTCGGAATTAGTTGGGTTACTGCAAATCGTTATATAGCACAGATTGAACAAGAAGAAGGCACAATCAAAGTGCGCACATTTAGAGGCGGAACTAGAGGTGCGCTAAAAATAGCTTATTGGAGTCATGTTGAGCAAATACATGCTTCTCGGATTCAAGAAAAGTTGTATAATTCAATAATACAGGGTAAAGATAAATATGATTTTTCTCCTTTTGATATCTACCAGTACATTCCTGAGAATAAAAGGCATGCATTTAGAGAAACACTCACAGATCCTGCCCAAATAATTCAGCAGGATGTTGTTTCTTTGTTTTCTAAAGCTAAAGATCAAGTGCTTATATTTGGTGGCAAGTTGTCATGGGCGCACCTCCGGTATGGCAATACGTCGCTTATACAGGCGCTTAAAGAGCTTGTTCAAAGGGGTGTTCGCGTTAAAATTCTGACGCTGATAGAGCTTGGTAAAACAGATAACATAGAAGAAATTGATGCAATTAATGAGCAGCTTGGCAAAGAACTTGTTGATATACGTCATTGCGAACAACCCTTGCGAGCTTTTGTCATTGATAGTAAACTTGCAAGATTTAAGGAAATTAAAAAAGTAGAAGAAAGCATTGGAGGTTTTCCAAAAAAGACTTTTGTATTTTACACTGTTTATGATGAAGAATGGATAAGATGGTTGCATAATATTTTTTTCCAATATTTTAACACTGCAATACCTGCAAAAAAAAGATTAAAAGATGTTAAATCAATTCATGATTAGTAAACTTTTTAAAAAAACTAAGTATACAATATCAATATGGCTTTATTTTATCAAACACTATCAGGGAAAAAGCTTTATGTAGATCAATTAAATGGAAAACAAAGGCAATTTCTTAAAGAAGTTTATGATTTATACTCACAAAAATCATATCTGAATTTTTTTAATGCCGTTTATTCACCGGAATTCTTGAAAAAAATGAACGCTGAACTATCTGACATCGGATATATTGTTGATGACTCACTAATGAAAACAACTCTTTACCAAATTGTACACGATTTAGAATTAAGACTTGGACTTAAACAAGGATTTTATGCTGAAGAAATAAATACAACTATTGGTTTCAGTAATAATAAAAAAACACTAAAGCAAATGTAATTAAAATTATTTTTTTTCTTTCATTGCTTGCTGTTCTCTTTTCAGCTCTTTAAGCAATTCATGCAATCGCATTAATTTGGATTTTAGTGTTACAACTGCAAAAATAGTTTGAGGTAAATTTGTATTTGTTCTGTAATGATCAATAACTTCATTTACTTGTTTATCAGAAAATCCTGAAAGAAGAATGACTTTTGTTTGTTCTTCGCCTAAATTTTCTTTGTCAAGTTGTTTAAATGTTCCATGACTTGTTTTTTTGTTCATCATTTTATTTCTGTAAATTCTTCATAACTTGCCCTGCATTTAGGGCATGTTGCTGGCGGCGCTTCTCCTGTATGAATATAACCACAAACCATGCACTTCCACTTTTTTTCTCCTGTTTTTTTCAGTTTTCCAGAAAATGTTTGCCAAGGTTTTTTGCATCTTGGACATTTAACAGGAGGATATTCTAATTCTACAGACCAAGTGCATTCAGCGCATTCCCATATTGGCAATTTTGGCATTTTAATTATTTTCATAAGTTTTCTTCAATAATAATGCATCTTCTTCAATATTTGGGCTTTCGCATGTTATTACTCCTTTCATCTTAAATTCTTTCCACACTTTAACAACTGCTTTGTAATCTATTGGACAGTCTTTTAGATTTACATGATTTTTTTCTCCTTTATCAGTGTATTCAATTCCTTCCATATGGCAATGCATGTTATCTAGCGCGTTTCTTCCTAAATGTTTCTCAAGCTCTATGGCTATTTCACGAAATCTTTCATAAGAATTTATTTTTCCAAGAGATCTTGAATAATGATGCGCCCAATCAATGCAAGGAAGCACTTGCTGAAAATCTTGACTTAACTTAATTAATTCATCTATTTCACCAAATTGAGATAGCTTTCCTCCTGTTTCTGGACGCAGCCAAATATTTATTCCATTATTTTCAAGTTTTTGCAAAATTTCTTTAACTGCTTTTTTAATTTGTTCATAAGCAATTTTTTTCGCATCTTTCATATAATATGCCATGTGGTAGCAAATGCTCCAAACACCTGCTTTATCTGCTATTTTACATGCGTCAATAATTCTTTTTTTACTTGCTTCAAGAACTGATTTTTCATGAGCATTTAAGTTTACAAAATATTGTCCATGGCATGTTAGAACAACTTCATTTTTTTTAGCAACAGATCTTACTTGTTCAGCTTTATCTTCTTTAATATTAATACTTCTAACAAATTCTAACTCCATAGTATCAAGCCCCAATTTTTTAACTTGTTCAATTCCTTTTATGGTATCAGAAGGTTTAGGAGTAGAACATGGAATGCCTGCTGTTCCGAATAATAATTTATTCATATTAATATTTAATACATTAATCTATAAAAGAATTTACTTTTTCTGAAATTCAGTATATGCACAATTTCCACATGATACTCTATTATTGTGCTGAGCCAAGAAAAATCCTTTACCACATTTAGGACAAAATTTATTTGTTCTTTCAATTCCATCGCCTAATTTTTTATATCTTTTGTACAAGGTTAATGGTTTTTTTGGCTTTCTTTGTTTCTTAGGCATTTTTTTTTTATTTTGCTTTAGTTTCTGCTTTGGCAGCAGTTTCTTCTTTAGGAGCTTCGGTTTTTACTTCTTTAGGCTTTACTTCTTCAATTTTTTCTAAAAATTTTGCAGTATCTGAAGAATCATAAATTCGTGCGTGAACAACTGCTTTTGTTACTCCAAATTTAGTATAAACATGATGAACAATAACTTGTTTTGAATCTACTTTTTGATCTTTAGCAAGCCAGTTTTGTACATCTTTTAGTGAAGGGGTTGGTCCTTGAAATGGAAGTTCAGCAATTATTTCTTTTCTTCCAATAACTTTATTGTTTTGTTGGCTTATTATTTTAAATTCAACCATTTTATAACTGGAATTATCAGTTATTTTTAAAGCTTGCGGGAGAAAGTTTTAAAAAACCTTTTATATTTCTACATTTATGTTTTACACTGTTACTATAAAAGATCATATAAGAGTTCCACCTATTAATTTTGGTAATGACATAACAGAATCTGTTAGAAAAAGCATTCAGCAAAAATTCACAGGTTTTATCGATGCTAATATAGGCATTGCTGTTGATGTTGTTGAAGTTAAAGATATTGGCGAAGGTGTTGTTATTCCAGGAGATGGAGCATCTTACTATGATACTGCCTTTGATTTATTAGTATACAGGCCTGAATTGCAAGAAGTAATATTGGGAAGAATAAAAGATATTACTGATTTTGGAGCATTTATAACAATGGGGCCGATTGATGGAATGATCCATGTTTCTCAAACAATGGATGATTTTGTGAGCTTTTCCAAAGAAAAAGTTCTTACTGGCAGAGATACAAAACAAGTGCTTAAAGTAAATGATTTATGCAGAGCAAGAGTTATTGCAGTTTCATTTAAAGAAATAACAAATCCAAAAATAGGTCTTACAATGAGACAACCAAACCTAGGTAAACTTGAATGGATAGAAGCATTATCTAAAGAACCAGCTAAAGAAAAGGAAAAGCCTAAGAAAGAAAAAAGTGATAAAAAATGAAGAAGAAAGTATGCAAAAGCTGTAAGTTATTTGTTGAAGGCAATGAATGCCCAGTATGCCGTACTGCTCAATTTTCAAATAATTGGAAAGGGCGCTTGTTAATATTAGATGCAAGTTTATCACTTGTTGCTAAAAACATAGGTATTTCTGCTAAGGGAGAATACGCAATAAAAGTAGCATAATTTTCCATATTTAAAATAATTGTTATAAACCACAAACTATTTAAATAAATGCAATTCTCTGGTTTATAGAAGTGAGAAAAGTAGCGAGCTGAAAAAAATATTTTTTTCTCACCACATGAAAGATCATGAAAGGTGTTTTTAAAGATATGAAAAAACTTAAACAATTATTACCTAGTTTGAGAGAGAAAAAGCGATATGTATTATTTGAAATTTTATCAAATAAACAACATGATGCAAAAAGCATAATAAACTCATTAACTCATAATTATACACAATTTCACGGAGAACTTAATCTTGCACATGCAGGATTACTTCCATTATTTGATACATTTTCTAAAAATAAAGGAATAATCAGAATAAATAATTTACATGTTGACGATCTTCGTGCAGCACTAACACTTGTAAGTTCAATTGATCAAGAACAAGTAATAATGAGAAGCTTAAGTGTAAGTGGAGTTTTAAATAAAGTAAAAAACAAAATTGCTGGTTAATGAGGTGCTAAAATGCAACAAATGCAACATCAATTAATGGGTTATGATCGTGCAATAACAATGTTTTCTCCTGACGGAAGATTATTGCAAGTTGAGTATGCTAAAAAAACAGTAAGACAAGGCAGTACGACAATTGGCATTGTATGCAAAGACGGAGTTCTTCTTATTGCAGACAAACGAATTGTTGATAAATTAATAATTCCTGAAAGTGTTGAAAAATTATTTCAAATAGATGATCACATAAGCAGTGCAGCTTCAGGAATATTGTCTGATGCAAGAGTTCTTGTAGAGCGTGCACAAGTTAAAGCACAACAACATAGAGTAACATACAATTCTCCAATTGATACTATTGCAGTTGTTAAAGATATTTGTGCCTTAAAACAAGTATGCACACAATCAGGAGGCTTAAGGCCATTTGGAGTTTCTCTTTTAGTTGCAGGTGTTGATACTGACGGTCCAAAATTATTTGAAACAGATCCTACTGGAATATACTTTCAATTTAAAGCAACAGTAATTGGCGAAGGGGAACCTGAAGTTGAAGAACTTTTATCAAAAGAGTATAATGAAAACATGAATCTTCAAGATGGTCTTCGTTTAGGAATTAAAGCTATTCTAAGTGTTGTAGGAAAAGAACTGTCTGCTGAAAGAATAGAAGCAGCACAAATTACAACCAAAGAAAGAAAATACCAACCTCTTTCAAAAGATAAAATTGAAGTAGTATTAAAGGAAATAAAAAAAACATTAAAATAAAAAAATCTTTTAGGAGCTCATAAATGATAGAAAAAAACACTGCAAAAGAAAAATTATACGTGCAAGACAGATCAATTGTTGTTCCTGGAGAATTATTAGCAGAAGGTATGGGATTTATTCCAAGCAAAGGAATATATCGCGATGGTGAATTAATACGAGCAGAAAGGCTTGGTATGATAAGTGTTGATAAAAATGTAATAAAACTTATTCCATTATCTGGACGTTATATTCCAAAAGTCAATGATCGTGTGATTGGAAAAGTAATTGATGTATTGTTATCTGGATGGAAATTAGATATTAATTCAGCATACAATGCAGTATTAACATTAAAAGATGCTTCAAGTGAGTTTATAGCAAAAGGTGAAAATTTAACAAAATATTATGATTTAGAAGACTTTGTAGTTACAAAAATAACTAAAGTAACAAGCCAAAAACTTGTTGACATAACAATGATAGGCCCTGGTCTTATGACTCTCAGAGGAGGACGTATTATTACAGTTAATCCATTTAAAGTGCCTAGAATAATTGGCAAAGAAGGAAGCATGGTAACACTAATAAAACAAAAAACAGGATGCAATATTGTTGTAGGACAAAATGGCTGGGTTTGGATAAATGGAGAGCCTGAATGTGAAGTTAAAGCAGTGCAAGCAATTCGCATGGTTGAAAAACAAGCTCACTTGCAAGGATTAACAGAAATAATTAAAGTTTTTTTGGAGGCTAAATAATGGTTTACAAGAAAAGATTCGACAACCGTGATTGGGAAGAATTACGTCCAATGGAAGCAAAAGTAGGAGTGGTTCCCCGTGCAGATGGAAGTGCATTGTTTAAAATTGGAAAAACAGTTGCAATAGCTGCAGTGTATGGTCCTAGAGATTTACATCCTAAATTTTTACAAAATCCAAGCAGTGGAATTTTGCGCTGTGATTACAACATGCTGCCTTTTTCAGGACATGGTGAAAGAGTAAGGCCCGGAGGATCGCGAAGGTCTAAAGAAATAAGCATGGTCATGGAAAATTCATTACTTCCTGTTCTTGACTTGAAAGATTATCCAAATACAGTTATTGATGTATTTGTTGATCTTCCTCAAACAGATGCAGGAACAAGATGTGCTGCAATAACTGCAGCAAGCATGGCGCTTGCTGATGCAGGACTTCATATGAAAGATCTTGTAAGTGCAGTTGCTGTTGGCAAAGTTGGTGATAAAATTGTTGCAGATCTCACTTATGATGAAGAATCTTACGAAGAAGGATGCACAGATATACCTGTGGCAATACTTCCAAATTCAGGACAAATAACATTACTTCAAATGGATGGTGAAGTTTCACCTGAAGACTTGAATAATGCCTTGCAGCTTGCAAAAAAAGTTTGTAAACAAATTTATGAACTTCAAAAAAAAGCATTAAAGGAGCAATATAAACAATGAAAGATCAAAAATCACATTTGCTTAAAGCGCTAGAAAAAGGCATTCGTTATGATGGCAGAGGCCTTACTAATTTTAGACCTATAATTTTAGAAAAAGATGTTTCTAAATCTGCTGAAGGAAGCTGCAGTGTAAAAATAGGAAACACTGAAGTTATTGTTGGTGTAAAAATGGGTGTTGAAACACCATACCCTGACACTCCTGATTCTGGCAATTTAATGGTTAACACAGAATTACGCCCTTTATCAAATCCAGAATTCGAACCAGGCCCTCCTGGTGAAAAGGCAATAGAATTAGCACGCGTAATTGACAGAGGAATTCGTGAAGCTAAAGCAATTGATGTTAAAAAATTGTGTGTTACTAAAGGTGAAAAAGTTTGGAGCGTAATCATTGATATATGCTCAATAAATGACGAGGGTAATTTATTAGATGCAAGCGGCCTTGGAGCATTAATTGCTCTTAAACAAACAGTTTTTCCAAAATATGAAGAAGGCATTTTGTATTACGAAGAAAAAACAAAAACACACCTACCAATAATCCGCGAACCATTACCTGTAACTGTTTACAAAATAGGAAAATACTTTCTAGTTGATCCATTATCTGAAGAAGAAAAATTAGCAGATTCAAGATTAACTGTTGCAATAACCAAAGATAATGTATTATGTGCTTTACAAAAAGGCGGCAAAGAACCTTTAAGCATAGATGACATTGATAAAATGGTAAAAATTGCTATGAAAAAAGCAACAGAACTAAGAAAAATAATATAAATGAGAAAAAAAAATGACAAATGAAAAACCAAGTTATACTAAATTTGAACTTGCAAGATTAATAGGAAGCAGAGCATTACAAATCTCATCAGGAGCTCCAATCTTGATAAAATTAAGCGAAGAAAATCTTGAAAAAATAAGATTTAACTCAATAGAAATAGCAAAACTTGAACTTGAAAAAGACTTGCTTCCAATAACAATCAAAAGACCACTTCCAAAAGAAGAAGCACTTCAAGAACAAGTCGAAGCAGTTTAGTTTAAATGAAGAAGAAAGTTTAAAGGATTGTGTGAATAAAATGACAGAAAATATCACTAAAAAGTTTGAAGAACTGGAAGAAAACTTATTCAGAATAAGCGGCGACAAGACAAGTCCAGAATTTAAAAAACAATTAATCACAGCAATGTCGTACATTAACAAATTTTGTAAAAAATATGATATTGCACTGGTAAAAATTGATGTAACAATGGAAGAAGGATATTACAAACCCTGCTATGCATTTACCGATAATTTAGGATATTACACACTGCAAGGTTTGAAGAATTCACTTTAAATAAGAACATTATAGCAAATAGCTAAAATTCACTCAAACTTAAACTCGTGAAACTTTAATTTTCTTAAGAGCTAAAGATCTTTGTGTAGTTTTTGAAGCTTTAATTCAATACGCCCCTGCGGAGATTTGAACTCCGGCTACAGGCTGTTTGCAAAAAACTTATTTGCATTATCGCAGGCCTGTGTACTATCCAAGCTATACTACAGGGGCATAAAAGAAACAAATTTTTTCTATTGTCAAGAACCACTGGTCAATAGACCAGTGGCATGAAACTTCGGTTTCAGCATCCAGTGGTTCTTGAGCATACCAAGATTCAATCGAAAATGCAAATGTCTTTTTCAACTTAGTTGAGGCTAAATAATAATGCTTTACTTATGTCCTCAACTAAGAAAAGAATAAATATAACATGTATGCTAGTTAAATTATGCCTGTAAAAAAAAAGGTTTCAAAAAAGAAAGAAAAAGATCCTTTTGAAGAACTTATTGAGCTTCTTAATAAATATGAGGAAGGCACTGAGCCAAAAAGCTCTCTTGAGCATATGGAAGTTTAATCATGTTGTGTGAATTTCTATAATATCTTTATCATCTAGTTCTTTGTTAAGGTTTTTAACAATTTGTCCTGGAAACTTTACTGAAAATCCCCATATGCGTGCATACTTGAACCTTTTAATCAAATCTCTATGTATATTTTTGCAGATTGCTTCAATTGTTGCGCCTTTGCGTACAATTAGCGGTTCTTCTAAATCTGCTTTTTTTCCAATTTCTTTTAAGTAAATTCTAATAAACCTTAATTTTTGATAGATTATTTTTTTTAATTCTTCAATATTTTTTTCTTTTTGAGCACTAATTACCAGGTCAGGTTTTATTTTTTCAATTAATTTATTTAATTGGTCTTCATTAACCAGATCTGCTTTAGTTATAATTGATACTGCGGGAAGGTATGATTTGTTTTTTTCAACTGCATCAATAAGTTGGTCTATGGTTGCATTTTGCCTTATTATGATATCTGCATTGTTAAGTTTGAATTCTTTTAGTATTCCTTCAATTGTTTCTTTATTTAAAGAAAGCTTCACAGTGCTGCCAATATTTATTCCACCTCTGGCTTTTTTGATTATCTTAATATCAGGAGGCTGCTGATTTATTCTGATTCCTGTTGCTGCAATTTCTTTAAGTACAACTGAGTAATGTTCGGGGTGTAATGCATCGATAAGAATTAATACAAGGTCTGCAGCTCTGATCATTGATAATACTTCTTTACCTCTGCCTCTGCCTTTTGAAGCTCCTTCTAGTATTCCTGGAACATCTAAAATTTGTATTTTTGCATGATTATACTCTAGTACTCCCGGAATAACTGTGAGTGTTGTAAATTCATAAGCCCCTACTTCTGAATTAGCTCCAGTTATTTTGTTTAATAGAGTGCTTTTTCCTACAGATGGAAATCCCAATAATACTACTGTTGCGTTTCCACTTTTTTTAACAGAAAAACCTTCTCCTGCTTTTTTGCTTGCTTGTTTTTTTTCTATAGCTTCACGCAACTTTGCAATTCTGGCTTTAATAACTCCAAAATGATGCTCAGTAGCTTTATTGTACTGAGTTTTACGCATTTCAGCTTCAAGTTCTTCTATTTGTTTGTGATAATCTACCATTATTATTAAGAAGTTTTAAAAACTCTATAAAAACTTTTATATTATGGTCGGATTTGACTGGTTAATTACAAGATTAGGTGAGTTTTTAACTCGTATTATAGTTGCTATTGTTATTATATTTATAGGTTTTATTTTTGGAAAATTATTTGGAAGATTATTGCATAATTTTCTTCATGAAGCTGAATTAAATAAATTTGTTAAAAAAGCTGGTTTTAAATACTGTTTAGAAGAAGCATTGTCAAAAATTGTTGAGTGGTTTGTTTATTTTATTGCAATTGTTGTTGCAATAGACCAATTAGGATTAACAGTTATTATCTTGTATATTGTTTCAGGAGCAATACTTTTATTTTTTGTAATTGCATTATTTTTAGGAATTAAAGATTTTATTCCTAATGTTATTTCAGGAATTCTTGCATTTAAAAAAGAAAAAATTAAAGCAGGTAATTTAATAGTAATCGGAGATGTTGAAGGAAAAGTAGAACTAGTTGGTGTTCTTGAAACAAAAATAATAACAAAGAATAATGATGCTATATTTATTCCTAATTCATTATTATACAAAAAAATAGTAACAATAAAAAAAAACTCCATTAAAGAATAAAGCGTTTTTTCATTTCTTTATCATACTTCAATAATTAGCTTATTTTTAGTTTCTGGACGCAAAGAAACTTCTTCACCTTTTTTTAAGTCAAGAAATTTTGCAAGTTTTTTATTTACTCTAATTATAAAGCTATCCCCTGCAATGCCAACTTTGCTTTTAGCGCCTAAACCCCATAATCCCTTTGCTTTAGCAGCTTCATCTATCATATCACTTGTTTCCTCATCAAAACATTCTTCACCACATTTTGTGCATACTTCAGCATTGAATTTACCTAAACTTATGCCATACAAACTAAAATCAACTGTATTCTTAATAATCTTTCCACCACACTCATCACATTTTGTTCTATTCATTTTATCACCTTACTCAATAAAAACTGTTTTAATTTTATAATAATCTTTATCTATAATTTTATAGGCAACTTTAATATATCCATAAGAAGCTAAATATCCGTTTGTTTGCTTAATTTTAGCTCCTTTTTTAATAGCTTCAATTATCATTTCTTTACTTGTTGCTTTATCCGCCATCCTTTCTTTAGCGTGTTTAGTTATTAACAATCTCATACATATCCCTATAATTATACATAATTATTAAAACTTATATATAAACTTATCTTTTTGCGGCTGTTACAGAGTTTTTTAGTTGTCATGATAAGAATTATCTTTTTTCTCCGGTCCCTGGCCATGCAAGGGCCGGAGAAAAAAGCCATGCCATTTGTAACAGCGAATTACATATGACAATTTTGTACAAATAATTATGTCATTTACTATAGAACAAAAAGATAGAGCTTTCCACATACTTAAGCGCAATATATTTAAAAAGAATTCAAACTATTTGGCATATGCCAGAACAATTTAAAGCCTATGAACCTAATAAAATTTTTGGGTCCGTGGTCTAGTGGTTATGACATCTCGTTGACGAGTGCATAACTCAAATTCGAGAAGGTCGCCAGTTCAAATCTGGCCGGGCCCA
>JACPID010000014.1 GCA_016188265.1 Candidatus Woesearchaeota archaeon | reverse complement strand
TAGTGGTTTAGTACTGGAATCTTGGTGTGATCAAGAACTACTTAATCATTTAGTAGCTGTGTGTAAACACGCTACCTACTTTAGTAAGTAGTTCTTGACAAAGACAAACTATTTCTATAACTTATTTTTGTCTTTTTCTAATCCTGATTCTTTTAGCAGTGTGTAATTTGATATTTGTACTTTGTTTCTTTGCCAATTGTTGAGCAATATTATTTTTTCAAAATCTTGCCAGATATTTTTTATTAATTTCTTTTTATAAAAAAGATGAAGAAGCTAAAAAGAAGAAGAAAAAGAAAACTTTTACCATAAGAAGTGAGAAAAGCCTAAGCTATTATGATGGCTGGACTCTAAAAATCAAATAAACGGTAATGCATCCTCAAGGGAGGATTTTTAGTTTAAACAGCACTTTTTGTACTTCTTTCCTGAACCGAATGGACAAGGTTCATTTCTTCCGATTTTTTTCTTAAGTATTTGAATATCAGTTTCAATCTTTCGTTGCCATTTTTCAGGATCTTCTAAAGCTTCTATAGTGTCTTTTATTTCAATTTGTTCATCATCTGTTAAGTTTGGCATATCAAGAACTCTTTTAAGAAGAGGCAAAACTTCTTTATTTCCTTGCTCTGTAAAATCAAAACACCATGCGTCAATAGAAAACCATTCATTATATTTTTCAGGATTATTCGTATAATCTTCAAGAATAAAGACCATATACGAATAAACACGTTCATCTTTAATTTCAGTAAGAGCAAACATTGCCTCTTCACCAGATTTATAGTAATCACTGTCATTAGTTCTTTTTAGGAAGTCTATCAAATATGGAACTGATTGCGGGTTCTTAATATCTTTTAAAGCCATGAGCGCAAATAAACAGCTCCAAGTCTCTTCGTATTTAATTAATTCATGCAGGTAAGGTAATAATTCTTCACCTTTTTTAACAATTAATTCTACTATTGGAAATAATTGATGAGAAACCTGTTCGTAACTCATTCTATAGCCATGTTTATTGTCAAATTGTTCAAGCTCGTTAATTAATTCAAGTACATTAACCATAACAGTTAATTCTCAGCATCTTTCTTTTTTTTTGGCTTAGTTTTTTCCTTTCAGTCAAACTGAGAAAATTATCTTTTGATACTATTGTTTTGTCTATTTGAATGTTTTATTTGTTAAGCAGGTATCTTAATCCAGATTTAGGCTTTGGAGGCTTTTTTTTATTGTGAATAATTATTACTGAAGTTATTACTAAAATGAAGCTTAGTGCAACAAAAATTATTGATTTTGCTAAATTATTATCTAAATAATTTGTATATTTATTGAAATAAACAAGAACATATTTATCAATAAATTCAGATAATTCTTTCATGTAAAATTCAGCTATTTTTAACATGCTTTTCAGCTTGGCAAGCCATCCAGCGCTAACAGCGCCAAGTTCTTTAACAATATTTCCAGTTATCAAATTATTAAACTGTTCTGCTTTAAATTCTGGCTCTTTCACTGCTTCTTTAACTATTTTTTCTCTAGATTCTTTTTTTACACGTTCACTTTCTTCCAAAGGAGTAATAAGCACAGTTACTCCTTTGCCACTTTCTAAAACATTTTCCAGCAATAATCCAGTATCATAATAACCATTTTCATTTAAGTCAAACTTTTTAGCATCTCCTGCCTTCATGTTTACAGTTATAGGATTGCTTGAAAGTGTTAAAACTGCTTTTTGATTTAGGACATCAACTTTTTCAACAACAATTGAGTGCAGTGATTTATCATTCAGGTAAAAGGGAAATTTTGCTTTATCAAATACTTCTTTTGAAATAAGAACAGTTCTTATTTGTTTTCCTGTTTGAACTGTAACAGCTGCAACCTCACCAATAAGATTTGCAATAAGATCTCCTTGAGCAATTTTAGGAGCTACTTTTTCTTCGCCACCCCCAGCAGCTGCAATTATATTTTCCAGCGGAGCAAATAAAGAAAAGCTGGTAATATTTCCTGAAGAAACAACATTATTTACAATATCTACACTTGATGAAGATAAAAGATCATAAACTAAGGTGGTTTCATTATACTTGAACATCCTAAGGTTAGCTTCAACAATACCAATAATATCTGCACTAGTATAGCTAAGATTGAAATTAATAAATCCGCCTGTTGCTGTACTATTTATAGTTAAGAAATCTGATAAATTTTTTCTAGTGCTAAGCGGAGGTGTTGTATTAACATTTATTGAAACACCTGCAATATCGCTTGTTGTAAAATTAGGATCACCTAATAATATAATATTTTTAAAGCTGTTCTTGACAGTAAATGCTGTTCTCACAAATATTTCTTCACTGCCACTAGCATTAACTTGTTCAGCAGTAAAAGAATTATTATCTGCTGTGTCTAAAAATATTCCATAAGCGCCAATGCTATGGCTTGTTATAATAATATTATTAGAGAAATTACTTGAATTAGAAGACTGAACAAATATTCCACTGCTGTTTTCACCAGTTGTATTAATCAAGTTAGAACTAATATTGTTTGAGTTTGAAGAAGAATTAAAAATCAATCCATAAGATCCTATGCCGCTAGTATTAATAATATTTGAAAATATTGTGTTAGAATAAGATGTTAACAACAAAATTCCCTGGCTATTAGTGTTAGAAGTATTAATATTGTTTGAGGTTATGTTTGTTAAGTTAGAATTCTGTAATTGAATTCCACGACTATTGGCTGCATTTGCGCTAATTATTGTGTTATTGAAGATTGTTGAGTTTTCTGAATTTGAAAAATTAAATCCAGCGCTGAAATTTAAAATATTCACGAAGTTTCTTATTGTTACATTATCAAAACCAGCAGTATTGTTAACACCCATGCCAATACCACTGCCATTGCCTGAAATCATAAATCCACCACCATTAATCACAATATTAGAAGCATTAACTGAAATACATGTACCATTAACATTTGTAAAGTTTTGATCCATAGTAAAGCCTTCACTCCAAGCGCTGCAAATAAACTGTCCAAGAGAAGCAAATAAAGAAAAGCTGGTAATATTGCCTGAAGAAATAAAATTATTAGTTGTATCAACACTAGAAGCAGATAATGATTCGTACTGGTTGGATGTTTCATTAAACCTGAAAATTCGAATAGTGCTTTCTATAATGCCAATAGTTTCACTTGAATCATAACTTACATTAAAATTAATTATACTATTACCTCCAGTAGTGTTGATAATAAAGAAATCTGACAAGTTCTTTCTATTTTCATGCGCAGAAGGCGTTAAGTTTACATTAACACTAACATTTTCAATAAGCTCTGAGGAAAAATTAGATAAACTCAACAATAAAACATTACTCAAAACAGTACTGCTAGATGAAAGAACAAATATTTCAGAGCTATTAGTAGCATTAACCTGATCATTAACAAATTTATTATTATCTGAAGTGCTGCTTATAAAAATACCATCACTGGTTGAATGATTAGTCTTGATAATATTTGCTGAAAAATTATTTCTTACAGAACTTGCAATACTAATTCCTCTGGCAAGAGCTCCCTGAGTAGTTATATTATTCAACCTAACAGTGTTGTCATTATCACCACTGCTAAGAATAATTCCATTAGAACTATCTCCAGAAGTAGTTATTGTATTGGCTGTTATATTGTTAAAATCAGCATTTGATAAAAGATCTATACCATCAGCGCTAGTGCTGGTGGTGGTTATGTTATTTAACAGGATTGTGTTGTTATTAGAAGTTGAAAACTGCATTCCATCAGAACTACTGCCAGTAGTATTAACAATATTTGATTGTATGCTATTATTATGCGAGTTTGATGAAAAGAAAATGCCATGCGCAGTTCCTCCAGTAGTTGTTACATTATTAAATGCAAGAGTATTATTATTTGCAGTAGCTAAATGAATCCCATAAGTGCCTCCAGCGCCAACAGTCAACATAACATTATATGAAACATTATTATTTGCAGAAGTAGCTGACATAGTTATTGCGCCATTAGTTCCAGAAAGATTCAACTTATTAGACACTATAGTGTTATTAAAAGAATTAAAAAGCCTGATGCCGCTTGATTCAGTGCCAGAAGTATTAATAAAATTATTAGATATATTATTATTGTTAGATTTTGCATCAAGCAAGATTCCATAAGCATTAGCAACATCAGCGCCAATTATAGTATTATTAAAAATAGTTGAGCCAGTAACTCCAGTAAAGTTTATACCCATTGTAAAATTATTGATTCCACCAAAATTTCTAATAGTTATATTAGTAAAGCTGCTGTTGCTGAAAAAACCCATGCCTGTGGTGTTTCCTGTTAAATTAAAACCAGCACCTTCCAGGATTATATTTGAAGCATTGATTGTCATACAAGTGCCATTAATATTATTAAGATTTTTATCTAAAGTAATATTTCCATTTCTAGAAGCACAAATAAGATCACCAAGAGCAGTGAAAATAGAAAAGCTAGTTACATTGCCTGATCTTACTATATTGTTTGTTGTATCAAGACTGAAAGTTGTTATATTTTCATAAGCATTTGAAGTAGAATTAAACCTGAACATTTTAATTGTGTTTTCAATAACCTGATTAACATCATTAGCAGTATACGACAGATTAAAATCAATATACCCACCAGCGCTGGTCTGGCTGATATCAATAAAGTCTGTAAGGTTTCCCAATAATACTGAATGTGTTGGAGGCGTAGTATTAATATCAAACTGTACTGCATTAAATTCAAAAGAAGTTATATTAACATCACCCAACAAAATCATATTAAGTATTCTATTATCTGTTGAAGTTGATATTGATCTAAACTCAGCACTGTTAGTAGCATTAAGCTTGTCACCAGTAAGATTATTATTGTCAGCATTGTCTAAAAATATAGCGTAGGCATTGGTAGCACTAGTAGTTGTAATACTATTAGATTCAAGAACATGATTATTAGAACCAGATAAGTAAATACCATAAGCAGTTGATCCTGAAGTGTTGATGTTGTTGGATAAGAATCTGTTAGTTGCAGTGATAGATGGACTATAAATTCCATAAGAATCAGTACCATTGGTAATAATTGTATTACTACTAATTGTGATATTCTCAACAGAACTAGAAGCTAAATAAATACCATAACTAGTACTGCCATTAGTCTCAATATGATTACCGCTGACAGTATTATTAGGTGAATTATGCAATAGAATACCATGATCATTATTACCGTGAGTAGTCACGTTATTATCACTGACATTATTGTATTGAGCGCCACCATTTGGTACAATTCCGAAATTAGTGATATCACCCGTACCAGAACCAAACATGGTCACAATATTACCAGTAACATTATTACTATCCGCGGTCCGTATGTCAATACCACGATTATCAGCGCCACTCCCAAAAACATTAATAATGTTTCCATTAACAACATGAAAATCAGAACTAGATAAAAAAATACCATAAGCAGCAGCACCAGAAGTGTTAATTTTGTTGGATAAAAACCTATTAGTTACAGTAATAGTACTACTTAAAATACCGTAAGCATCAGTACCATTGGTAATAATTGTATTACGACTTATTGTGTTGTTCTCAGGGTTGCTGGTTATTAAATGAACCCCCTCAGCGCTGCTGCCATTAGTTTCTATTCTATTGCCAGAAAAAGTTTGATTATGAGCATTGTTAAAAAAAACACCATGAACAGTGTTAGCGTGGCTGGTTAAATTATTGTCGCTAATATTATTGTATACTCTAGGAGTGCTTAATACAACAGGATAAGCAGTAGTGCCCCTGGTAGTTATAACATTGCCAGTAACATTATTACCTGAAGGACCACTCCCTTCCAAATAAATGCCATAACCATCAGTGTTGAACGTGTTAATTGTGTTACCTGAAACAACCTGCTCCTTTGAGTTAGGCAAATAAATACCATACGCAGTAGTGCCAGAAGTGTTAATTCTGTTAGATAAGAATCTATTAGTTACAGTGATAGGATTGACGAGTTCGATACCAAAAGCACTAGTACCATTGGTAATAATTGTGTTTAATTGAATTGTATTATTTTCTGGATTACTGGTTAGTAAACGAACACCCACAGCGCTGCTACCGTTAGTCTCTATTCTATTGCCAGAAAAAGTCTGATTATGAGCATTATTAAAAAAAACACCATGAACAGTGTTAGCGTGGCTAGTCAAATTATTGTCGCTAATATTATTATATACTCTAGGAGTGCTTAATACAACAGGATAAGCAGTAGTACCTCTAGTAGTAATAACATTACCTGTAACATTATTGCCTGAAGGACTCCCTGACAAATAAATGCCATAGCCATCAGTATTGAACGTGTTGATGGTATTGCCTGAAACAATCTGCTCCTTTGAATTATCCAAAAGAATACCATAAGCAGTAGCGCCAGAAGTGTTGATGTTGTTAGATAAGATGATATTTCTTTGAGTTATTGTATCAATATAAATCCCGTAACCATTACTACCTGAAGTATTAATTGTATTTGAAGAAATATTATTATAATTAGCATTTGATTTTAAATAAATCCCATAACCATTAGCAGCATTAGCATTACTAATAGTATTATTAAATATTGTAGCATTCTCTACACTAGATAAATTAATACCATGTGTAAAGTTAAGAATTCCAGCAAAATTTCTTATTGTTACATTATCAAAACCACCAACATCAGATAAACCAGTGCCTGAACCATTACTAGAAATGTTAAATCCCCCGCCATTAATCAAAAGATTAGAAGCATTAATAGTAAAACAAGTTCCGTTGATATTTAGAATATTTGCTGTTAGAGTAAGGTCATTATTAACAAAGCCTGTCTGCCCAGAAGAATTACCTGCAACATCAGCACAATTTGCAGCAAAAACAAAACTAGAAAAAAAAACAGCAACAAGTATAAAGATTAATACATTTTTTGTACTCATAAACCCCTTTTTCATGCAAATATCATCCTTTACTCTCTAGACAAACATCATCCCTTTGAATACAAGTTTAAAGAATATCTTACTTATAAATATTTAGGGAGTTTTCTAGTCTAGTTTAAGAAGCCACTTCCATAAAGGAGCATATTTTATTTTTTTTCCCTTTAGTTTTTCTTCACCTTCTTTATATTTTGTAATAACAAGTAATTTATTACATTTCAATTCACTGCAAGCTTTTAACAAAGCTTTTAGCTCTCTTTTTTTCACTGCATAATCATCAATATCATAACATACTTGTATTAACTGTTTAGTTTTCAATCCTTCTCTAATAACAAAGTCCACTTCTTCTTTTTGTTCAGATCTCCAATAATATATTTCTTGATGTAGGTTGTTTCTTCTTTTTAACTCTATAAAAACTAAGTTTTCATAAAGTCGTCCGATATTGTCTGAAAATTTTAAAGATAATGCTGTTATAAAACCCGTATCTGTAAAATAAATTTTTCTGGGGTATTGTAATTGATTCTTTATTTTTTTTGATAAAACTGGCACTGAAAACATAAAATAAGAATTTTCTATATACAAAATATAATTCAAAATAGTTGTTTTACCTATTTCTATTTGAGCGCTTTTAAGAGTATTGTATAATTTACTAACAGAATATGAAGTAGAATTAAGTAAAAGACGTAATAAAGATCTTAATCCTTCTTCATTCTTAACTTTAAATCTTTCAATTATATCTCTGTGAACGACCGACCAATAATAGTTTTGCAACAATTCTTTTTTCCTACTTTCACTTTCAAGAACAACTGCTGGCAAACCACCGAATATTACATATTCATTAAGCGCTTTTAAAATAATAGCTTTTTCCTCTTCAGTCTTCTTTGATTTTTTTTTATTTAAAACAATCTTTTTAAAATTTAAAAATTCTTCAAATGTTAAAGGAAAAACTTCAATACAAATATACCTGCCCCTTAATTCTGTCGGAATCTCTTTTATCGACATTTTAGAAGAAGATCCTGTAACAAATAAAAAGAAATCATGATTATCATGCACTCTTCTTAACCATTTACTCCAATTAGGTATTACATGAATTTCATCTAAAAAAAAAACGTATGGTTTATGTGAAAAATTTTCTTTTAAAGTAGGAATTAATTCTGATAATACTTCTGTTTTAGTGGGAATTCTTTCATCTTCAAAATTTAAGTAAATGACTTCTTCTTTGTTTTTATTTTTTAAAAGCTTTTTAATTAACTGATAAGTTAAATATGTTTTTCCAACTCTTCTGAAACCACTGATTACGATAATTTTTTTAGGATATGAAAGATAATTACTCAGGTCTATATCTCTATCAATTAAATCAGGGAGTTTTTTCTCGATCCACTCCGCCAAAACCGTACTCAATATATCCTTCATAGTACAATTTTACTATAAAATTGTACTATATAAATTTTTCCATGTTTTAGTAAGCGACAAAAGTAAGTCATAGAATAAATCGCTTACTAATACACGAGAAATGCAATGCATTTCTGTGCGCAGAAAGTTTTTGACTTTCTTGCGTTTGCCAGACATAACAATTTTATGAGTTATTTATGTCGGGCATTATTTTATCATAGCAAGTAATAATTTAGCTGCAGTAACTTCATTAAGTGATCTGAAATGAACCCTTTTATTCATCCAATCAAAACCATTTTAAATAAACTCTTTCTTTTTAGTGGTATGAGAAGAAAAATAAAAGAAAATATTTATTTTTGCATTTTTGCAGCTGTTTCAGCAACATTTATGCCGCTAATAACAATTTCAATCTCAGAATATTTTACGAAAAACAAAAGCATTGACAAAATGCTGATACTGCCAAAATTAAGTGCAGAATTTGTAAAAAATAAAGGCTTGGAATATAAAGCAGAAGGTCTAGACTGGCATGATGCAATTAAAGAATCTATTCCAGATGTTGAAGAACAATTAAAAAAAGCAGGATATTCAGAATACGAATATCACGTAATTTACGATGAAATATTTAATGATAATAGAACAGAAAGATTCGGAGAATATTATGAACGCTAAGCTGAAATTGGTAGCTTAATTTACCTAGATTTTTTTCTTAAGAATGTTGATGATTCAGTTGATTCTGCGAAGCGTATAAATTTATAACCAAAAGGTTTAAATATAAACGTATGTTATAAACATACAAATGGATGCTAAAAACATACAATTTACAAAGATTGAAATCAAGATAGCCAAATACCTTTTCAAGCACTACAAAGATAAGCATAATGCACGGCAATTGGCAAAAATATTAAACATTAATCACGCTCACGCCAATAAATTATGCAATCTTTTAGCAAACAAAATGCTTTTGGTTAAAGAAAAGATAGGAAATGCAGTTTATTTTTCTTATAATTACGGCAATAAATTAGCCATAAAATTCATAGAATACATGCTAAGCTTGGAAGAAAAAGAGTTTCCTAAATGGCTGATTGTGCCTCTTCATGGATTAAACAAATTTAAGCCTTGTATCCAACTCGGATTAGTTTTTGGATCCTCAATAAAAACCAGAGATTTCAATGACATAGACGTATTGCTTATGTACGACAAGGATAAGTCAAAAGATGTTAAGAGATTAAAGGATGAATTAAGAAAGTCTGGATTAATTGAAAAACCGATAAGGTATGTGGATATCACAGAAAAGGATATTTTAACCAATAAGGAAAATAAGATTTTTTACAATATACTTTCAAACACTCTTGTGTTTCATAACCCTGAAAAATATGTTGAGATAATACAAAAATGCCGCGAATAGAAGAACATTTAAAATGGTGCCTGAAAGATCCAAGAAGGCTGATAAAAACCAAACCTGATTTGGAATTGGCTCAAAAACACATTAAAAAATCAGAGTATAATTATGAAGTTGTACAGATTCTTGAAAAATTGAAAAAGTATGACTGGGCACTTAATGTTGGATTTTACTCCATTTACCACTGCTTTTTGGCACTGTTAGTCAAACACGGCTACGAGTCGAGAAACCAGGCATGCACAATAACAATCTTGCTCACTTTAATAAATAATGAGAAACTGAGCTTGGATAAAGATTTGATTACTCAATTTGATACTCTTGATGTTGAGAAGAACATTATCAATCCGACTGTAAGAGAAAGCAGAGAACTTTCAACATATGGAGTTGGAACCACCATTGATTTACAACAATTAAAGAAAATAAAAGACCTCATAATAAAAGTACAAAGAGAAACAATCAGAATCC
Source organism: Candidatus Woesearchaeota archaeon (assembly GCA_016188265.1). Classification (GTDB taxonomy): domain Archaea; phylum Nanobdellota; class Nanobdellia; order Woesearchaeales; family ARS49; genus JACPID01. Next base: position 14,950 of record JACPID010000014.1, on the reverse strand, counting down.
TGATAGAATAGATTAATATTTTTTGTAAAGCAAAACTGAAGTAAGAAGCATACTTAACCAGCCAGTTACAGCCAACTGCACTAAAGGGCTTAAACCAATGCCCATAATTACAGGCATTAAAGCATTATAAGACCATTGTTTAAACACGTAAACAGCTTTAACTTCAATTATTATTGCGATAAGCAATGCAAAAATTATTGTAAAAATACTTTGTTTTAGTTTATAATTTTGAAGCCAATGTTTTTTTCCAAATAAAAAATATCCACTAAAAAATATTAAAAGTATCAAGCTAGCATCAACTGTTGATGCATACATAACCATTCTTACATAGGGCAAAGCTAAAAAGTTATGATCTTTATACAAGTAAACTGCATGAAGTGTTTCCCAAACAAAATTAAATAAAAAAGCAAATAAGAAAGTAAATGAACTAGCAATCCAAGTCTTAAGCAAATTTTTCATTATAATAGCATTAACAATTAAATATTTAAACCTGACTCTCTAAAAAACAATAAAAAGAAGTAAAATGGCAATATTTTCATTAATGCAAAAAAGCAATATTAAGCATATTTCTTGGGTTAAAGGAAAACTATCTCATGAATTTATAAAAAAAAATGTTGTTTGGAAAAATATTCAGAAGCATTTTGAACATGAAGAATTACATTTTTTTTATGATAAAAAAACAAACGGAAGATTTACTATAGCAGTACATAATACATTTAGAGGGCCTTCTATTGGAGGATTGCGTGTTTGGCAGTTTAAAACAGAAGAAGATGCTATTATTGATGTTTTAAGATTAAGCAAAGCAATGACGTATAAAAATGCTGCAGTAGGCTTAAATCATGGCGGTGGTAAAGCTATTATTTGGCTTGATAAAAATCAAAAAAAATCAAGACCTCTTTTAAGAGCTTTTGCAAGATCACTAATAAAACTAGAAGGTAATTTTGTTACTGGAGAAGATGTTGGAACAAGCGAACAGGATATGGATATTATGCAAGAAGAAGTTAAAAAATATACAAAAAAGGTTTGTGTTGTTTGCTGTTCAAAAAAAACAGGCGGAAGCGGTAATCCATCACCATTTACTGCTTATGGCATATATGATGGAATGAAAGTGTGTGCAAAACGTGTTTTTGGAACAACAGACTTAAAAGGAAAAACAATTGCATTGCAAGGATTAGGAAATGTCGGCTGGGTTTTGGCAAAACATTTAGTTAAAACAAGAGCAAACTTAATAATTACAGATATTGATAAAAATAAGGTTGCAAAAGTCCAAAGATTAGCAAAAGGAAAAGTTTCTTGCAAAGCAGTTTTTGCAGACCACCAGATTTATTCAGAAAAATCAGATATTTTTTCCCCATGCGCATTAGGCGGTATTTTAAATTCAAAAACAGTACCCTTGCTTAAATGCCCAATTATAGCAGGAAGCGCTAATAATCAATTATGGGATGAAAAAAAAGACGGACTAGCTTTACATAAAAAAGACATACTGTATGCTCCTGATTTTATAATAAATGCAGGCGGAGTGATAAATGCAGCAATGGAGTATGCTGCAAAAACCAAAGGAAAATTGTATAATGAAATTGAAGTTTATAAAAAAATTGATGAAATAAGTGAAAATTTAAATTTAATTTTTGATTATTCTGAAAAAGAAAACATACCAACTTCACAAGCAGCAATAAAAATTGCTGAAGAAAGATTAAAAAATACTGAAGTCTAGAAATCTTTATATATCACAGAAAAGGTGTTATTGCGGGATGAGAAGATTTGCTATTTTTTTGATTATTGTATTATGTGCAGCAATAGTAAATGCACAACTTCAATTTACTGCTACATTTGAACCTGCAGAAAAGGCCATCAAAACTGGCGAAAAAGCAACATACAAGCTTACATTAAAACACAACAGCAAATATGAAGAAAAATTTGATGTTTATTCTCCAGATTTATCCTGGGATGTTAGAACAAAAGATTACTTGAATGTTCCTCCAGAGGGTTTAACAACTGAAGTTTATGTACGATCATTAAACGAAAATGAAGGAGTATTTGGAGTCCCAGTACACATAACATCCTCATTAACAAATCAGATACTGCAAAAAAATCTTGTCTTAGTAATATCTCCAAAAAGTATAAATGCTGAATATTCACCTTCAGTTCATGGAGAAGTCAGCTTACCTGCAAAAATAGATCCAAGACAGCCTTTTGTAATAACCTTAGAGTTAACTAATAAAAATAGAAAACCTCTCGATCAAGTTGAAATAAAATTAAGAAGTTCATTAATAAACAAAGATTATAGTACGTCGTTATCTCCTAATGAGCAAAAAAAATTAGTTTACACATTTACACTCTTAAAAGATACAAAACCTCAAGAAGATAATTTAAGAACAACTATTTTTGTAATTGAAGGTGAAAAAACATCAAGATTTGACCTGCAGGGAGTCAAGTTTTCAATTGAAGAATACGGTGATGTTGAAACAACAGTGGGCGAAGAAAAAGGATTGTTAACAAAAACAAAAATAGTAAAACTTACTAATACAGGAAATATACAGCGTACTGGAAAATTTTCTGAAAGTGCAAGTAGTTTAGGAAGTTTATTTACAAGTACAGATCCAGAAGTACAGCGTTTATCAGGAAAATATGCCTGGTCTGTTGACTTAACTGCAGGAGAATCTAAAACAATCAATATTTACAAAAATTATTGGCCTCTTATTATTTTCTTATTAATAATTGCAGGAAGCATTGCAACATACTCAGTATTACGCAGTCAACTTGTTGTAAAAAAACAAGCTCGCATTGTTAGTACAAAAGAAGGCGGAATTTTAGAAATGAAAGTATTGCTTAATGTAAAAAACAGAAGCCAACAAAGTGTAAATTCAGTAAAAATACTTGATCTTGTTCCAAATCTTGCAGTATTCCAAGAAGAAAAACAAATAGGCACAATATCTCCAGCAAGCATTAAAACATTAGAAAAAGGAACGCTTTTAAAATGGGTGATTGAAAGCTTAGAACCTGGCGAAGAAAGAATAATACAATATAAAATAAGAAACAAAGTTGCCATGCTAGAAGGAATTCTACTTCCAGTAGCAGTTGCAAAATATTCAGTAAAAGGAATTACAAGGTCTGTTAAAAGCAATGTTTGCAAAGTGTAATTAGCAGAACTGTTGACTGCAGACTGAGAAGTATTCACTGTCAAGTAACGAAAGATTTATATACTGATATTTGTTTCTTATCAATATTACTATATTTAGGAGGTTATTAAAAATGAAGTGCAGAATGTGCAATTATGAATGGAATCCAAGAGTTAAAGATCCTAAAGCATGTCCAAGCTGCAAGTACAGATTTGATTATGAATTTGCAAAAAAGAAAAGACAAGAAGTGCTTAATCAAATAAGAATATTCAAGCAGCAAATGCGAAGGCAAGTATTAAAACTATAATGAGTGAGATTTTTTAAACTCTTTCTTTTTTCTTTTTAATACATGTACAAAAAATTAACAATTATAATCCCAACTCTTAATGAAGCAGAAAACATTTCCTGGGTTATTAATACAATACTTAATAGCCTTCCTGATGCTTTTATTATTGTTGCTGATGATGGAAGTAGTGATGGAACACAAGAAATTGTTCTAAATTATGATAAAGAAAATGTAAACATAAAACTCCTTGACCGCTCTCAAAAAAAACATGGATTAACTGCAAGTGTTATTGATGCAATACTGCAAGCAAAAACACAATATTTTGCGGTTATTGACGGAGACGGCCAACACCCGCCTGAAAAAATAAAAGATTTTTTGCAAGAGCTTGAAAAAGGAGCAGAACTTGTTGTTGGAGTAAGAGAAAAAGTAGCGAACAAATGGGGTTTTTCAAGGCGTTTAATGTCAAAAACAGCAACAGCACTAGCAAAAATGCGCTTGCACATAACAGGAATATATTGTTCAGATCCTGTTTCTGGTTTTTTTGGCGGAAACACCCTTCTAGTTCAAGAAGTTATAAAAAAAAATGAAAAATCATTTATTCAAGAAGGATACAAAGTATTTTTTGACATATTAAAACTAAAAAAATGGAAGCTTAAAGAAATACCCTATATTTTTGGGCTGAGAAAATGCGGAGAATCAAAGATTGGAAAAAAACAAATAATTGCATTCTTGAAATCAATAATTCATTAATATTAATCTTCACAAATAAATTTGTCAACTAATTTTTTTGCTTTTTCTCGCTTTTTCTGATGTTCAATTAAGAAAGCAGTCAACACATTAATCAGTATTTGTTTTAATTCTCCGGACAATAATTTTCCACTTTTATAATCATCATATATTTTTTTTAGTTTTCTATTATCTTCTTCAAAAAAAGTAAGCCATTGATAACTCACATCAACATCAGGATTTCCACCATACTTTCTATGCTCTTCAATAGTAGCTCTTCCGCCTGAAAAAGCATATTTTTTTATTTTAAGCTCAACTTCTTCAGGAGAATCAGTTAAAAATACAGCGCTGGCAGGGTCTGAAGATGCCATTTTTCCCCCTTTTAATCCAGGCATTAGTTTAAGAAAAACAGCTGAAGGTAAAACAAAATCACATTCAGCCTTCATTCTAGCAGCAATATCTCTGGTTAAGTTTATATGAGGCAATTGATCAATTCCCACAGGAACAACACTAGGTTTTGGGCCGCCATGCTCAGAAAGCTGAGGGTGTAATATATCTGCAACTTGAGTCAAAGCTGAAATAATTTTTTCAGGATTTAAATCACCATATATTGATTTTAGTTCGTTAAATGTTGTTTTCTTTGAAACAAGCTTACTAAGATTCATATACCTTTTTGAACCATTGCTTTGAAAGTAAAATCTTGTTTTTTTCGGCTTCAATCCCAGTGCAATATAATTTATCAAATACTCATCAATAGCTATTTTTTTAGCTTCTTCTAAAGAAATTCCCCGTGTTAAATATGCCTCAATATCTGCTGTGGTTATATAACACTCAGCGCCTAAATTTTGAAAATAAATCATTAAATCTGCAACTAATTTATGGCCAAGATGAAATCTTCCTGAAGGCATTAAACCTGTAACCATAACAAAAGGTTTTTTTTTAACAACAGCATCAATAACAGTCTGCAAAGATTTATGCCCGAACACAATTTTTCTTTCAAAATACCTGTGTTTTTCAGGCAATTTTTGAAGAACAGCATCTATTTTTTCTATTCCAAACTGGTGCATAACTTTATCATAATCCTTTATTTCAATTGATTTCCAAGGATCTATTTTTTCATTCATAATAATCCCTTTTACTAAACCTTTATTTCACTTTTATTTAAAGTTTTGCAACCTAAAAGCTTATATAATAAAATAACAATATACATGTCAAGAATAGCATATTAAAAAGAGGATGAAATACGAAACAATATTATTAGGGCTTTTTGCATTATTTGCACTAACATTAATTTCAATAAATCCTTCACTTACTGGAATGTATGCTGTTGAAAATGCAAAACCATTAACACTAAAAGACAAAACATACAGATTTTTTTCAATTGAGGAAATCTATTTTCAAGAAAAAAATGATTATTGCCAAAAAGCAGTAAAATCTATACTTAATGATTCAATTTCAGTTTCACCACACAAAACAAGCTATGTGCATTTTAAAGAAGAGGAAGGATTAGGAGTATATGCATATTCAAATAATTATTTAACAGGAACACTTTCACTTGTTAAAGGAAAAACATTTATTAAATCAAGCAAAGAAATGCCGGCAGAATTACAGCTTAAATCAAAAGAAGTTATATTTGGAAGATACAGCGATTTATACCACTCAATTGAAATTGAATTAAAAATATCAGGAGAAATTGATGAAGATGCTTTGTATGTTTCTTCTGGATCAGTAAAACTAAACGGATTTAATTGCAGTTTTGAGGAAGAATAAAACAAGCAAGACTTTATCTGGTATTATTCTCCTAAGAATAAAAAACCATATGCATCATTGTAAATTTTCTCTAAATCAGAAATATTTAATCCTTCTTTAATAGCATTCTGAGTAAGATCCTCTAAATTATCAATCCAATCATCAAGTGCATATTTTTTTTTAACTGAAGCAATAATTCCTGTATTTTGTAAAACATTAAAATCAATTTTTCCATTTTCATTAAGAACAAAAAGCACACTATTGCACATTACCCCTTTATAATCCATATCTGAATTTATACTGTTAATATAGTACTTGAAACGTTTAAGGCCTAAATCAAGTTGTTTTTTTGAATAAAGTTTATAACCCATAATTCTAATATAAAGAGAATCATTATAAAATAGTTTGTATTTTTTGTTATTCTTGGGCCGGTAGTTCAATCTGGTAGAATGCGCCCTTGGCTTGGGTGAGGCTCCGGGTTCAAAATGGTTATAAACCATTGAAAGTCCCGGCCGGTCCATTTTTTTGCACAAGTTTTATAAAAACATGCACAAAACAAGTGTTTAATGATTAAAGCGATTTTGTTTGATTTTTGGGGAACTCTTGTAGAAAATGGTACTTACTCTCCTCTTAGGCAAAGTTATGAAATTCTTCGTGCAAGAATGCGTTTTGGTGATTTTGTCGCTATTTTTGAAGATGTTTTAATGACCAAATCTTATCCAGATCAAACTGCTGCTTTTACTGAAGTTTTAAAAGTTTTTAAAGTTCCTATTAAACAATTAATCATTGACAAATTAATTGCTGTTTGGAATAAAAATATAATCCTTGCAAAGCCTTATGAAGAAACTATTGAAGTACTTCAAAAACTAAAAGAAAAAGAGTTTAAATTAGCAATTGTTTCAAATACACCATCATTTTCTATTGAGCAAGTTTTGGATAAGTATGATATGAAACAATATTTTGATGGCTTTTTTTTATCATATAAATTAGGGGTTCTTAAAACAAATGTCGGAATGTTTAGTACTGCTATTCAGACTTTAAATGTTTCAAAAGAAGAAGTTATTATGGTGGGTGATAGTTTAGAAACAGACATTGCAGGAGCGCAAAAAGCAGGAATTCGCGCAGTTTTAATTGATAGAAAAAACAAACGAGAATTTCCTGATAAAATAGTAACATTATCAGAGTTAGAAAATTTCAAATAAAAATTCCAATCGCCGCAAGCGGTGGGGTATCCGCAACAAATGAATACAGCAATTATTGGATTGCAATGGGGTGATGAAGGTAAAGGAAAACTTGTTGATTTACTCTCTGAAGATCATGAATTTATTGTAAGATTTCAAGGAGGCGCAAATGCAGGCCATACTATTGTTGTTGACGACAAAAAATACAAGCTTCACTTAATCCCAAGCGGTATTCTTAGGCCGCAAAAAAAATGTGTGATTAGCAATGGAGTGGTTGTTGATCCTAAAATTCTTGTTAATGAAATAAAAAATTTGCCTGAAAATCATGCAAGAATTTACTTAAGCGATCGTGCTCATGTTATTTTACCAGAACATATTGAAAAAGAAAATAAACTAACTCACTTAGGCACTACAAAAAAAGGCATTGGCCCAGCATACACTGACAAGGTTTCTCGTTCCGGCATAAGATTTTGTGATAAAAAATGGGTTGAATATTTTGATTCAGATATTGTAAGATTCTTATCACCATATATTTGTGATACAAGATTGTTATTGCAGGAAGCTTTAGAAAAAAAAGAATCAATTTTGTTTGAAGGCGCTCAAGCGACAATGTTAGATATTGATCATGGAACATATCCTTATGTTACCAGTTCCAACACTAGCATTGGCGGATTATACACCGGTACAGGCATTCGCCCGAGAGATTTAAAAATTATCGGAGTAGCTAAAGCATACACTACAAGAGTTGGAGCAGGACCTTTTCCAACAGAAGATACTGGCAAAGCAGGAATTCATATGCAAGAAGTAGGACAAGAATTTGGCACAACCACTGGGCGCAAAAGGCGTTGCGGATGGTTTGATAGTGTTGGTGTAAAGTATTCTTCACAAATTAATGGCATTGATGAGATTGCGCTAACAAAACTTGATGTTCTTTCAGGACTTAATGACTTATATATTTGTATAAACTACTTGCTTAATGGCAAGCAAAAAACCATTCCTTCAAATTTAGAAGATTTACAAAACTGCATTCCTGTTTACACGCAAATTGCAGGATGGCATGAAGATATCTCTAATGTTAAAACATTTAATGATCTTCCTTTTAATGTTAGAAAATATGTTGATTTATTAGAAGAACTTGTCAAAGCGCCAATAACTTATATTGGCGTTGGCGCTGGAAGAGACAAAATTATCAAAAGGTGTTAAAAATGGACTGTATTTTTTGTAAAATTATTTCAAAAAAAATCCCAAGCGATATTGTTTATGAAGATGATAATACAATTGCATTTCTTGATATTTCACCAGTAAATAAAGGACATACTTTGATTGTTCCAAAAAAACACAGTGAAAACTTAATTGCATCAGAAGAAAAAGATATTCACGAATCATTAAATGTTATTAAAAAAATAACCCCTGCTATTATAAAAACAGTAAAAGCAGACGGTTGGAATTTAGGAGTTAATAACGGGCCTGCAGCAGGACAAATTGTCAAGCACACACACTTTCACATTATTCCAAGATTCAGCAATGATGGATTAAAGCACTGGCACAAAAAATCCTATGCTGAAGCTGAATCAAAACAAATTGCAGAAGCAATTAGAAAAGAAATCTAATAGCTGAAAATTATTTTCTGATCAGCTTCAGTTCTGATATCACGATATCAGAAGTCTATAGAATTTTGACATCATAATATCGAAACGTTTATATAGTTCTGATATCATAATATCAACTTATGGATTGGAACGCAGTTATAAGTCAAAATCCTTGGTGGAGCTATGCTGAAGAAATAGAAAAAGATGTTCATGTTAGTTACGCGATTAATAAGAAACACTTGTTTATTCCTAAATTTATTGAAGGAAACTTCCTAATCCTAGGCCCCAGGCAAACAGGGAAAACTACTTATTTAAAACTTTGCATAAAAGAACTCTTCGATAAAGGTATTCAGATAAAGCAATGCCTCTATTTTGTCTGTAATTTAGTTATGAACCCCCAAGATATTATTGATATAGTTTCGTTTTTTAAAAAGACTGGCGGAAAGTATGTTTTTATCGATGAAATAAGTTTTGTCAAGAATTGGGAGCGTGCTGTTAAGCAAATTCTTGAAATTAAGGATCTTAACGAGGGAATGAACTTTTATTTCACAGGATCTACAACATTAGAGCTTCAAAAAGAAAGATTTCCTGGAAGGCCGATAAAAATCAAAGAGTTTTTACCGCTTAGTTTCAGAGAATTTTGCAAAGTTTTTGGCAGCAGTTCTTTGAAAAAAGAAATTCCTCAAAGAATTGATTTTAAAAGCATCATTAAAAATACCCTAAAGTTAGCCCCATACATCAATGAAATTAATAAGTTGTTTAATTTTTATATTCATTGCGGAGGTTTTTTACGCGCGGCTTATGAATTAATAGAAGAAGGAAAAATCAAAGAAGAAACGTTTCAGATTTACTGGAATTGGATTGCCGGAGATATTTCCAGCATTGGCTTAAGTGAGCGTACTTTAAGCGCGGTTTTGAAAGGAATTGTTAAAAGATACTCCTCGTCATTTTCTTTAAGCTCCATCGCTAAAGAAGTTGAAATTCCATCACACATAACTGTGAGGGATTACTTGGAGGTTCTTGAAAGCTTATACGTTATAAGAAGTTATTGGAAAGAATATGATAAAACTCCTTTTTTCAAAAAAGAAAGAAAAGTTTATTTCATAGATCCATTTATTTTTCATATCGCCTCTTTTAAAACTCTCGGCATTGCTGAAGAGAATATAAATGATATTCCTAAAATTGTAGAGGGTATTGTCGGAGAGTGTTTAAGAAGAAATAAATTAAATGTCAAATTTTTAAGGAAATCTAAAGAAATTGATTTTATTTATGGAACAACAGGAATAGAAGTTAAATGGCAGGAAAGCGTTTCAATAAAAGATTTTCCTAAAATAGATTTAGCGCATAAATTAATTTTATCAAAAAAAGAGATCAACTTAAATGAGCGAGTTAAGATAGTTCCTGTTGCAGTATTTGCTTTATTAAGTTAAGTTAACAAAAGCCCCGTTAGTCTAGTCCGGTCAAGGATGGAGCCCTCTCGAAACTGTTCAACAAGTTAGTGCAAGGCTCAGACACGGGTTCAAATCCCGTACGGGGCATTAAACTTTAATGTCAAATCCATTGGAAATGGGCCCGTACTAGGCATGGTTCTTAATATATGTTATCATGATGATCATAGTCTAGAAGTCTTACAACTTTATTTTTTTCATTTATCTCAAAAGTTAAAACAAAAGATTTACTGATATGAACTCTAAATAATAAGCCATAATTATATTCCGTACCTGCTAGCGAAATTATCTACTCTCATAAACTTCCCTTTTCTGATTCTTTCCAATTTTTGGAGATATTCTTGCTTTGCTTCTGGTTCTTCTTCTACCATAGACTCCATAAATAGCTCTACTTGTTTGCTCATACTAACACCATGCCCCTTACAAAAATCTGAAAACTTTTTATATACTACTTCTTCAACGTTAAATGTTTTTAATACCATTTTCTCACTTGTTATTTAGTATTAAATAAGATTATTTAGAACTATTTAATCTTTCGTTTTGTATATGTTTTGCAGTACAAGCATACGAGAATGGATTAACTTTAGTAACAAAAGATAATGATTTCAGAAAAATAGAAGAGCTCAGGTGTATTATTTTCTAAGAGCATATACAAAATAAGGAAAAAGCGCCGCCGCCCAGATTTGAACTGGGAGACCCTTTCGGGAACCGGTTCTCAAGACACAAAGTTTTGTGTTTCAAGACCGGCGCAGTACCAGGTTGCATCTGAAACCAGAGTTTTTGATAGATTTCTGATTTCAATTGTGCCACGGCGGCATAAAGTGGCGAACGTGCAAAAAAGTGGATATAAAGTTTTTGTCCAGCTACCTCAAGCATTTCTCTGTACTGCAACCCTCAAAGCATGGACTGGTACAATTAGTGCTGCTTCCTTCCGGACCTGACACATTTCTTGCAACAACCACCAAAGAGGACAACACATCATTGTCCAGCATGAGACTGAGACGAAAAAATTATACCGCCTTTCTCACTTCAACTCCGTCTAAAGCACGTTTACGGTTACAGGAGCGTGCTAACCCTCCCAGCTTAGTTCGCCAATAAAGTGATCTTTAAACTCGTTTTTAAACGTTTCGTATAAAATTTTATTAACACATGATTTATTCTTGTTTTTAATGAAGAAGCATATTGTTAGTTTCACTCTTTTTTTTGCATGGCTAGTATTATTTTTCAATTCAATAATAAGCTCTTCTTATACAATTATGCCTTCTGAATTAGATCATTATATTCCTGATATTCATTTTATTCATGAATCTTATCAAAGCTTTCAACTGCCTTGGTGGAATCCTTATACTTTTTTAGGCCATCCGCATCATGCAATTTTGCACACACCAACATATTATCCTTTGCTGATGCTTCTTTTATTTATCAATACTGATATTCTTTTAGTTAATCTTTTAATTTTATCACATATCATAATTGCTTTTTTAGGAATGTATTTCTGTGTTTTTTATTTTACAAAAAATAGCGGAGCTTCATTAATTGCAGCTTTTGGTTATGTAACCAATGGTTTAATATTTTTCTTAATAAGTGCGGGTTGGATTGTTTTTTTATTTTCTTATGCAATCCTGCCATTGATTATTTTATTTGTTGTTATGGCTGTTAGAAAAAAATCTTATTTGCACATGATTGTGGCAGGTGTATTTTTAGCTTTGCAAATTCATTCAGGAGGTGTATTTTTTGTTCCTTATGCTTTATTTTTATGTGTTTTGCTGATTTTTTTTAATAATAAAATTAAGTTAAAATACAAATTTGTTTTGTTGAGTTTATTTTTAATTACTGGTTTTGGTTTAAGCGCATTTAAGATTTTACCTTCACTTGAATACAATAAACTTACTCCACGCTCAGAGGGTGTTAAGTTTTCTGATTTTATAGGATCTGATGTTCTTTCTTTAAAAAACAGTTTTTCTATGCTAATTCATTCTTCTCAAAGTGGAAACTGGAATGCTTCTGTTGGTTTCATTATTTTAATTTTTTCACTACTTGGTTTTTTTGATAAACGTTCTTGGATTTTTTTTATTTGTATTCTTATCACACTATTATATGCTTCAGGAAGCTTTTTATTATTTCTTGTTTGGAAGTTTGTTCCGATAATAAATCAACAGTTTGATGTCTCCAGGGCTTTAATTATATACATGGTTAGTATGTGTATTCTTGCTGGTTTTGGTGTTTCTCGTTTTATAAAAAAATATTATGTTTGTTTTTTAATTGCGCTAGTTATGATTGCTTTGTATAAACCAGTATTTAATGCTTTGAATTATCAAGATATGCTTGATAAAAATGAAGCATATTATTTTTTGCAGGAACAACATGGATTGTTCAGAGTTTATGATTCTGAGGAGCGTGGAATAGATACAACTATCTCGCACCAGTCTGCATTGTTTAATCTGCATTCTTTGTTTGGTTTTGTTGGAAGAAGATTTTACGAGTTAGATACTTACAAAATTTTTTTAAGTCAAATAAAAAAACATGATCAGCTAGGCGAGTTGATGAATGTCAAATATGTTTTGTCAGATAAAGATTATTCTCATTCTAATCTTCATGTTTTAGTTAAGCAATTTTCAAAACCTTATGAAGAACGTTATTATAGAAAATATTTGTATCAACTTAATAATTCAAAACCTAGATTTTTTCTTGGAAATGGGCTGTTATTGGACAAATCTAAGCAAGAATTTCAAATTCAAAAACCATTGCCGGAAGATTTAATTATTTTAGAAAATGTATCAGAAAAAGATATTCCTTATTTAGAATTGAAAAATAAAAATAATTCTGTTGCAGTTATTTTATATAAAAATAATAAAATTATCTTAAATATTTCATCAATAGGAACTCTTTATTTTAGCGAGAGATTTTCTAAGTTTACAAAAGATTGGAGCGCTAAATTAAATAATAAAGTGAAAAAGATTTATTCTGCAAATCAAGTATTTTCTGCTGTTGTTATTGATGAGCCAGGTATTCTGATTTTTACTTATGCTCCGAAAAAAGCCTACTTTGGATTTTTTATAAGTTTCTTAACTATTATAATGATATTATTCATTATGCACCGCAATATTTTTATACAACAAAAATAAAATTCTGTTTAAATGGAATCTTCAATAAAATTTTTAGGAACTGCTGGAAATGTTGGTGTTGTTGCAAAGGATTTGAGAAAAAGCGGCGGTATTATTATTTGTTCAGGAGATGTTCAATTACACATAGATCCTGGTCCTGGAGCATTAACAAATGCTCAAAAGTTTAATGTTAATATCAGGGAAAATACTGCAGTTCTGGTTTCTCATTCGCATTTGAATCATTGTAATGATGTTAATGCAGTGCTTTCTGCAATGAGCCATAACCGGCTTGATATAAGGGGTGTGCTTATTGCAAATAAAACTTTATTAGATGATCCTGAGAGTGTTCTTACTGATTATCATAAATTGTGTGTTGAAAAAGTTATTCCTGCAGATGTTGGCAAAACAATAGGTGTTGAGCATGTTGAAATTACGCCATTATATGCTGATCATCATGATAAACAAGCTGTTGGTTTTAAGATTGTAACTCCTGATTTTTCTTTAGTTTATTCAGGTGATACTAATTATTCTCAAGATATTGCTGATCAATATTTGAGGGCTGATGTTTTGATTTTAAATACGCCTAATGCTTTTGGAAGTAATGAAAAGGGATTATCAAGCAGTGATGTTGTTAATATTTTAAAGTTAGTAAGTCCTGATCTTGCAATAATTACTCATTTTGGAAAAAGTCTTCTTCAAGCACCGCCACTTTATGAAGCAAGAGAAATTCAAAAACAAACAAAAGTTACAGTTATAGCTGCAGAAGATGGTTTAGAAGTAAATCCTTTGAATTATTTGAAAGAAAATAAACAAAAAACATTGCAGTTCTTGTCTAAACAAGCAGAATCAACAAATAGCCAGTAAAGCATCCTATAGAAAGAAAAGGCAGTGCCGGGTAAAACTTGTTTTTTTCTGCAAGAAAAAATAAAACAGCAAGTGCAATAGTTGTGAAAGGAATTATAAGAAATGCTTTTAGTAATCCTTGATAAACTAAAACAACTCCTGTGAATAGTAAAGGAAATCCAATATCTCCTCCGCCCAGAATTGCAGTTCTTGTTTCACTTTTTTTTATTGTTTTTGTTATTTTTTTAGGAAATTTATAGGGAATTGAAAGTCCTGCAAAAACATTTTGTTCTGATTGAGCTTTTGCAAGAGCAATCATGTGTTTGCTTTTCCATACAGCATACATATCATAACAAGATAAAATAATTAGAAGAATAAAAACTGAAAGTAGTGATAATAATGGCACAAATATTACAGCAAGTCCAGGATATAATAATAGTTCGGATACGTTATGGATTAAAATGTTAGGCTTCCATAATTTAATACTTGTTAATAAAAAAGAAATTATAATTGAGTAAATACTAGGCATGAATGCTCCTAAAGTTATGTAAGTGCATAATAAAATTGCAATAAAAAACCATAATTTTATTAGGAAAAATATTTTCCATCGTAATATTAAAAAAAATAGCGCTGTTCCAGCTACAAGCGCAAAAACAACAAATATGATTGCTTGCATTGGAGTTAGTTCTGGTCTTTCTAATTCAACTCCAGCAATACTTGGCAAATCATTCCAGATAATTTCTCCTTGTTTTTGCGTTTCTTCTTCATCAATATACTCTTTTATTACAAAAATACCTATTACTTGAATTGATGCAAACATTAACAACAGAATAAAAGTTATTGGAATTGAATGCTTCATAACACTAAATTTGTATACAACATTATATAAATATAAGTTTTTTTTG
>JACPID010000003.1 GCA_016188265.1 Candidatus Woesearchaeota archaeon | reverse complement strand
TTCAGTTTTGGGAATTTTTAATTTTTCAAGTGAAACGCAACATTCTTTTAAACCACAATCTATCCACCTGCCAGAAGATGGTCTTGGAACTTTAAGCTGTTGTGAAGGATCACAAGAATTATAGCAACCACCATTATAATAAGCACATGTTTGTTTTTCAATGCTTTCAATAGGTTTTTCTGCTTGTTCAGTTGTTGCTCTGAACTTTTGAACAAAATAACCTCCAAGTACAATAAGCACAATAATAGCTAAAACAACAACAATAAGTACTTCAATTGAAATAACTCCTTTTCTCATGTTAAAAAAAAATAATTAAAAATTATTCCTCAACAGGTGTAGGTCTGCAACACAAGTCTGTTTTAGCATTAGGACAATCCAACCAGCCTTGCAGTGGAGCACTTTTTCGTTCATAACCTTCTTCAGGACATTCTTCTTCAGATGAAACACAATATCCATTTTGTGCACTGCAAGTAGCTGCTCTTACTTTAGCTTCTGTTTTTGCTGTTTCTTCAGGAAGCACTCTTATTCTTCCAGTAAATATTGCAAAAAGTACTATTAAAACAGTTACTGCTAGTGCAGCTACTATTATTGTATTAACTGTGAGCTGTCCTTTCTTCATCATAATAACACCTCTCTTTCAATACTAATAACTGGTTTTGTTATATAAATATTTCTATGTTTAGTAACTGACATATTATTTGTACAATTCTTGTCAGTTACTAAGTCTGCCAGACATAACTATTTTGTATAATTATTTATGTCTGGCATTACTCTAAGAGAAAACTCACAGATGTTATTTTAGTGCGCGCCATAATTTGTAGGACACTTTTTATGGTGCGTACTAAAAAAGAAAGAATTACTAAATGTTATTTTATTTTTCAACAATTGCCTTTATGTGTTTTACAAAGAATATGGCATTTTGTATAGAGTCTTCAGAAGGTTTTTGATTAGCTTGCGGAATAGTTTGATATGTGTAGTGTCCTCTTTTCCATTTTTCATCTCTAAAGATTTGCAATAATTCATCTGCTCTTATTATCATTTTCTTGTAAATGTTTAGTAGTTCTACGTCTAGAAATCCATTATCAATAAATTCTTTTTTGAATGCTTCAAATGTTTGTTTGTGGATCTCAGGGGTGCTTGTTTTAATTCCTTTAGTTAATAATATTGCTTTTGCTGAATAGAATATTGAATAGTATGCGTGTGAAATTACTGAGCTGTAGAAGGTTGTTTCTTCTTCAAGTTGAAATAATTGTTTTTTCTTCAAATCATTTGACACTTCAAATAATATTTTTGCAGCACTTATTTCATTCAAGGCTCTTTGTAGATATATTTTAGCCATCGAATCCATGATTTATCGCCTCCATCATGATTGAGAGATATTGTTTTGCTCCGGTTATTATTAGGTTGTGTCTTGCTGTCTCTTTGCCATAATTTTCTTCTTTGTTTGTTAGCATTTCATAAAATTGTGCTTGTGTGAATACATGTGGATGAATTTCAGGAATCATCATTTCTGCTTCAGTTTTAATTTGTGATAGTATTTGGTCAGGATTTTGTTTATAGTCACAAATGATTACTATATCTAAGTCAGATGTTTGTTTATGCTGTTTCTTAGCATAACTTCCAGTGATTATTAATGTAAAGTATGGTGTTTTGATTTTATTGGCGATTTTTTCAATATTTTTTCTAGGAATGTGTTTATCTTTTAAAGCTATAAATTCTGCTACGAAACCGAGCATATTTAATGAATTTACGTTATTATTCACTTTGTAGAGTATGTTGTTTCCTACTCTTTCTTCCTTGAGAATTTCTTCTTTAACCAATTTCTTTAGTCTAGTGTGTACATAATTGTCTGATTTTTGCTTAGACAGTGTTTTAACTTGTTTGAAAGTTAGTTTTTTCCAAGGCTCTTTTACAAACAGTTCTAATAATGTGTATTCTTTCGTCAGCATTTTCCATTAAAAAGGAATAATCATTCCAAAATAGTGGAAATATTTAAATCTTTCGGTTATGTACAAGATTGTTTTTGCACTTCTATCATCATAAATTCCCTTCTGCCATCATTTTTGCTGTTTCAAAGTCAGAAAAGAATTTTTCTCTTGAATGTTCTTTTAAGATGTAATGGATTTCTTTTTTTTTAATTTGAAATTTATCGCTGATTGCTTGAATAAAAAATTCCATTTCACCAATATCTTTGAAAATGCATTCAAAACAGTAATCAAAGTCATTATTAACACTATAAAGTGAATTTATATGCGGGTGTTTAGAAAGAAAATCTTTAAGATCATCTCGTTTGATGCTTGTTGATTTAACAAAAATAATTGCTCTTGTTGAAAAACCAATATTGCTATAGTTTAGTACAATAGTGTATTTTTGAAATAAAAAACCTTGTGTGTGTTTAAGCCTATCGTGTGCTGTTGATACTGGAATTCCAGTACTTTTTGAAAGCTCTGTTAAAGACATTCTTCCATCCTGTCTTAAACAAGATAAAATTGTCATATCCTTTTTATCCATATATCTTGACCTCCAACAAATGATAAAGGAATAGTTGAAGCTTTGAAGGTATATATTTTGTGCTTAAACATTATATAATTGCTTATAATTATATAACTTCATAAAATTTAAAATAGCTTTTTTTTGAGCTTAAGCTTATGAGGAGGAAGGTTATTCAGTTAGCTGGGAAAACGCATGTTGTAAGCCTGCCAAGTTTTTGGATTAAAAAGCAAGGCATAAAAAAAGGTGATGAATTAAATCTTGAAATATCAGGCAAAAAAGTAGTTATAACCTCAGAAAGCAGCGATGTAAATAAAATACTGAAGCTTCATCTAGAGGGTAATGAAGAATTTGTTAAAAGAAGAATAAGCGCTGCATACAAAAAAGGAATTGATCTTATTGAGGCTTCAGTTTCTAAGCCAGAGCTTATTCAAGCTATTCAAGAAAAGACAAAAACGCTTTTAGGTTTTGAGATTCTCAATAGAGGGCTTACTACTTGCACTATAAAAAATATTGCGCAGCCTTTAGAAGAAACAGTTGATATTATTTTGAGAAGAGTTTTTTTTATTATTCAAGAAATGGGAGTTATTGTTGCATTATTAAGCAGGAAATTTGATGAAAAATTATTAAATGAGCTCAAATCACTTGAAGAATTAACAGATAAGCTTACAAATGTGTGTAAAAGAACTATTAATAATCAGTTTTCAAAGGATTCAAATCAGCAGTTATTATACTGTATTATTTGGGAAGCTGAGAAAATAGCTGATGAATATGTTTGTTTAGGCAGTGCTTTGGCAAATAATAGTAAAAAAGTACAAGTAATTATTGAAGAAACTAATGCTTTGTTCAAGCTTTTTCATGAAATATTTGCTTCATTTAGTGAAGAAAAAGGCGTAATGTTTACTAAGAAAAAAAGAAATTTGGAAAAACAAGCAAAAGAATTGCTTGAAAAAAATCCAAAATTCGCGCATTATATTCTAAATATAATACAAAGAACTCATGACATACTTGGCCCTTATTATGCGATGATACTTTGAGTTTGGCTGAGAGCTTTGAGAATAATTTTGTATAAAGAATAATTTTTTTTATTAGGTTTTGTTTCTTCAATTAGCATATTAATATCAAAAATAGCGTTTTTTAGAAAAGATAGTGCATTGTTTAATTTTATAGGAAATTTAATGCTGTAAGCTGCGTAGGATAAAGCTTTGTAAGGTGTAAGTGATGCGCAGGAATAAAAGAACTTTTTATCTGCATCATAATTATTGCATATGTCTTCTTTTTTTTGATTCCATCCTTGTTCTAATTGTTTATAAAATGAGTGGCCATTCACAAGCTTTGTGATGTCTTCTTCAGGCAAAACATATCCTCTTGACGGCTTGTCAAGAGCTATAATACGTAGGCCTTGCTTAGTTTTTTGAACAAAAAAGTTATCTGCATGAGCATCGCAGTCAAAAACAGCATAATTGCTTGCATAATCAAAAAGAATACTCATAGAAGAAGCAAACAAGTTTTTGATATCATCTGGCAGTTCTATTTTTCTGAGTTTTTCTGTAGCGCGTTTCATGCATTCTTTTTCAGTTTTTCTTTCAAAGGCATTATGAATTAATTTTGTGCAAGTAATTGATTTTTGAAGTGCGCTTCTTGAAAGATTTTCTGTTAATCTATTGCCAGGAGCAAATTTTTCAACAAGATAATAAGAACCATTATGTTCACTAATGTGAATTGGCTCAACAACACTGCAGTTAGCTGTTAGGGCATTTTTTATGCTGGATATGTTTTTCATCTCCTGCTCCAAAAATTCTTTAGGGCCTTCACGTAAAATAAGCATTGTGCGTAGAAAATTATGAATTGAAACTGTGTAAACTTTTCTATTGTCAATTGATTCAAAAAATTGTTTTTCTTTTACTATTGAGCCAATAAGTGATTTCCAAGCAATGTTTTTTTCTTGCTCTAAATTATTAGATGTTTTTTTTTCAAGAAATGCTTCAATAGCAAAAACATAAGCTGCTTTGGAAGCAATGGATTGTTCTTGATTAATAAAAGAGTGATATTCTTGTATAAAGGTTTTTTCATCATTATACTTGTATGCATAAAGCGCTTTGCCAAGATGATGCCCTCTGTATTTTGGGAATAATTTTGATTCAATAAATAATGTCAGAGGATAGTTTACAATTTTATCAAGCAAACTGCATTTTTTTTGATTCAATGATTTTTTTTCATATGCAATAACTTTTTCAATATCAGGATTATTTTTTTGCATTTCAGTAGAAGCAATTTGAGAATAATAATGCGAAGGATCTCTATATATTCTATTGGCTTCTTCTTGAATAAGTTTTTCAAGCGTAGATGTATTTTTTTGTTTTGAGGCTTTATTGATTTTCAAAGCAAAAGAAAGTCCGTTTATAAAATTTTTAATATAAGGCTGATTAAATTTTGATAAGTTTTTAAGAAAAAAATAAGTATAAATGCCTGAGCCTGCTGTGAAAGGAATAATTGCGTGTTTTATATGCATTAATTCACGTGGAAATTGAGAATAAAACATTAAAGAGGTTGCAATTGCAGTATTATAAAAGATTCCAGCTGAAAGCTCAGGATTTTCAACAACGCTTTTGGAAGAATGTTTTTTTGAGATTTTGGAAAGGATTAATGCTGGAATTGCAGTTGATGCCAGCAAACAAGCATATGCGCATTGTAATGGATCTATAAAAAATCTTTGCATTGGCATTTTTTTATAGTATAAGGCATGACCTGCAAATGCTGTAAACGAGATGCAGCTTGATAAGACTAAAGAGTTAATCAATTTTTGTTTTGTCATTAAACAGTATAATAAAGAAAGTTTTAAAGGTCTAATTGTATATTATTAGCTTTTTAAAGCGTAAATTTTATATACACGTACGTGTACACGTATGTTTATGACAACCAAAACATTAACTATTGTTGAAAATGCATATAATTTGCTTTTAGAAAATAAATTAAAAAGCGAAAGTTTTTCTAAAGAAATAATAAGAGTGTTTTCTAAGAAATCTTCTAGAAATATAAAAGATTTATTCGGAATATTAACTCATAAAGAGGGAGATGATATGTTAAAAGATCTTAAAAAGATAAGACAAGAAAACATAAAGGCGATTAAAAAGAGGATGTTATGAAAGTATTAGATACAACTTTTCTAATTGATGTATTGCGAGGTGAAAAAGAAACTCTTAAGATACTTAATTCAAAAGACTTATTATTAACTACACAAATAAACATGTATGAAGTTATAAGAGGGCTCTTTATAAGAAAAATTTCTGATGAAAGATTTAGAGAAGTAATTCACACATTTGATGATATGAGGCTTCTTTCTTTAGACAATCGTGCAATAATAAAGTCTGCTGATATATCTGCGCAACTTGTTAAAAAAGGTGCAATAATATCTGATTGCGACTGCATGACTGCGGGAATTACCTTAAGCAATAATATTAATACAATAGTAACTAGAAATATTGAACATTTTAAAAGAATCAATGGAATTCAAGTTGAAACCTATTAGCATAATTTCGCCTAATATTGCTAATTTTAGTTTGTAAATAGATCTATCTGCAAAGTTCTAAATAAATTGTTATAGGAAATCCTCGTATGTAGATTGGGTAATTTTTAGCTTCTTTTTCTCCAGTGCATGGTTTGTTTTGAGGTGTATTTGAAATTTCAATAGGCACATCTTTCATTTCAGTAATGCTGAAATAGTATTGTCTTCCTTCAAAGAAATGTTGCAGTGAAGCATCAAAATAGCTTTTAATATAATCGCACGAGTTTTCAGGACAGGAAAGTATTGCTCCCAGAGTGCAATCTTCTATTAATTGCTTAAGCGGGTATTGTTGGCACATTGTTGTTGACTGAACACTTGAAGCAAGAAATGAATTTATAATTTTACGGTCTTCAATTGGCTTGTATGGTGATTTTTTAATTTCTGAAAAAAAAGCTATCGCAAATAAAAAAAGCATTATTGCTAGTAAAACAATAATTGCAATGCCAATTAGCTCTGTTTGTGACTTTTTATTCCTCTTCATAAACACTCACTTTTAAATTTGCTAAAAAACAATTACCAGATACACCGACACATTTTGCATTTCCTTTTGCATCATACAATAATACTGGCAGATGCCTGATTTGCATTGAAGTATAACTTTTAGGTGTGTTGTTATAGACTATAATAGGCTCCCCATATACTGGTTTAATCTCAATTGTTGAAAAGCCAAAAAAAGTAAAATATTTTTCTGGATTTTTTTTTATATAATTTTGAAGTGATTTTGATTTTAATAAATCAATGCAGGAAGGAATTTCAACACTTCCAACACTGCATTCTAGTTCTGGGAGAGCAGTCAAGCGTTCAACAAGTTGAAAAGTTCTTGTTTCAAGAATGTCTCTTAATTCTTCACTTAATGCCTGTTCTTGATAAGAATAATACACTCTAAAACCTAAAACAAGTAAAAAAAAGAAAACTATCATAACAGCAACATTTTCAAACATTTTAATCTGAGCTTTAGATTTCATTTTAGTACATTGAAGGGCATCCTTGTATATCTGCAATATTGTAATTCTCTTTTTTTAATGATTCTATTATTAAAGGCAGTTGTGAAAATGAATTTACATTATTTTGCATTAATTCTGGTGAAATTTCCTCCAATCTTGCTATGTTATCTAGTGGATAATAACAGCGCTCTTCAAAACCTTGCAATTCTTGAATACGAGATTTATGAATGTTTGCAATAGCTTCAAGGCGTGAATATATTTTTTGCATAGAACAGGAAAACATATTTGCATCAGATGAAAAAATTGCAGCAAATAATGATCCTTTATCTTCTGGATAAAAGAAAAATGATTTTTGCCTGATAAATACAGCTTGTCCTTCTTGTTTTTCATAGAACTCAGCAAGATTGTCGTTTATTAAAACGGCGCTAACATCTTCATTGCTGAAACTATTATCAATATCCTGTATTGAGGTTTCAATAAATACAAATCTTGAATAATCATATCCCTCAAATTGTAAATTGTATAAATCAGGTTTTTGAATAAATTGTGAAATAAGTGTTTCAGGAATATTTCTTTGTATTATTTCTTTTAATTTTACTGACTCACTAGTTTCATCGTATATAAAATAAAATTTTACATTTTGATTAAAAAGCAATAAAATCGAGCTTACTTTAAAAGGCAGGTTTACTGGAAGAGCCCACATTATCTGTTTCCCTCCTTTAAGATTTGGAGGTGAGATTATTATTTTTTCTCTATAAGGCCTTTGTGTTTTTCCAATAATATAATTACAATCGCAAACATTTGAACAATAAAATGAAACATCTTGAATTGTATCTAAAGGAGGCATAACTGTATTTTCTGATTTAAGAGAGCTTTCAAATGTTGTTTCAAAATCCCTTAAAAGAAAGATTTCTTTTTTTGCAGTGCTGATTTGGTACTGTTTTAAAGCAATAATGCTAAAAAAGCCAAGAATTATTGCACCAGCTATCAAGAGAAACACCCAGTGAAATTGTAATTCAATTGCTTTGCTCATTTTTCACACTCTAATTCCCACGGGCTTATTTTAACTTTATCTGGAAGGGCTTCTAAACGAAGATTTAGTGTTCCGTCAGGAGTTAAGCAGCAATAACCTGAATCTATTTTTATTGAAGGTAATATGATTGGAATTAAAGATAAAGGTTGGAGAAAAACATTTTGTTTGCTCCCAGACCATAAAGAGTGCAGTAAAGGCCTATTTTCTGCCAGTGATTCTGCTGATTCAGAATCAACAAAACATATTTCTAAATGTCTTTGAGGAAATTTAAGAGCTAATTTTTCAACGCTGCCAGTTCTATACCTAATACGTTCTACTGCTTCAGATAATTTATCGCGAAAGTCAACAATAGAAAGTGTGTAGTGTGATTCTTGAATTTGTTTAACATATTTATAGCCGAAGCTTACAAGCATTGCAAAAACTGCAAGGGCAAAAATAAAAATAAAAATTTGGCCTATGAGCTGGGATTTATTCTTCATCTTCTTTTTTCTCTAAATTTTTTAAGTTTTTCAAATACTTCTTTTGAAACATCTTTTTTCTTTATTTTGCCGGCTAATTCTTTAAGAGTTAAGTACTCTTCTTTTTTTGGTTTTGCTAATTTTTTTAATTCTTTTAATATTTTTTCAGGAGGTTTTTTAAAAGAAATTGGAGGAACTTTTACAGGAGGTTTTATGCTGATAGGAGGCCTGATTAGCGGTTTAGGCAGTATTGGAAATGGCATTTCTTTCTTTTTTAGCCAGCCTTTTTCTTCAAGCCAATCTTTAACCCAACGCTTATACGAATAATGCCCGCCATAACCAATTATTCCTAAAATTGCGAGAATAATCATCCATTTAAATAAAGTCCATATTAGTGATGGGGGATGTTCTTTTTCATTTAAAGGATTGTACCCTTTTTTTACTTCTTCGTTGTCATTCCAGCCATCACCATCAGTATCTGCATTTAATGGATCTGTACTTTGTTTGTAATTTTTGTATAAAATAAATTCTTCCCAATTATTTAAGCCGTCATTGTCAGGATCATCATACTTTCCTGCACCTTCTGCTTCTGCACTGCCAAAATTGTCAATAATCCATTTTGTATATCTTTGCTCTTCAGAGCATCCCGCATAAGGCCCTATTCTTTCAACCTGCTCTCCAGATGGTGTTTCTAAGCAAATATCTTGATCATCTTTTATGCTATCAGCATCACTGTCAGCTTCTGCTAAAATTGTACATACATTTTCATTGCAAGATAATCCTGAAGAGCAATCTTTGTTTGAATTGCAGTTTTTGCCTGCACTGCAAGAACCGCATAATCCTCCGCAATCTATATCTGTTTCTCCAGTTTCTGAGCTTAAATGCTTATCTTCACAAGGTCCTGGTTGTTCGCAAACAAAATTTTGGCAAAAATCAAGTTCACAGTCACTATTAATCTTGCAAGAACTGCTTATACTGCATTTTGTTGGGCATTGCCCGCCACAATCTATATCTGTTTCAAAATCAAAAGTTTTGATTTTATCATTGCAGGAAGGCGCTTGGCATATTCCTTCTTTACATATGTTGCTTTCACAATTCTCATTTGTTTGGCAAAAATCACCAGATTTACAGGCACCACTGCAAGTTCCTCCGCAATCTGCTCCAATCTCTCCTTGATCAGGATCATGGCGTTCATTTATGCAGTGTTCAGGTTCAACGCTTGAATCTATCAGGACAAAATCACTTACAATCTCTTCACTATGAAGTCCTGCTTTATTTACTGCGCGTGCACGCACTCTATAAGATGTTTTATCAATTAACATAATTGGGGTGTTGTCGCTTTTTTGTTTAACATAAAATGATTTGCCATCTGTTCTGTCTGTGAAAGCCCAATCAGCAACAACTTGGCCATCAATATTTTCAATTAAATAATAAAATCCTGCAATGCCAGTTTCTTCATCTTGTCCTTCTAATCTTATCTTAAACATGTCTAAATCCCATGAAATTTTTCTATCTAAATAATAGTCTGTAGAAACATCAATATTAAGGGTTGGAGGTGTTAAATCTACAAATATTTCAACTTTTGCTTCTGCTATTTCTCCTTGTGTTGAAGTGCACCTAACATAATAATTTAAAATACCTGAAGCATTTCCAGATGCAGAAACTAATTGTTTATGAAAAAAACTAATCTCACTTTCTCCTAAAGGATTTGTTATTGATCTTTCATCTTCTCCATAAAAGCATACTGATTTTTTATTAGTAAAAATTCTCAATTCAATATCAGGGCTATTAAATCCTTTTTTTGTTTTGCTTTCTATACTAAAATTTTGGCTTAAATCAACACTAAAACTAACTATTTTAGTATTTGAAAGCAATTCTGCTTTATCTTTACATTGAACAAAGTATTCATAATCTTTTTGCTGCATTACTTTAATAGGTGTTTGAAGGACTATTTTTGGCACTCTATCATAGTTCTGAAAATTTTTCATTTTATCAAATGAAGTTGATTCATCTGCATACCTGCAGAATCCTTCTTCGTTCAGTACAATATTAAGTGTTGTTTCATATAAATCTTGAATTTGGTCTGAAGTTTCAGAAATTTTTTCTGGAGATGCAAATGCTTCAATAATAAATAAAGGCGTTGTATCAATTGATAATGTAAAACGCTCATACATTATTCCATTTTTATCTTTACAAAAAATATCAATATGATGTTCTTGTCTATCTTGCAATCTGTTGAATCCTTGAACAACATGAAAGTTTCCGCTTGTTTTATCAAAACGTTTGCTTGCAAGGAAGTTCTGCTCATTTGCAGGAGGAATTGTAGGAAGATCATATGCATAAGAACATTCTGATTTTGTTGTTGTTTGAATAATGATATCAAACTGAGTTTGTGAAGTAATGCCCCAACTTGGTTGTTTTAAGCGTATTTTTCCAATCCCTGTATTAACTGAGTATGATGATGTTGTTTGAAGAATATTTCCTGCAAAATCTGTAACATCAATAACAAAAGTTATTACTCCATCTTGTTTATGTGTTAATTTTCCTTCAAATACTTTATTGTCTTTTGTTTGAAGTATATCAATAACTTTTGATTCTTCAGGAACACTTGCAAATTTATTAACAAAAGTATCTTCTTCTAAAATAAGATTATCTGGCATCACTGGTTCGCTGAATAATAGTTTAACACTAACTTGTTGAGTTTCAAAGGCAGTTCCATCATCAGGACTTGCTTCTACTGTAGGCGGAGTTGTATCAATAACCAAACCAATGGCAGCTTGTTGAATTAATTCTATATTTTTTTGATTTAAAGCGCTTAATCTAAATGTGTATGCTCCTTCTGTTAATGGTGAAGTTGGAATGAAAGTAAAACCAATATTAAAGCCTGAATTTGTTTGTTTAAGTTGAACTGTTTTTCCTTCTCTTATCAGTTCTGCTGTTGTAATTTGTGTTGGAGTTATAAATTCAACACTTATTGCTGGTTGTATATTATTTGTGTAAAAGAAGTCATCAAATCTTTTTGCTCCTTCTACTTTTATAAAATCTACAACAGGCCCTTGACAATTATCACATGCTGAAATTTCAATTGATTTTATTTGCTCTAAATTGCTTGAATTATCTTTGCTAAAAAACTTCAATATGTTTTTGCCTTCTTGAAGCGTTGCAAGTCTTTGTTTTTTTTCAAATAATACTAGATTATTAAGCACTAAACGTGAAGCGTTTATTTTAATATCAAAACTACTTGCATCATTGCACTGTTTTGTTGCAGTAACCAAACATAAATAAGTAAAGTATCCTGGTTTTTCTGACAAATCTCTTAAAGGGTCTTCTTTTGTTTTTTTATCTTTAATCCTGATATGGAGAAATTCATTTTTGTTGCCTGTCAAAGAAATTTGTGTTTCTGGAGGAAAATAATCTAGCTCACAATTGCGGTCTCCTTTTGAGCAGTCTTCAGAACCAGGGCCTGTATTTCCATCAGCATTTTTCATACAACCCTGTGGTTGGAACTGGCAGGCACCAATTCCACAAGGATCAATGCTTTTTTGTTGTATAGAATTATCTTGATTAAGTTTTACACCTCCCAAGGGGGTCCCGCAATCTTGCTCTAGCTCATAATCTTGACAAGTTATTCTTGAACAGTCAAGAGCTTGTTTAAAGGTTGGAGAGTAATAACAAGATGCAGTATTTGTTGAAAGCGCTTTTGCTTTTTCAGCATAACATGAATCAAATAAACTGTTTTTTTCAGTGCAAAGATGACAATTATTTTGAGCAGTGTCAATACATACTCCTATGCCCAAAGAAGGAAAAATATTCCTCCAAGCGCAATTTCCAACATTACAATTATCGTTTTCACAAGCGCCTTTTGTTTTATAATCATAACATTGCAAAGAATAATCTGTTGGGCAATTATTGCATGTGTTAATTATTCCTGTTTTACGATCAAAATAGCAATAATTTGGATTTTGTTCTAGTCCTTCGCAAGATTCTACAGCGTTAAAAAGACCAAAAGGCCTGTTATTTTCACAAACTGATGGAGTAATGCATTGAGCAGAACTTCCACGAATAACACAAACTTCATTTTTTGAAGCATCGCACTGGACTTTTGGCAAGTCTTGATAAAGCTTATTTAAATCATTGCATTTCCAGGCTTGATTAAATCTTGTATTAAATTCTGCGCTTACTGAATTTATAAATTCATTTTGAAAAGATTGAGCGCTTAAAATACCATGTCCTTGTTTTTGAAGAAGGTTTTTATACTTATTATAATAACCATCAGAAATACAAAAAACAGGAGAGTTTTGGCTTAAACATTCTATATTCCCTAAATTACCTGTTGCTTTAACAGCAGAGCTTTTTCCACTGCTATATTGAGCTTCAATTTTGTATGAATAATCTTGATTAAAACTTAATTCACTAAAATCTTTATATGATGTTGTTGGTGCAATTGTATCAATTTTTTTGAAATCAGTACAATCTTTTCCAGTACAGCGATAAATATCTAAAAACTGAATTGATTGAGGGCATTCAAGTGTAAAAAAAAGCTCAAGAATTGGCTGTGATTTAACTGGCAATACCCTGAAGAGTCTTGGCGGAGGATTATATAAAGGGTCTCCACACAATGCAATAACTCTTTTACAATCTACAGGACATGAATCTGGTGTTTCTTCTGGTTCATTACAGTAACCATCACCACATACATAAGCTCTTTCGCCAAATTCTTCAATGCATTTTTCACTGCAAGTAACTTTTGCAAATCTTTCTTCGCTAGTTATTTCTAAAAATGTAAGTTCTTGCGCACATGTATTTGCATCTGGTTGAGCTGAATCTGGCTCGGCAAGTCCTGTTTGAGTATTACAGCAACAGCCTTCTGCAGAAGCAAAAGGAACAATAATTAGCAATAAAACTATAAACCATAAACTTCCAACTATTTGTTGCCAGCTTATTCTGGGCATGCTTTACCTCTTGGCTTAACACGAAATTTTAGTTTTTGAAAATCACTTTCAAAACCGTCACTAACTCTAATAGTCATAGGAATAAAACATAAGTTTTGGTATTCTTTTTCATTAATAACATGATCGCCTTCATCAATTGAAAATGCAAATAAGTCCTGGTCCGGGTCTATGGCTTCTAATAAGATAGTTTGTTCAAAACAAGGATGTGCAATTATTTTTCCTTGCTGAACAAAAGCTTTTGCTGGAAGCTCATTTTCATTCACAGAGATTAAAGGGGAAATTCCTCCACTAATAATTAATTTGTTAGGTTTTTCTAAAGATATTTTTGTTTCAGAGCAGACAAGATTTTGGCCAAGCATATCTTGATCTATGTAAAATAATGCCGGGGGCCTGTTTTCAATAATAAATTGAAAAAAGAAGGGCACTCCTTGTATATTAAGCGATGGATCTGTTATAGACACTAAAGTGTGCCCTTCAATTTTTTCAGTAATAACAGAAAATATTTGGTTTTCTTGTTGGAATTTGTGCTGTGCATCATTTACTTCATCATCTATAAAATTTCTTATAAAATTATATAATACTTTCATTGCAATAGGAATGCGAACTTTTATTTCAGGAATATTTGAAGCAACATTTTGTTGAAATTTAACACGTATTCCTGAAACAGAAATAATAGTGTCAATGTTTCCAAAAACAGAATTTATATTTACATCTTCTAAATTTATAGATGCTGGAATTTGCAAGTTTTCACATTGTTTTTTTAATTGTTCTTTAATTATTTTTGAAAGAT
The DNA here is from genome assembly GCA_016188265.1 of Candidatus Woesearchaeota archaeon. Taxonomy (GTDB): domain Archaea; phylum Nanobdellota; class Nanobdellia; order Woesearchaeales; family ARS49; genus JACPID01. The sequence continues at coordinate 66,837 of JACPID010000003.1, read as the reverse complement.
CAGCTTCCATTTGTTGAAGTGAAGATATTTTATTCCAGCCAAAAATTGATGTTTGAACAAATTCTTTTTGTTTTGTTTCTGGATTATAGGGAAATGTTTTCCATGGATAAACTGGCGGTTGATTTGATAAAAAAGGAACATTATCATAATTTGAAATAAGAACAGGTTCACGAGTAACAAGCAACGGCATTTTTGTTGAATCAACTTGATATTTTCCTCCTTGTTTTAAAAACTGAATAAAAGCGCTTAATGTTGCTTGTTCAATGCAAGATTGAAGTGTTGACTTAATTGACATTATTTCTGATTGGTCAACAGGCTGTTTAACCTGTTCTTTTACAAAAAAATAAATGCTTAGTAATATTAAAAAGATTATCAGCAGTCCAAGGATAATAAAAATAGTTATTTGGCCTTTCACAGCCTCAAACCTCCAGTAAGTTCATTCCAGAAGTCAACAAGTGATTTCTCGCCAGGATAGCTTTTTGAAATAAGCAAGAAATCAAAAGGCAATGGTTGTTTTAAGCATTGCGCATTAACATCCTTAAGTTTAAAAAATTCAGAACATAACTGTTCAGAAAACTCAGTGCTGCTATATTTTATTCCTAAATAAGATGCATCTTGTTTTGTTTGATGTTTTTCAAGAAATGCAAATACTCTAACTCCATTTTTTGAGCTTGCATAAAGATTATTAAGAATGCCTAATTTTGTAAAAAATTGTGCAAGAGGCATTTTTAAAGTGCTTATTGTTTTAGCATAAGTTATTAATGTATCTAAAGGCTGTTTTATAAAGCGGTCAAATGCAGTTTTGTAAGTTAAAGGAAAAGGTATGCTTCCTTTAGGCAAGTAAAGTATTGATTGTTGTTTAGGATTGTAAAATAAGCTTGATTTTGAAAGTTGCCCTGGGCTGCATTCTTCATAGAAATTAGCAGTTATATCAATATTTGAACAAAAGTTTTTATCTAAGTCAAGAGCATATAAAAATGATTTTTCATCATCATTAATTGGAATATTAAGAGAAGCGCCAAATGCAACACCTTTTGAAAATTTTAAAGCGCAAACATTATTTACACAAGGATATTGATCTTGGCTATTAAATGGCTTGCAAAAAGATTCAAAATATTGTTTTACATCGCCTCTTGAAACCGAGTAGTCCAGATATGGTAAAACCTCATCGTAATTTCCGCAAAATAAAGTATAATCATTAGGCGAATCTTGTTCTGCAACAGTAATTAATGAAAGAGCAATATTTCTTGTTCTAGAAGTCCAAGAACCATCATCGCAGATTGGATCTAAAATGTATTGTGAATCATTAATGCATTGAGGTTTTTTATTTTCAAACCAAGCTTCAGGTTTTCCATTTAATAAAAAATCTCCTGAAGGATCGACAAGACATTGTGATGCTAATTCACAAAATCCTGCATCTGTTTTTCTATCCCAACGATGTTTTACTTTTGCTGCCTGCCATCCTTGTGCAGTGCACTGAAATCCTTCATCGTCAGAAATTGCTATATATTCATTTAAGTTTTTACATTGATTGCCATCCCAGCATTGTGAAGAAGAACAGCATCCTTGAACTATCTGGTTAGAATTGGGATTCCATGAAATGCTTTTTTTTGATTTAGCAGAAGAGTCATTATCAATAACCCATTTTCCATTAGGCTGGCATACTGCATGCTTGTAATTTTCAGGTTCTGGAACAGATTCTGGAAGAACTGTGCATTCTTGTTCATTTTTAACTTGCAATAGAAGCGCTTGATTAGTTGGAAATTTACAACTATAAAACTCTCCTTGATGGTTGATAATTCCCTGATCATCTGGAATTGTTCTGCCTCTAGCAACAAAATTACTATTCCAACAGCCTCCGCCAAGCCCTTGTTTAACTTTTGAAGAATTGTAAGGATCGTTATAATATTCTGGTTTTTCTTCAGGATCTCCGCAACATTTTGTTCCAGTCCAAATAAATCCTGCATTATTGCAGGTTGATTCATCAGTTTTATCGAGGTCATCAACAAATAAGCCTGAACTGCTGCAATAATATTCTTTACTTTTGTAATTAATCTTTTCCCCGGGATTTTTTGATAATTCAGAAAAAGGGGTATTTCCTCCGCAAGAAATTATTTCTTCATTCTGGCAAAGGTATTCATTTGATTTTCCTTTGTACGTAAATATAGATTTGTCAAGTTTTGGAATTCCGTGAAGGTTCATAAAATCTTTATCGCCGCCGCAATTAAAAAATTTAGTTCCATCAGATACAAATAAGCCTTCAGGTTCAAGTGATGATCTAGGTTCTCCAACTTCTTCTAAAGGTAGCCATTGGTATTTGCCCTCAACATTAGTTCCGCAAATTGAATTAACAGGAACATCAATTTGCTGTGTTTTTAAGCCCCACACAGGAACTGTTTTTTTTAATGTAGAATAATATCCTGGGTTATAATCAACACCGCAGCAAAAACCATTATACCAAGAGCCTTTTTTTGCAATGCATTCTTTTCCATCAATATAATCACATTGCTGATTATGATTTGAATCAAGACAAGCCCATGCATTTTTTGTAAAATCTCTGGTTTTTTTAATTCCAAAATCCATGTCTGTTCCAATCCAAACAATAACATCATTTGATGCAGAAAAAACAGTTGCTTCATTAACATTTACAGGGCCTAAAAGCTCTTCTACACTGCCAAGAGGTTTTGCTTCTTTATCACTAAAGGAAGCGCTTGCTTGTTTTTTAGTGAAATTTTCAAACAAAAATGCATCTGCATAAGCATTAAAATTGCATTTATGGTCATCAACTTTATTAGGAGCTGTGCCGGAAAATGAAATAGTTTGAACAAATTTTTCTGAAACAGCAGTATAACAAGCAAAAACATCAACTCCTGGATTATGGCCTGGAAGAGAAACACTATCAATAACAGCATTAAAACTTGACAGGGAAGAACATCTATTTCTTGCAACACTGCCGCAAGAATTTAAGTAAATCATAAACTGTTTTGTAGGCAATTCTTGCTTCTGGCCTGGTAAAAGGTGTATAGAATTAGCTTCACCAATATAATAATCAAATACAACTGCATTAGTTAATGGAAGTACAATTAGTATGACGCTTATTGCAATGATCCATCGCATTACTTATTCCTCTTTTATTATATAGCAAACGCACTATATTTTCATAATTTTTGCGTTTGTTATATTCGCCGAACTTAACTATTATTTATACAATTATTAAGTTCGGCGCCTATACTAAATATACTACTTTATTAATAAATTTTGCTATAGTATCAGTAACAAATATAAACTAAAAGAAATTATAGTATAACATGAAAAAAGGAGTGGCAATTGTTTTTGTATTGCTTATATTAATAATTGGATTATTTTTTTGGCATTATTTTAGCGCAAAAGAATACAGGGAAGAATTAAGTTTATGTGAACAAGAAGTAGAAAATGATAAGTTATACTCATTAGCGCTAGAAACAAAAGATGAAAATATTTGTCCAAATGAATTTTGTAAGCTAGAAATAAGGCATTATTCAGTGCCTTGTGAAGATGATTATTGTAAAGCTGTTGTAGAAAAAAGGCCTGATCTTTGTCCTGAAAAAGATATTTGGTGTAAGGCACGAGCTTTGCACAATAAGGAGGGTTGTGAAGAATTAAGTGATAATGTTTTGAAAGAAGAATGTTTAAGCATGGTATTGTATGATGAAGAATATTTTGAAGCAAAAAAAGTTCAGTGTCAAGATATTGTAAAAGCAAAAATTGCATTTAAAAAACTTGATGAAAAAATTTGTAAAAAAATAAAGAATAAACAAATTTTAGAAGAATGTATTAAGAATATACGTCTAATTTCTGTGTGATTCCTAGTAAAGAGAAAAAACTTTCCAGATCTTTTGGAGAACGAAGTTCTTTTGGCGAGTGTGCAAAAGAAACAAAAGCATGAGGAACTTTATACTTCTTGCAAAGAATTGAGTTTTGCATCATTCTGCCAATAAAAAGTGCACGTTTAATTTCTGAAGCTTTTAGAATTATGTTAAAATTAAATAAAATATTGATTTTATTTCTTGATGCAATAGAGCAAAGCACTTGATTTAAGCCTGAAGCGCGCTGGTGTAATGAGTCTTTTTGAGCAATTTCTTCAAAGCCAAACATGAAATCTGGTTTTGCACGTTCTAAAGAAAACCTATCATTTCCAGCGCTTTTCACTATGGTAAAATCAGCATATTTTCTTGATAAATCAACATTTTCAGCATCGCACAAAAAAGCAGTTTTTACGTCTTTGATTTTTTTTATCTGAGATTTTTCTGTATATGCAAAAATTAATTTTTTAATGCTGAGTTTTTCAGCCATGTCTAAAAACTCATTTTCATTATTATTAGGAAAAACAATATCCATCATGCTAAAATTTCAGGAGCCTCTGCCATTATTTTAAAGTCAACAAGTATTTTACAAGCGCGGCAAATCTCACTAGAACATGGTTCACCGCAATGAATGCATTCATCAGGTGCTTTATTTAATGCGTAATTTTTTTGGAGTTTGTCACGGATATTTAAAAAGTAATTTATAATATTTTCTTTAGCTTTTGGAAATTTTTCCTCAACATTATTTAGTCCGTCTTTTATAGAATTTCTAAAACCCTCAACAGAACAAGGGCATTTTCCGTAATAAACAGGAAACTGCATCATTTTGCTGTATTTAACAATATCCTCTTCACGTGTTAAGTATAATGGCTTTACTCGCTGGACAAGATTTTTGTGCTTTGACATTCCATTAACAGGGCCTGAGCGTGCGCATAAATCAAGTTTGTTCTTCATTAAATTCATAAAAAAAGCCTGAGATTCATCATCTAAATTATGGCCTGTAACTAGTTTTGTAGCTCCAATTTCTCTTGCTTTTTTATTTAAAATATACCTTCTAAGAACACCGCACACAGTGCATGACTTTAAATTAAATCCTTTTTGGCTTAATGTGTCTTTTATAAAACATAAACTAGCTCCAAAAACCTTTCTAAAAGGAATTTCATGAAGGATAATTCCTAAATTTTGGCAATGTTTTCTAATGTTTTTAAGATTTTGTTCTGTATAACAACCAATATGTGCATCAACAGTTACTGCTTCAAATTTGTATCCGAATTTTTTCAGGGTATACAAAACTGCAGTACTGTCTTTGCCTCCGCTTACTGCAACAAGAATTTTATCATCTGGTTTAAACATGGAAAATCTTTTAATTGTTTGCTTAACTTTTTGCTCAAATTGCTCTATAAAAAGCAGGTTTTTAGGCAATGTTTGAACTGAATTTGTAGTGCAGTTATTGCTTATTTGAATTTGCAATGCAGTTTTCAACATGTCAAGCTAAGACAAGAACATAAAATTTATAAATTAGTGGCATCTTGAAAATACCATGACTGTACTTGGTTTAGGCTTTACAAAAATTAATCTGGAGAAAAAGAAAGCTGTAGACGGAAAAGTTAACATTCAAAGTAATGCAAATATCCTTAATGTAGAGAAAGCAGATCTTCGTGTTACATCTAAACAAGGAGCGCTTAAGTTTACTTTTGATTTTGTTTCACAATATGATCCTGATGTTGCTACACTTCGTTTAGAAGGTGATGTTTTATGGCTTGATTCACTTGATGAAACTGAAAAGGTATTGAAGAATTGGAAAAAGGATAAAAAAGTTTCACCAGAAATTATGGTTCCTGTTTTAAATGCAGTATTATCAAGAGCTCATATTGAAGCATTAATACTTACACGAGAGCTTAACCTTCCACCGCCAATTCAATTACCACGTGTTGAAGCAAAACAAATTGATTCTGGCAAATCAACTTAAATTTATTCTGAGGGTTTGTGAATGGTAAATGATCTGAGATTGAAAGTTGCTGAAGCTATACAGGATGATGTTAGTAAAGGCATTATTCGTATAGATAGTAATCTCATGAGAGATATAGGGGTTCATCCTGGGGACATTGTTGAGATAGAAGGCGGAAGAAAAACTGTTGCACTTGTGGATCGCGCTTATCCTGGTGATATTGGATTAAATATGATCCGTATGGATAATTTAATTCGTAAAAATGCTAAAACTTCTATTGGTGAAATGATTAAAGTGCGTGCTGTAAAAATTGACCATGCTAAAAAGGTTATTATTGCACCCGCGCGTGAAGGTATTGTTGTTCGCGCTTCTTCTAATTTGTTCAAGCAAGGTTTGTTAGGAAGAGCTGTTGTAAAAGGTGATGTTATTTCTTTAGGTGGAACAAAAAGAAGGCGTGCTGCTATGAGTGGAAGTCCTTTTTTTGAGGATGTGTTTTCTATGATGGAAGAAAGTATGATGGGTGGTTTTGGTTTTGGGGATCTTAAGTTTATTGTTGCAGAAACAAATCCAAAAGGGCCTGTTATCATTACTGAAGCAACAGATGTTACTTTAAATCCTGAAGCAGTTGCAGTAAAAGAAGAAACTTTACCTGAAGTTGCTTATGAAGATATAGGTGGTTTGGAAGATGAAATTAAAAAAATACGTGAAATGGTTGAATTGCCATTAAAACATCCTGAAATTTTTGAGCGTTTAGGCATAGAACCGCCAAAAGGTGTTTTATTGCACGGGCCTCCAGGCACTGGGAAAACATTATTAGCAAAAGCAGTTGCAAATGAAACAAATTCACACTTTATTTCTATTAATGGTCCTGAGATTATGTGTGTTGATGGAGATACAAAAATATTCTTAAACCCAAAAGGACATGTTACTGCAAAAAAAATATTTGACAATGCAAAAGGTGTAGAGAAAAAATTAGGATCAATTGATGTTGTTGAATTTAAAAAACCTTTAACAACATATGCACTTGATGAAAAAAATAACAAGATTACAAAAGCAAAAATAACACATGTAGTAAAATTAAAAGGGCCTGCAATTAAAATCATATTAAGCGACGGGAATGAAGTCAAAGGGTCATTTAATCAACCTTTTTTAACGTACAGTTGCGGCAAACTTGTTTGGAGAAGATTAGAAGAATTAAAAGAGGGAGATTTTGTTGCACGTATTGGAGAAATAAATTTACCTAAAAAATCACGTATTATACCGATAAAAAATATTCCTAAATTAGTCTGCAAAAATAAAAAATACAGTCTTATATCAAAAAATATTAATCGCAGCAATTTTATACAACTGCCTAAAAAAACCAGTTCAGATCTTCTTGAATTATTAGGATTAATTTGGTCTGACGGACACATAAGTAAAAAAGGCGATGCTGTAGTTTTTGCAAATAATAATCCCCTTCTAAGGAATCAATTCAAATTGCTTCTCAACAAGCTCTTTGATATCCCTGCAGAAAAAATAACTGAAATGCATGATGGAAGAGTAGCAACATATTCTGCTATTTTAGTTAAGTACTTAGGCTTATTAGGATTGCATCCTGGCAAAAAGACAGACACGCTTCCACCATACTTCTATAGTCTTCCAAAAGAAGAAGTAGCAGCGTTCATTAGAGGATATTTTGATGGTGATGGAACAGTTTCTATTCAAACAATCAAAACAAAACAAAAAATCATCCATTATCCTACGCCAAAAATATATTCAAAATCAAAAGAATTTTTGATAGAATTACAAGCATTATTAAATTCTAAATTACTAATTCAAACATTTCTTAAAAAACATCCAACACCAAAAGGAATTATGTTTGCATTAGTTATTCGCGGTCATGAAGGGCGCATTAGTTTTGCGAAACAAGTAGGAAGCAGAATAAAACAAGACAAACTAAATTTAATAACAGAAGCTATCAAAGAAAAAGAACACGCAAACATACCAACGCCGCATCTTCTTTTGGATAAACTAAGAAAAACAGTTGCTTATAACAAATATAGAAATAATGATTACTATGTTTATGGAAAAGGCAGATTTACTAAATACACTTTACAAAAGTTATACAACATTATTAGTAGAGAAAATAAATTAAGTTCTGATATTAAGGCAGAATACAATACTTTAATGCGAAAAGATATTGCATGGGAATACATCAAAAATAAACAAATCCTCCCTGACCAAGAGTTATATGATTTTACAGTAGATAAAAATAATTTTGTTGCTGGCAACCTATTATTATTACATAACAGCAAATACTACGGAGCAAGTGAAGAAAACATTCGTAAAAAATTTGAAGAAGCTGAAAAAAATGCGCCGTCTATTATTTTTATTGATGAAATTGATGCTATTGCAAGTAAGCGTGAAGAAACAAGAGGAGAGGTTGAACGCCGTGTTGTTGCGCAATTGCTTGCTTTAATGGATGGCTTAAAAAGTAGAGGTAAAATTATTGTTATTGCTGCTACTAATGTTCCAAATATTTTAGATCCAGCTCTTCGCCGTCCAGGTCGTTTTGATAGAGAACTTGAAATAGGTGTTCCTAATAAAGAAGGTCGTTTAACAATTCTTAAAATTCATACAAGAAATATGCCTCTTGCAAAAGATGTTGATCTTAAGGAGCTTGCAGCAATTACTCACGGTTTTGTTGGGGCTGATCTTTCAGCTCTTGCAAAAGAAGCTGCTATGATTGTTCTTAGAAAAGTTTTTCCTGATTTAAAATATGATCAGACTGAAGCAATACCTAAAGAAATTCTTGAAAAATTGCTTGTTACTCGTGATGATTTTAAAGAAGCGCTTAAAGTTGTTCGGCCGTCTGCATTGCGTGAGGTTTTTGTTGAAACACCGAATGTCAGCTGGTCTGATATTGGCGGATTAGACGCAGCTAAACAAGAACTTAAAGAAGCTATTGAATGGCCTTTAAAACATCCTGAAGCATTTCAGCGTCTTGGAGTAAAACCGCCAAAAGGAGTTTTAGTGTATGGAGCGCCAGGCACTGGAAAAACATTATTAGCAAAAGCAATTGCCAAGGAAAGTGAGGCTAATTTTATAAGTGTTAAAGGGCCGGAACTTTTGAGTAAATGGTTGGGCGAAAGCGAGAAGGCTGTTCGCGAGGTTTTTAAGAAAGCGCGCCAAACAGCTCCAACAATAATTTTCTTTGATGAAATTGATAGTCTTGCTCCTAGAAGAGGTGCTGATGGTGATAATCATGTTGTTGAGCGTGTTGTAAATCAATTATTAACTGAAATTGATGGTATAGAATCATTGCATGATGTTGTTGTTGTAGGCGCAACTAATAGGCCAGATATGCTTGATACAGCGTTATTGCGTCCTGGAAGGTTTGACCGTATAATACTTACTCCTGTTCCTGATAAAAAAACCCGAGAAGAAATATTTAAGGTCCATACAAAAAATATGCCTCTTAAAGAAGTTAAAATTACTGATCTTGCAGAACGTACACAAGGTTATGCAGGTGCAGATATTGAAGCAGTATGCCGTGAAGCTGCTATTTTTGCTTTACGTGAAGACATTAATTCAAAGGTTATTTCTCAAAAGCATTTTGATGATGCATTAAAGAAAGTACGCCCGAGTGCAAATAAAGATGTTGAAAAGGCTTATGAAGAATTAGGTGAACACTTTAGTGCTGCCAAAGGAAAACAAATGAGTGAAGAAAAACCAGCATATTTTGGTTAGTGGCAGGAAACATTTTTAAAACATAATTCTTTTATTGCTTGTATGCAAGTTGGTGATCATGTAATAATAGAAACAATTAAAGGATCTTATGATGGTGTTCTTGTTCAAGATGAAAAAGATAAAGTATTTCTTAAGCTAAATACAGGGTATAATGCTGGTTTTGATAAAAAAAATATTAAAAAGTCAAGTGTTCTTGCCAAACATGTTGAAAAAGAAAGAAAAAAAGTTGTTTTAAAACAACTTAAAAATATGCCTACAATTTCTATTTTGCACACTGGCGGAACAATTGCTTCAAAAGTTGATTACTCAACTGGCGCGGTTTATAATAAATTTACTCCAGAAGATATGCTGGTTATGTTTCCAGAGCTATTTTCAATGGCAAATATTTCTTCACGCCTTATTAGAAATATGTCTTCAGATGATATGCGTTTTTCTCATTACAATATTATAGCAAAAGCAATTGCTGAAGAAATAAAAAAAGGTGTAAAAGGCATTATTATAACTCATGGCACTGATACTTTACATTATACTGCAGCTGCACTGTCTTTTGTTTTAGAAAATATTTCTGTTCCAGTAATATTAGTTGGTTCTCAGCGAAGTAGCGATCGTCCAAGTACTGATGCAGCTATGAATCTTTTATGTGCTGTTGTTTTTATTACACAAACAAATTATTCGGGTGTTGCTATTTGCATGCATGAAGAATCAAGCGATACAACTGCACTTGTTTTACCAGCTGCAAAATCTAGAAAAATGCATACCAGCAAAAGAAGTGCGTTTAAAGTTATAAATGGATCTCCTATAGCGCATGTTGATTATAAAACTAAAAAGGTTTCATGGTATAAAGAGCATGATAAATTTGAAGGTTCTTTTAGTTTAAGATTATTTAATGAAAAATTAAAAGTTGGCTTAGTAAAAGTTCATACTAATATGTATGCATCAGAATTTCAAGCTTACAAAGGATTTGATGGACTGGTTATTGAGGGCACTGGTTTAGGCCATGCACCGATAAATGAAATTGATGAGTATACTAAAGAGCATGCTAAGATATTTTCAACAATTAAAGATCTGATAAAAGAAGGAACATTAATTGTTATGAGTTCTCAAACAATATTTGGGTCAATTGACATGAATGTTTATACGCCTGGAAGAAGATTAGTTGAGATTGGTGTTTTAGGTAATTATACTGATACAATTCCTGAAACAGCATTTATTAAACTAGCATGGTTATTAAGCAATTATAAAAAAGAAGAAGCCAGCAGATTATTTAATCAGAATTTCAGAGGGGAAATCAGTAAAAGTTTAAGTTATGAAACAGATTAATATGCAGTTGGATTATAAAAAACTCGGCCTTAAGTGTGGATTAGAAATTCATCAGCAAATAGAAAATACTAAACTTTTTTGTAATTGTCCTGCCTTGATTCGTGATGATGAGCCTGATTTTGAAGTCCAAAGAAAATTAAGAGCTTCTGTTGGTGAAACTGGAGAAATTGATATTGCTGCTCTTCAAGAAATGCAAAAAGGTAAAATTTATTCTTATCAATGTTATAATGATACAACTTGTCTTGTTGAGCTTGATGAACAGCCTCCTTATATTATTAATCAGGATTCATTAAAAACAGCGATTCAAACCGCACTGCTTCTCAAAGCTGTTTTTGTTGATGTTATTCGAGTTATGAGAAAAATAATAGTCGATGGAAGTAATACTTCTGGTTTTCAAAGAACTGCACTAATTGCAACAAATGGAGTTCTTAAAACAAAATCAGGCAATGTTGGCATTCCAACTGTTATTTTGGAAGAAGATGCTGCTAGAATAATAAGTGAGTCAAAAGAATCTACTGTTTTTCGTTTAGACCGTTTAGGTATTTCTCTTATTGAGATAAGTACAACTCCTGATATTATAACTCCTGAACAAGCCAGAGAAGTTGCAGAAACAATTGGCTTGCTTCTTCGTTCTACTGGAAAAGCAAAGCGAGGTTTAGGAACAATTCGTCAAGATGTTAATGTTTCAATAAAAGAAGGAACAAGAATAGAAATAAAAGGCGCTCAGGATCTAAAGCTTATTCCAACAATTGTTGAGTTTGAAGTGCAAAGACAGCAAAATTTAGTCGAAATTAAAAATTATCTTCATAAAACAGGTATTCGTCACATCAAAGAAAATGCAGAAGATCTTACAAAGATATTTGACAAATCAGATTCTAAAGTTATAAAATCTGTTTTAGAAAAAAAAGGTGTTGTTTTAGGGATTTGCCTGCCTTTATTTGCAGGCATTCTTGGAAAAGAAGTGCAGCCAAATAGGCGTTTTGGCACTGAATTAAGCGATAGAGCAAAAGTAATTGCTGGTGTTGGAGGTTTATTTCATTCAGATGAACTGCCAAAGTATGGTATTTCTTCTGAAGATGTAGAACTTATAAAAAAACAATTAAATTGTGGGGCTAAAGATGCTTTTGTTATTGTAGCAGATGAAAAAAGTAGGTCAGAAAAAGCAATAATTGCAGTTATTGAAAGAACAAATGAAGCACTGAAGGGAGTTCCTTCTGAAGTTAGAAAAGCAAATCCAGATGGAACAACTTCATATTTAAGGCCAATGCCTGGCGCGGCAAGAATGTATCCTGAAACAGATATTCCTGATACTGAATTAACTGATGATTTTACAAAAAAGATTAAAGTTCCAGAATTATTAACAGAAAAAGCAGCAAGATATGAAAAAGAATTTAATTTAAGCAAGGATTTAGCAGAAAAAATTTCTCGCTCAGAGTATGTATTCTTATTTGAAGAATTAATCAAAGAAAATAAAAATGTTAAACAAGCTTTTATAGCTGAGATGCTTGTTTCATTTGCACCTGAATTGGCAAGAAACTATCCTGGAAGCGATATTGATCTAATTACTGAAGATTATTTTAAGGAAATTTTTAAAGCGCTTAATAACTCTGAAATTACCAAGGAATCTGTACTTCAAATTATTGTTGATACAGCTCAAGGTAAAGCATTTGATTTATCAAGATATAAGATGTTAAGTGATGAAGAAATTAAAGCAACTCTTAAAAAGATTATTGAAGAAAACAAAGACAAGCCATTTAATGCATTAATTGGCATTGCAATGAAATCTCTCAGAGGTAAAGCTCAGGGCCAGAAAATTATTGAGCTATTAAAAAAATTCATTAGTTAACATGTTTTTTCTGCTTCCAATATTTATTAAGCAAATAATTTAATGGCATTATAACTCCAAATAGGTAAAGAATTGGCCAGTATATTTTATAGCCATACTCAGGCAAGAATGAAACACAACTCTTGTATGCACAATTTAAATTATATTGTTCTGTAAAAACAAAGAATGCAACAGCCCATATCAGTATTCCATGAATTGCAGCTACTTTCCATCCGTCTTTTGCTGGGCCCCCTAATAAGTGAAGGCTCCAAATCATTAAAAAAAAAATTGCAAAATGCGTAAGTCCTGTTGTAAAAAGTATTTTCGGATAATTTGGAATAAACATGTATTCAGTTACACCTGTTGTGTAAATGCCAAAAAAGTATTTTGTAATAAAATCAATAATCCAAAATAACTGCCCTATTCCTCCAAGCAATAATTCGCCGGTTATTATTGTTCTATTTTTTAAAAAAATACCTAGCGCCAATAAAATGCTTACATTATTACAAAACCAAAATATCCAGGGAAGTGAGTTATACTTGTAATAAATAACAGGTATGAAAATACTTAAAAAAAGAAAAAATAGTGTAAGTGAGTAACGGGTTATATTGTTCATGTCACGATTTTTAATACATTCTTTATATTTTTTTTAATATCACAATCTCTTCTGAAACTTTTAAAAGAACTTGTAAGCCCAATATCCCTTTCAAGATTTAATTCTCTTTGGTTTACTGAATAATAATTGCCTAATTTTTCATGATGTTCAGCTAAATATTCTTGTTCTGTTTGGCCTTTGTACGGTATGTATAGTGCATTTTTGCCTAATGACGCTACTTCCATCATTGTGGTGTATCCTGAACGTGCAATAATGAGTTTACTTTCTGCCATAATACTTATTTGTTCTTCTGATGATAAGTGTTGATAAATTGTTATATTGTCTTTACTTGTTATTCCTTTTTCTTCAGGTTTTCCTAAAGAAACAACTATTTTTCCTTCTAATTTTTTTATTTGAGGCATGATTAAGTTTTCAAAGCTTTTACGCTGGCCTTCAACACCTGAAAGTGAAATAAAGTAATCTATTTTTTCTCTTTTTTTTTGTTTTTCAGCCATGCAGATAATTCCTACATATTTTAGTTTTTCTTTTTCAAACAAATTTAAATTGTGGCATAGGTCGCCGGCTAGATTTTTTTTTTCATAATCAGGTATTATGAAATACTCGAATTTTTTTTGGTAGTTTGCATTAAATTTTTCACCTATTTTTTCAAGCAGTTTTGATCTGCTAGGCATTATAAATCTCAATTGATGCCCAAAAAAATAAGAAGGAATATTCTTATGGAAAAAACCATATCTATGATCGCTTATTATTCTGTCAAATTTTTTATTTTCAACTAGTTTATCTACTCTTTTTTTTTCATTATTAATTGAATTTATTATAGCAGGCAGGTAAACTGCAAATTTTGCTCTAAAAAAATGGGTTGTTGTATATGGTTTAGGATAATCTGGAAAGTTAATAAATTCACAGTTAGGGAGTTCTTGTTGTAAAAACTGAAGCGATCGATCGCTTGCTGCAATTGTTACTTCATGGCCTTTCTGAATTAATGCGTTTATGATTGGTAAAGATCTTGTTGCATGTCCTAAGCCCCAACTGCATATTGCGTATAAGTATTTCATTTAAAACCTCTTCAATTTTGTTCAAAATGGCGCGCCTGGGAGGACTTTCAATGGTTTATAGTTTGTAGTGGGTAGTTTGCAATCCTCAAACCACTAACCATCAACCACAAACCATTTTGAACCCCCGATCTTCGGGTTAGGAACCCGCCGCTCTATCCATACTGAGCTACAGGCGCATGAATTTTAGTGTATAGAGATACTTTTATATAATATTGTTTTGTTTTTAATTTAATGCCTTGGGATTTTCAGCAAGAAGTTGGAAGAAAAGTAATTCATCTACTTTCAATACTTTTTTTAGTTATTTATGGTTTTTTTGCTCAAGTATTTAATCGTGGTATAGCGCTTCTTGCTTTAGCATTTTTGTTAATCATATTGATAGAGTTTGAATATGTTCGTATTGAGTTAAAAGCAAAGCTTCCGGTTGTTTCTTATTTTTGGAAACGTTTTAAAAGAAAAAGCGAACAGCAACGTTTGGGTGGTGAGATTTTTTTTCTTTTAGGTGCAATTATTTGTTTAGCTGTTTTTGATTTAAGAGTTGCTGTAAGTGCAATTCTTATGACTACTTTTGGTGATTTGTCAGCTGCAATAGTTGGAAAATATTTTGGCAGTATTTGGTTGTACAGAAAAAGAAAAGCGCTGGAGGGGATTTTAGCTGAATTTTTTATTGATATTGTTGTAGGAATTATTTTCTTACGTTCTGATATTTGGTGGCTTGATTCAATTTTACCTCACGGAGATATTCTTTGGATACCTATTGTTTTAATGGCTCTTACAGCAACTTTTGTAGAGACTGTTGTTACAAAAATAGATGATAATTTGTTAATTCCTCTTTTTGCAGGTTTTATAGGCCATATTTTAGTTGCTTGGCTGGGAATTTAAGCATATACTTATCTTTACCACGCAAAGTTAGATGTATAAGTCGAGAATTTTTCCTAAACCTGTTGCTTCTTTTTCTATTTCTTTTTTTCTTTCCTTACGTTGTTTTTTGTCTTCTAAATTTGTTATTTTTTTTATAGCAGGTATCAAGTGTTCATTTATAGGTATTTTTATGTTGAAGTAATACTGTGAATCATATGGGTCAATTGATGATTGCATGAAAAGCATTAATTTAAACTCTTTTTAATATCTTTCTAGACATTTATAAATAAGAATATATGTTTAGCTTTTTATGTTAAAAACAATATTGGAAAAATATGTTATTAAACATAAATTAACTGATTTTTATGTTGAAGAAATTCCTGTTATAACTCCTAAAATTGAAGGTAAATATTGTGTTTTTTGGCTTGAAAAAAAAGATCAGACAACCTTTAATGCAATTAAAATTATTTCTCGAAATATTAAAATTCCTATAAAACTAATTGGTTATGCAGGATTAAAAGACCGTCATGCAATAACAAAACAATTGTGTTCTGTTCCTGTTGGATTTGCTTCAAAATTAAAATTATTTTCTCATAAAGATATTAAAATTTTTATTTTAGGCGGATCTGAAGAGCCTGTTTTTTTAGGTCAACTAAAAGGTAATTATTTTAAGATAATAGTAAGAAACATTCTTCATCTTCCTGAAAAAAGAGATAGTTTTATTAATTATTATGGAGAGCAAAGATTTGGAAACTATAATCATTTGATAGGCAGGGCATTAATTCAGAAGAACTTTTCGGAAGCAGTTAGGCTTATTCAGCAAAAAAATAGCATTACTTCGCAAAAATTAACTGATTTTTTAGAAAAATATCCTGGCCAGTTTGTTAATACTTTGCAAAAAATTCCTAAAAATGAATTGTTAATTTTAGTAAATGCATATCAATCTTATGTTTGGAATCAATGTGTTAATGATTGGATAAAAAAAAATAAACCAACAATAGAATCAACTTTTCCTTTAGTTGGATTTGGCACTGAGCTTTCTTCTCAACAAAATAGCATAGTTCAGTTAATTTTTGATAAAGATAATATTAATATTCAAAGTTTTGTAATAAGAGAAATTCCTGTCATTAGTTTAATTGGCGGTGAGAGGAAAATTCTTGCCTATGCTTCAAAAATAAAACTCAGCAAACTAGAGCCTGATGAAGAATTTCAGGGAAAAAATAAATTTACAATTGAATTTATCCTTGAGCCTGGATGTTATGCAACAGAATATATGAGACAGTTATTTTAGTTACTATTATTTTTTTAATATACTTGTAATATCATCAAATACTTCTTCTACACTTCTTTCTCCATTAATTCTGTAAAGTAAATTTTTATTTTCATAATAGCGTAGTATTATCTCAGTTTCTTTGTGGTAAATTTCAAGTCTTCTTTTAATAGCTTCAGGGTAATCGTCTTTTCTTGTGTAAACTTCTCCACTGCAGAACTTACAAATATTATTTTTTAGTCTTTGATTTGCTCCATAAATATAATTGCATTTTCTACACTGGCTTCTTTTACTTAATCGTTCAATAGCAACACTATCCTGTATTTCTAAAGCAATTACGTAATCAACACTTACAATTTTATCAAGTGATTTTGCTTGCTGTATTGTTCTTGGAAAGCCGTCAAGTATAAACCCATTTTTGCAATCAAATTGATTGATGCGATCTTTTATTACATCAATAATAACTGGATCAGGAACAAGTTCTCCTTGTTGTATTGATTTAATTCTTTCACCTAAAGCAGTTTTCTTTGCAATTTCTGCTCGAAGCATATCTCCTGTGGAAATATGTGGAATATTATATTTTTTGCTTATTTTTTTTGCTTGAGTGCCTTTGCCACTACCTTGCAGGCCCATTAGTATTATTTTCATTGTAGATAATCTAGTATTTCTTTTGTCTCTCTTAATTCATGCCAGTGTTTTTTAATCTTTTCCACATAAGGAAGCAATTTTTTGCTTAGAACTGGCCATTCTTTAGTTACAAGTTTAATTACTTCAACATCTTGCTTATTGTCAAGTGCAATATCTGCTGATACTAGGCTTCTGTGAAGAATCATCATTTTTTTATAAATATCTAGCATTGCTTTTTTTTCAGTGTCATCAAAACACAAACATTCATACATAGAAGAAAATGAAGCTCCTTCTGGCTGAAGAATTTCTTCAATGAATTTTATAAAGCCTTCAATGCGTTCTCCGGCTTTTTTTCTAATCTGCCTTAATACAAACAATTCACTCTCAATACTGCTTATTTCAAATTCATGATCAAGCACTTCAAAATTAGGCAGTGAAGTGTATTTTTTCTTATACGCCTGATAAATCTTTTTATTCATTATGTGTTAATAATCTTCAAGTATTTTTATATTTTTGCTTATAGTACGCGCCATAATTTGTAGGACACTCTTTATGGCGCGTACTATTTAGAAAACGAAACTATTGCCCTATTATTTATTTCGTTTTCTATTATTATGTCCAGTCTATTGTAGAACCTTTTCCTCCTGTTAAATAATAATATGCCTGTAATGCTGCTTTTGCTCCTTCTCCTGCTGAAATAACTGTTTGTTTAAATGGCATTGTTGTAACATCTCCAGCAGCAAATAATCCAGGACAGCTTGTTTCACATTTGTCGGTTATAATTATTTCATTTCTTTTATTTAACTTTGCTAAGTGTTTAACCATGCTTGTATCAACTACATAACCTATTTCTACAAATACCCCATCAATGTGTAAGCCTTTTTTTTCTTTTGTTTTAACATCTTCGACAATAATGCTTGTTACAAATTTATCTCCAATTATTTCTGTTGGTTGGCTGTTTAATATTATTTCTACATTTGGTTGTTTCTCAACTTTTTTCACAGTTATTTCATCTGCTTTTAGTTTTTGATGCCTGTGTATTAAGTATACTTTTTTTGCTATACTTGCTAGTTCCAATGCAGCTTCAACACCTGAATTTCCCCCGCCAACAACTGCAGCAATCTTATTTTTATAAAGCGGAGAATCGCATGTAGCGCAAGTGCTTACTCCTCTGCCAAAGAATTTTTCTTCTCCAGGGATATTTAGGCTTCTTGCAACTTTTCCAAATGCAAGTATTACAACTTTTGTTTGATTTTTCTCACCATTTGCTAACTGTACTTCAAATAAATCATCTTTTTTATCTATATGAATTACTTTTCCAGGAATAATCTCAGCACCAAAATTTAAGGCATTTTCTTGAAATTTCTGCATTAATTGAGGTCCTGGCATTGCATTAACTCCGGGGTAATTTTCAATATGATTAGTAAGATTTGTTTGTCCACCAATATCCAAGCTGATAACTGCTGTTTTCAAATTTTTTCTACAAGTATAAATTGCCGCAGTTAGTCCTGCTGCTCCTGCTCCAACAATTAAAACATCATACATTCTTCTAAAAAGTTTTTAGTTATTTTTAAAATTTTAGCAATTTGATGCGTTCTTAAACCTTTTATTAACAACTTCCCAATTTACATTCTCTAAGAATGCTTTGAGATAGTCAGCTTTGTTTGTTCCATAATCTATCATAAATGCATGTTCCCAGCAGTCAAGTGCTAGTACAATATATTGGTGTGCTGGAAGCCCTATGTGGTGTTCAAATAAAATGTAAGTGTGTAGTTTTTTGTCAGTATAATCCCACGTTACAACAACCCATCCTGGTGTTGAGGCGGCGCTTCCTTTTAGGTCTGCTTCAAATTTTTCCCAACTTCCCCAGGCATTTTCAACTGCTTTTTTTAATTCTTGAGATGGTATTTTTTTTAACTCTAAGTTTTCAAAGTATAATTCATGCAAATAAGTTCCATTAAATGCAACTGCTTCTCTTCTTTTAAGTTCGCTAAAATCTCCGAATGAGTAATTGCTTAATGAAGTGTCTGTTTTTGCAAGTTTTTCTCTTATTTCATTTAGTTTTTTAACATAACCTTGATATAATCCAAAATGAGCTTGTAATTGCTTGTCGCTTATTCCTTTTAATCTTCCAATTAAATGATCAAAATTTTTTGCTTCAACCATTTTAGTAATACCTCCTTATGCTTTGCCTAGTGTTTGTTCTCCAGGCTTCCATTCAACAGGACAAAGTTCTCCTGATTGTAATGCTTGCAGTATTCTTAATGTTTCTTGAACACTTCTGCCTACGCTTAAATCTGAAACAACCATGTATCTAAGCATTCCTTCTGGATCAATTATAAATGTTCCTCTGAATGCAATGCCTTGATCTTCTTTTAAAACACCGAACAATTCACTTACTGCACGTGTTGTATCTGCAATAACTGGAAATTTTACTTCAGGCAAGTCTCTTTCAAACCAGTTTTTATGGGAAAATTCGCTGTCAGTGCTTGCTCCTATAACTACTGCATTTAGTTTTTTAAATTCTTTTTCTTTTTCTCCGAAACCTTTAATTTCAGTTGGGCAAATAAATGTGAAATCCAGAGGATAAAAAAATAATACTACCCATTTGCCTTTGAATTGTGATAATTTAATATCTGCAAAATTCCCTGCTTGATATGCTTTTGCTTTAAAATCTTGAACTTTTTGTCCTATTTTTACACTCATACTTAATCCCTCCATGATATTTTAACAAGATAATAACGATAGTTAACTCAATTATTTTATAAAGATTGTTATTTGAAGTTATTGTCACAAATCAATTTCAGCAGTTTTATTTATAAGCTCTGTATTTAAATATCATTACCTCTATATTTAACTTATTTTTGATAAAAATAGCAACCTTTATATATTAATCTAGCTACATTTAATTTATGCATAAAGAAGAATTGTTTAAACGACTTGAAGGCGTACATACACTGCAATCTGTGATGTCGGTTTTAGGCATTAGTAGACCGCAGGCCGTCTATTA
Organism: Candidatus Woesearchaeota archaeon; assembly: GCA_016188265.1. Classification (GTDB taxonomy): domain Archaea; phylum Nanobdellota; class Nanobdellia; order Woesearchaeales; family ARS49; genus JACPID01. The sequence goes on along the minus strand of JACPID010000003.1, from coordinate 46,737 downwards.
CATTCACCGTCTACGAAAGGCAGGATACGTCAAAACTGCGCGCTTTCCAAGTGGCAATCGTATATACTCCATATCTTTTGAAAATAAGTTAGGTGGAACAAGTTATGAGGAGCTGCTCAATAAGATTTCCCCAATCAAGCTTGCAGTGGGAGTAATTCATAGATTTTATGGAAAGACTCCAACGCCAGAAGAGATATTAGTTTATGCAGTTAAAAGAGATAGTCTTAGAACAATTCTATCAGCACTTGTATTATTTAAGAAAGTAATAGATTGGGATGTTTTATATCGGATTTCAAAAGGAAATTATTGTGAACGACAGATTGGTGCACTTTATGATCTTGCACGTACAATTATGCGCACTCGAAGAATGAGTGGCAGGTTTCGTAATCTTTCTTTGCCAAAAAAGGAATACGCATTTAGATATTTGATTCCTGGGCTTAAATCAAAGGATTTTAAAGAGATAGAGAATCGTTGGAGAGTATATCTGCCATTTAACAAATCAGATTTGGAGGCATATGCATGATTACCATTGAAGCACAACAGCGCCTGCTTTTAGCGATTGCACAGAAATTGTCTAAGCACGTAACAGTGTATGCAATTGGTGGAACTGCAATGATGTTCCAAGGTATTAAAGATGCAACACTTGATGTTGATATTGTTTTTGAGAATATGAAGGATCGCGAAATTTTTAAGAAAGCACTTACTGCACTTGGGTATAAAGGAATGGACGCATTTCGCGTTTATGGCGGGAAAAAAGACCAGCCTGAAATGTTTACATTAGGGAACGAAAGATTTGATTTATTTGTTGTGGACGTGATTGATTTTGTTTTCTCTAAAACTATGCAGGAACGTGCAAGCGCAACACATCAATTCGGAGATACTTTATCATTGAGAATAGCAGATTCTCACGATATCATCTTGATGAAATGCGCAACTGACAGGTTGAAAGACAAGGATGATGCAAGAAAAATAATTGAATCCCGATCAATTAATTGGCAAATTCTCATTGACGAGGCAAAAAATCAAGTTAAATTAGGCCGAGAACGCGCGCTATTTGATTTAGGAGATTTCCTTGAACAATTGAAACGAGATATGGGTGTTACAGTGCCTGTACAAATTTTGGACACTCTATTCAATCTTGTTAAAGAACAGGCAGATGCAAAAATGAAACACTAAAACATTGGCACATCAAGAATTCTATCCGGCCTTTTTCTTTAAGAACAAACAAAGATGGGCGTAAGGTTTAAAAACTCAGATATTTAGTAATCAAGTATGGCAGAAGCGATACTTGAGAAAGTTTATACCGAACTTAAACACATTAAGAAGGAAGTAGAATTCATAAAGAAGCACATGTTTGATCCAGATACCATTATGACCATTGAAGAAGGTAAGCGTTTTGATCAGAGTCTTAAAGAACTCAAGCAAGGTAAAACAACTTCTCTTTCACTACTTAAAAGAGAACTTGGTTTGTAAATATGTTTAATGTTGAGTTGTCTTCACTCGCACACCACTTTCTTAAAAAGGCAGATAAACAATTAGCCCAAAGAATTATTCAAAGAATTGAGAAACTCGCAGAAGATCCGTTTCCAGCAGATATCAAAAGAGTTGTCAACAGAAAAGAGAAAATATTTCGGGTCAGTGTGGGGGATTACAGGATACAGTACTGCGTGCTCTATGAGAAAAATATTCTTTTCATTTCAGATATTGATAAGCGAGAACGCGCATACGAGTAAAGCCTCGAATGTGTCTTGCACTTCGAGGATCCAAAATTCTGTTAATTTTGAGAGCCTCCGGGGAGAATTGCACTCCCGACCTGCTGATAACTTGATTTATATTACAAGTCAGCCGCAATAGCTACTATGCTACGGAGGCAAGTAATAAGATAGAATAAAATAATCATTTATAAAATTTAGTATTTTTGCAAATTAAGATAAGCTTTGAGGTTTTCATATAATAATTCCATTAATTCTTCCCCTTCTGCTCTGAATTTTTTTAGTTGCGGGCTGTATATGTTTTTTTCAAAGAACATTCTTAGAAGAAAAAATACTGGTTTGCTTTCCCATCGTTCTTCATAGTCTGTTACTAGTAATGGTTCTATTGTTAAGTATAATTTTCCTGTTTGATATTTTTTTTTCTTTCCTGCTTTTTGAACTATTGTATCTTTTAGTTCTGAAAATTGCAGTGATATAATGGCTTTTAATTTTGCATAATCGCTTAATGTTTTTCCTAAGGTTAATGTTCTTTGGATGTATCTTCCTGTTTTTTTAACACTTTCAATATGTTCTCCTTCACTTACGCTAAATTTTTTATCTGATGCAGTGTCTTTTATTGTTTCAATTAGTTCTTTTGCGCTGAAAATTCCATCGTATTGGATTTCTTTTTTTCCTAAGCTTTCTTTTTCTGCCATTTTTAGTTGATGTTTAATAGTTTTCTTAGGTCATTTCTTAAAGATATTGCATTGTTTTCTAATGGGCTGATCCATTCATCTTCTACTTTTTCTTTTATGATGTATTTGTGGAAAAAATCTTGCAGAAATTGCAGTATTTGGCTTTTATTAAAGCGTTTTTGCCAGTCAAGATTCATAGTTCCGCAGATTGTCATAATTAGTTTTCCTTCATAGGTTTTTATTTTTTTGCCTTCTTTTATTAATTCTATTTGTTTTATATCGTCAGCATCTGTGCTTATGTTGATTTTGTATTTTACATATTCATTTAATTTTCTGCTTCCTTCAACTTCTATTGATATTGATGAGCTGCTTGCTTTGTGTTTTGTTTCTGAAAAACTATAATGATTTTCTAAAACCCATTTTCTTATAAAAACAATTAATTCATTAGGATCAAAATATCCTCTATATTTAATTTTATAGGTGCTTGTAGAGTGTTCAGTTTCTGCCTTTACCATTGCTATTCCTCAGGTAATCTTTTTTCATAGAATTCTCCGAATTCTTTCTTTGGCAAGTATGTTTGTATTTGTAAATATGTTTTTATTGCTTCTTGAAGCCTGCTTGCATCTTCAAATAATTCTGCTGTTTTTGAATCTAGTTTTGATTTTAAGTATTTGTAAATAATCCAGTTTTTGAAATTTTTAAGCCAAGGATGTTTTTCCCAAGCTTTTTCATAATCAATAATAAGGTTTGCCGCAACATTGATTTCAACTTCCCCTTGATCTGCTCTTATTTTTTTATTGCCTATTGGAATTTCTACTTCTCTTAAGCCTGTTACGTGGATATCAATATCAAGATCATATCTCCATAACTTGCTTGCTTTTTCAGGTTCTTTTTTAAGCCTCCATCTTGCCCATATTTCTCTTCCATCTTTTGGATTATCTCTTTGTAAGTAAAAGACTTCTCCAAATTTTGAAGTGTCATCTGAAGCATAATTATTGTCAACAAGCCATTCTCTTAAAAGATTGTATAAGTATTTCATAGAAAAAACATCTTTGTAACTGATTGTGAATTTATGAACTTGTATGTATTCAACATCAGTGTATCTGTGCTTTATATCTTGTTCTGGCATGCATTATATTCTTCATATTTAGAATATATAAATTCTCACTTTCTATATGCAATTCTTGTATTCTAAACTGCAGACTATTTTATACAATACCCAGTTTTTTTTCTTTAAACTAATTTCAGCATCATGGAAGTCTTCTCCAATTATATCTGGCAGTCTTTCTCCTTTGAAGTTTTCTTGAAGCTGTTTTTGAAACATTGGCACTTGTTTTTTTTGATTTTGATCAAAATTTAAAAACAAGTAAACTGTAGAGTTTTCTTTTAATTTTTCTTTTATGAATTGAATTGTTTGATTTGTAGGATCATTTGGGAAGCATTTTGCTTTTGTATACTGTTTTACAAAAATACAATGGTCTCCATAAATTCCTACATAGCTATTTTTATCAGAATCTCTAAATGCCTCTTCTAATACTTTCATTCCTCCAGCTTCTTGTCTGTATGATAGGATTGGGTGCATCATTGCAAGAGTTGAAGTAGAAAATAGTATAACTAATGCAATTGGAAGTATTTTGTATGCTTTTTTCCATAAGGCGTTAATTCCAAATGCAGATAACAGCGACATTGCTGGCATTATTATTGTAAGCCATCTGAAAGAGTATAAGCTGTGATTTATTAGTATGTATGTGGGAAGCAACCAAGACCCTGTAAATATAATCCAAAAATATTGTTTAAGCATAAGTAAAGTTATTATTCCTAAGGTAATAAGTAGAAGCATTGGCCAGTGTAATGTTTGCTGAATGTCTTTTAGTGCTTGTATTATAGTGTTTGAATTCCATGCATGAAAATTTTGAACTGGGTGGTTGGCTTCAATAACTTGTTTAAAATAAGCAGGGTAAAGTGCAAAATATGTATACACGCTAAATGCAAAAAATATTATTGCAATGCATTTTTTTGTTTTAGGATTTGTCCAATCAAGATTTTTGTATGCAAAAATAAAAATTGCAGGCAGTAAAAAAATGCTTGTTTCTCTGGTAAATATGTAAAGAATAATTGTTGTTGTTGCTTTCCAGATTTGTTTTTTTGATATAAAAAGCAGTGTTAATAAAAAAAGCAGTGTTTCAAAAGTGTGTTCTTTTCCATATGTTGAAATTGATAAAAATAATGGATTAAGCATTAATAATGTGCTTGCTAATGCAGATATGTTTTTGTTAAAATATTTTTTAAGTAATAAATAAAGCACACTGATGCATGCAGCTCCTGAAAAAGCAGATACTAGATTTATTGTTGTTTCTATGGAAAAAGGCAATATTTTTGACAGAATAAAGGCAAGAAAAAAATAAGTTGTTCGTAAATGTAGAAATACTGGAAATGAATTTTGTTGAATTGATTCTAAAACAATTAATCCATCATAGTGAAATACTCCTGCATTTAAGTAATACAAATTTAGTATTAAAGCAGTAATAAATAGAAGCATTGATACAATCATTTTTTTTTTACAATATACTAAAACTGTTTATATCTTTTTTGCTGGAATATGCTGGAGTGGATTAAACATGGCTGCTAATGTTTTTATTACTTGTTTCCAAGGAACTGGTTTAGTTGCAAGTTTTACATTTCCTTTCTTTATTGCTTTAATAATGCTTTCTATGTTTTGTTCAGCATCAATTAGTGTGTAATTGCTTCCAGTCATCTGCCATAAAAAGTGCGTATCTGAAGTCCCAATCCAAGGCTTTTCATGCTTAATAACAATTTTATTTGCAAATTTATTAAAATTAATTAATTTTGTATAAAAATGGCAATGCTCTATGCCATCAAATAAGTCGATATTTTTTTCTAATTTTCCAAATAAGCAGCTTCTTTGCGGAAAAAAAGGATGGGCTGCAATAACTGCATGATGATCTTTTTTTATTATTCTTAAATCTTCAAATGTTTTAATTTGATCTATTTCTTTTTGTGTAAAATTAAGCAATAATGTGTGTTTTTTTTCTATGTTTGCTTCACAGCCAGGAATTAAAATAATTTCTTTTTTTTTAGCATAGTCTGCAAGATCTTTTGTGTAAATGTTTTTAGTGTGTAATGTTATTGCAAGAACTTTGTATCCTAGTGAAGCTGCATGATCAATTAATTGTTCAGGTGTGTGTTTAATAAATATATCAAGAGGGTCTCCTTTACAGTGTGCGTGAAAATCTGCTTTAAGCATGTTATTGTAATACTAAAGTTTTTTAAAAAGATTGTGAAATCTATTATTGTATGATCATAGGTCTTGTAGGTAAGGCTAATACTGGCAAATCAACATTCTTTAAAGCTTCTACACTTGCTGATGTGTTGATTGCAAATTATCCTTTTGCAACTATTGATCCTAATAAAGGTTTTGCTCATGTGAGGATTGATTGTGTTGATAAAGAATTTAATACGCAATGTAATCCTAGGTATGGTTATTGTATTAATAATCAGCGTTTTGTTCCTTTTGAGCTTATTGATGTTGCAGGGCTTGTTCCAGGGGCTCATGAAGGTAAAGGTATGGGTAATAGATTTTTGGATGATTTAAGGCAGGCAGATGTTTTTATTCATGTTGTTGATGCAAGCGGAAGCTCAAATGAAAAAGGAGAACCTGTTGAACCAGGAAAGTATGATCCTGTTTTTGATGTAAAATTTTTAGAGTTTGAGTTGGATATGTGGGTTTTAAGTATTATTAAAAAAGGTTGGGATAAGTTTGCCCGCCAAGTTCAACAAGAACAAAGTGATGTTGTTCTTGCTTTAGCAAAACAATTATCAGGATTGAATATCAAAGAAGAACATATTAAAAAAGCATTGTCTAATCTTTCTTTTTCTAAAGAACAATTAATATCTTGGGCTGAAGAAGATCTGCACAAATTAGCAGTTCAACTGCGCTTATTAACAAAGCCTATGGTTATTGCTGCTAATAAGATTGATGTTCATTCAGCTAAAGAAAATATTGAGCGTTTGAAAAAAGCATTTCCTAATCATATTATTATTCCTTGCGCTGCAGATGCAGAATTGGCTTTAAGAGAAGCAGCTAAAAAGAATTTTATTAAATACCTTCCAGGAGATAGTAAATTTGAAATTATTGGTGGCTTATCTCCTAAACAAAGATTAGCTCTCGAGTTTATACAGAAAAAAATTTTAGATGTTTTTGGAAGCACTGGCATTCAACAAATACTAAATACTGCTGTATTTGATCTTTTAGGTGCAATAGCAATTTTTCCTGGCGGAGTAAACAAGCTTGCAGATAAAGATGGCAATGTTTTACCAGACTGTTTTTTATTGCCTAAAAATTCAACTGCTATTGATTTTGCATACCATCTTCATACTGATCTTGGAAAAAATTTTATTCGAGCTATTAATGTTAAAACTAAGATGAGTGTTGGAAAAGATCACATGTTAAAACATAGGGATGTGGTTGAGATAATTACAAGAAAATGATGCTTGAATTATTAAAGTAGCATTAGTAAAAATAAAGTTAACATGCTTAATAATGCTAGCCATTTAACATATCCTGGGTTTTGAAATTTTAAATCGATTTTTTCATTTGTTTCTGCTTTCACAAGCATTGTTCCAATATTAGATTTGTATACTGTTAATTCTTTTTCTGATTGATGCGCTTTCCAGTAAGGATGATACTGTTCTTTAATAACTATCCATGAGTTTTCAGTTGGTTCATATATTATTATGTGTTCATTATTTTGTCTTTGATATTGTAATGGTTCTGGATCAAGTATTTTTGTTAATTCTTCTTCTTTTTGTATTATCATGTTTGCTTCAGCTCCTTCTGCGTTGTATGCTTTCCAAGAATTATTCCATGACATATACAAACTTTCATTTTCAGGAACACTTGCAAGAGTGATCTTTTCAATAAATGATATGTTTTTTATTTTAAAAACCCTGATGCAGTCTTCACTGTAGGTTTCTTCTAATTCATTATTTGCTTCTTTATAAAGTCTTAAAGTTGTTTTTGCTCCCGGTCTTTCTTTACTGCACTCACTTACTACTATGAAAGGGGTGAATGATGCGCGTAAATAATTTAATGTTTGTTGAGTAGAATCAGGCAGAGTATAATTTCCATCTTTTGATCTTGTTTTTTCAAATAAATTCATATGTTGGCCGTGATACATTCCATAATGAATAATATCTTTTTGTGAAATAATTTGCAAAAAGTTATCAAAAACAGCTGCAAAAGCTCCATAGGTTACTATTCTTCCTTCAGGCAGAGTTTTTAATTTGCTTAGAATGCTAAAATTGTATATTTCATCAGCGCTTCTTTCATCAAAATAAAATTTTTTTATTTGTTGATGTGGTGTTATTAATTTTAGAACTAAAAAAATAACAATAATTGCAAATAATAATTTTGCTAATTTTTTATTTTTAATATTTTGGAGTGATATTATAAATATGCTAAATAACATGAACCAAAGCCAGCGTAATCTGCCTAAATCTATTGAGTTTAGTACCTTTCCTATTATTGGAATAACATAAATCAGTCCATATAAAATAATGGTTAATAAAACATACAAGTATGATGGATTGTATATTATTGTTGCAATTAAGCCGGTTATAAAAAAGATCCAAAAATATTCATCTTCATTTACAATTAAGTTAAATAAAAAGTTAAAATAATCTATTAATTTTTCAGATGCAGAAGAAACTTTTGATATTTCCATGAATGAATATTCTTTTGTTGTTAGGGCAGGAATTAACCAGAATAATGTAATTATGAAAAACAAACTGCTTAAATACATAATTGGCTTTATAGTTTCATCAATTGATTTATACTTTAAACAGTTCAGTAAACAGCAGAATATAATTGTAATCAATCCATACATTGGATGGTGAAAAAAGCTTAAAATTGAAATCATCAGTAATAATCTCCAATTTTCTTTAATATTAATAGAGCAAATAAGCATTAATGGATATATTGAAATGCTCATAATTGCCCTTAAATAACCCAATCCTAATAATTGGATAAACAAATAGCTTCCAAGAATAAACCAAGGTGGGATAAGTGACCAGTACTCTTTTCCACCTAGATAACGGCAGTATCTATACACTCCTAAAAGCATAAATAAAAATGAAATTATAAGGACTGAATTAATACTTCCAAAATAATTTTTTGTTCCAAAAATCATTGATAAAAATCCGAATTTTTCATAAGAAATAAATCCATCATAAATAAATCTAGGATAACCAACCAGCAGTTCTTTAGTCCATAAGGCTATTGATCCTGATCTTTCAATTTGGTGATTGATATTTAATCCTTGCCATGCTTCTGGAAGATAGTCTGTATCAGATAAAACATGAGGTCTTGCAGCAGGTGAAAGTATAAACGCACTTGTTAACAATAATATTAGTATTGCATTTTTTTCAGAAAATTTTAAGTCAGAATTATTAATTATTGATTTTACATGGTTCCAGCGTAAAAAATAAAGCAGCATAGGAAATAAAAACCAAAACAGTGTAAATTGCTTTAATAACGGAATACGCCATAATACTAGTAAGTGAAAAATAAAAAACAAGCTATCAGCAAGAAAAAAAGCCATTAAAATTCTTTCAATCCATGAAAAATTCTTGTATTGAAAAAAGCTTAAAATAGGAAGTCCTGCAAATAAAAAAACAAAAAATACAAGATAAATATGCCAATTAGTATATAATAAAAATAATATTAATACTGCACTAATTGCAAAAATATATGCTGTTTCTAATAATGTCTTTCTCATATTGCATGTGTTGTATCAATAACCCCGAGGCTTTTATCTACAGAAATATACTGAATTACTTTATTTTTTCCAGTTCTTTTTGCTTTATATAGGGCATCATCTGCATTTTTTAACATTTCTTGAGAACTTAGCGAGGAGTTTAGGCAAGTCATTACTCCTACACTTATGGTTGTATTGCAATCTGCTTCAATGAATCTTCTCACTTCTTCTGCACGCTGAAGTGCGATTTTACTTTCAGTATTTGGGAGAATTACAACAAATTCTTCACCGCCATATCTGCAAGCAACATCTTGAAAACGAAATTTGTTGCAAATACCTTCAGATACTGTTTTGAGAAGTTTATCCCCTTCTAAGTGCCCTTTTGTATCATTATATCCTTTAAAATTATCCAGGTCTAAAATTATAATAGATGTTGGTTTTTTGCTAATTTCAGCATGTTTGAGTGTTTGGTTTAAGAAATCTATCATGTAAATTCTATTGAAAAGTCCTGTTAAAGGATCTGTTACTGATGTTTTTTTAAGTTCATCATACTTATTTATGTACTTGTATGCATTTAAGAATCTTTTTTGTAATTGATCAGAAATATCTTGAAAATCTTTAAGTTCTTTTTCAGAGTATAAAAAAATTGCACCAAAGAACTCTCTTTGATCTATTAAAGGTATTGCCAGAACTGAATTAGGAATGTTTTCTATCTTGATATTTTCTGTAAGTACATCTTTTTTAATTGAAGCAATTGATGTTATTGTTTTAAGAGAGCATAATAGTTCTAATAATTTTTGTTCAATTAAAGAGTATTCTTTTTCAATTTGTATATTTGAATAAAATCTTTTTTTATTTTCTTTAAGATAAATGCATGTGTTTGATATTTTGAAAGTATTTGTAAGAAATTCTGTTGCTTTATCTAGTAAAATTTCTGTAGATTGTGCTGTGAAAAGCGTTTCAACAAAGTCGAGTAGTAAGCTTGTATATGTCATTATTTGTATGATCAAAAACTACCTACTGAAGTAGGTAGTTTTTGAGATATTCAAAAATTCTTTGTTTAAATAGAGCATAACTTTTTTTTGGAACAGTAGCTCCTCCTGAATTAACATGTCCTCCCCCATGCGCTTCTGTTATGTCTTTTGTTGCATATTCAAATAATTCATTCATTGCAATTTTTCCATCTAATCTTCTTCCGCTTACAGTAGCATACTCTTCTGACAAGTCAACAATAATAAATGTTGTATTTGGCTTTTCCATGCTTATCAATGTGCTTATTGAAGATTTTACTTTATATTTAGGTTTAATCTCGTAATATACCAGCTCTAATTCTGAATAATGTTCTGCTTTTTCATTAGCAGAGGAGAGACAATTATCAACTTCTTCTTGAATAATATTCTGATATTTTATTAAAGGAGATGATAAAAAATCTCGGATATTTCTCGCATTTGATAAAAAATAAAAACTTTCTTTAGCAAGCTCATCATTAAAGCATTCAGTATCATTAATTAGGTTTGAAGCTTTTCCAAATTTTCCTTCCCACCAATTATTTTTTTCAATTCCATATTTTTCAGCAGTGTTTTTAAGAAATTCTTCCCATTCTTGAAAAGCCATGTCAGCAACAATGCCTATCGATGCTATCCAATCAAGATCCTTCATAAAAATACTGCATTTTTCTCCTAAATCATATACTAGTTTTGCTGAACAATACTTTGAAGGTTCAATACCTTCATAAACAAGTTGGGGCTTAAACATAATGGTTTTTTCTGAGTTTGCATCATGTTTAAATCTGTGATGATCTATAATCAGTATTTTAGCAAAATCTTCTACTTCTTCTAATTTTTTTTTATTTTCTTCAGAACATATGTCTGTTGTTATTAGTTTGTTAATACTGTATTTTTTTAGTAATTTAACAGTTTGTGGTTGTATAGCATGTTCATTGCTATGTTGATTATAACGTAAATCAATTGGTTTATCTCTTAAACGTTCAATAATTTTTGAAATAAGAACTCCAGAACAAACACCATCTGGGTCTGAATGGTGCATTATTGCAATTTTGTCTTTTTTTTCAAGGTTTTTAAGAAACAAGATTGTTTTTTCTTCTAAGTTTTTATTTTTTAATTGCATATGTTTTGTTATACTGCTAGTTTTATAATAATTTCTATATTTGTATATAGTTTTTAGCATAAAAAATTAAAAAAATTGGCGCGAGATTAAGAAATCCATGTTCGCGCCATTAGAGGGGTTTGAGGGATGAGTGCAATGGGTGGGATGTTATAATCCCGCCCAGTAAGTTGTTGTGAGTTGTGACTTATGTTCGCCTAACAAATCACCTATTGATTAGGAAAATAATATTGAAAAGGATATGGTGCAAGGCATTTAGGTTTTTGTTGACGCTCAGCCTTGACCTCCTCAATGTTAGGATTTGCGTCCTCTTCGACTAACACCGTCCTTTTTAGTTCTTAACCATTGTATTTTATAGGATGTAAAAGCTTTTATATATGAATAATGCACATATAATACGGCAAGTACGGTAAGTATATACTTTAGGTTGTAAAGAGGTTGTTATGGTTTATGTTAGAAAATTAGTAAAAGCAGGACAAACAAGTCATACTTTATCTTTGCCAAAAGAGTGGCTGGATAAAAATAACCTCAAAAAAGGAGATGCTGTTTACTTATATGAGAAATCATCCACAGAAATAATTATTACCCCGCATATTAAAAGATCAAAACCAGTTGCAAGAGAAATTACTCTCTCATTTGAAAAATCAAAAGCATTTGAAACACTTCAAAGAGAAATAACTTCTGCGTACATAAATAATTATCACACAATAAATATAGTTGGGGAGCAGGTTAAAAAAAATCAACAGGAATTAAGAGAACTTTTAAGGGATTTTGTTGCACTAGAGCTTATTGAACAATCTTCTAATTCATTTACAGCAAGAGATCTCCTTAATATAGATGATGTTTCTATTGAAAAAACTATCAGGCGCATTGATATGATTTTACGTTCAATGTTTCAAGATATATCAAAAGATACAGCTCAGGAAAGCTTGTCATTTCGTGATCAAGATGTTAATAGATTATACTTTTTAGTATTTCGTATGCTTAAAGGATCTTTAAAAGATGATACATTGGCAGAACAATTTAAAATCCTTCCTGCAAGAATATTATCTTTATGGTATTTGGCTGTTAATTTGGAAAATATTGCAGATTGTTGTAAAAATATTTATCCTCTTATAAAAGAAAAACAAAATTCAGTTCAATTATTTCTAAAAAATATTTCAGAACATTATGAAGCACTTATGAAATCATTTTATACTAAAGACAAACATTTTGCAGATAATTTTGCTAAACAAAGAACAATAATTATGCAGGAAGTTGATCAATTGCCTAATGAAACACATGAGCATTTTAAACAAGTAATCACTTTATTGAATAATATTGCCAGAATTATTATTGATGATGAATGATTTTAGTACGCGCCATAATTTGTAGGACACTCTTATGGCGCGTACTATTTAGAAAACGAAACTATTGTCCTATTATTTATTTCGTTTTCTATTTGTTAAAACTATTTGTTTTTAAGTCTTTCAAATGTTTCAGGCAAATCAATGATGTATTTTCCTTCTTCTAATTTAAAAACAAGAGGTTCTTTTTTAAATAACTGAACAAGATCTACTTCATATTTTCCTGGTTTAAGTATGCGTATTGTTTCAAAGTCTAAAATTACAGGCGCATCAGGATCTTTTGTTCCTATAAGGTCATACACATCTTCTTCTATTTGTTTTTTATCTTCATTTGAAAGATTAACATCTAAATCTTTTTTAAGCTGTTCTAGCCTTTCTTTTTTAATGAAAAAAAATAGTCGAGCTCCGCAGGAACAGCCTTTTAGAATTTCTTTGCTTCCATCTTCATAAATGGCATTGCACCTTACGCATTGGTGGGGCATTGTTATTTCCTTCTTTTTCTGTTTTCTGCAGTTAACAATTCAATTTTATGAGGGTCTTTTTTTATTGATTTTACAACATTTGCAGGGCCTATTATTGTCAGTCCTTGCCTATCTCCTAAAATACTTGAAAATACTTGGTTTCGAAATTTTTGAAATTTAGTTGATGCTTGTTCTGCAGGATTAATAACAGCTAATTCAATGCCTTTGAATTCTTTGTTTATTTCTTCCATTGTTGCTTTTATAAGTTCAGCTTCTTCTTCTTTTTTAAGTCTTCCTTGTAATAATACAATTTTATTTTGTTTTGCAATATTTAATAATTTTCTAATCCTTCCAACACTGCTAACATCTTCAATTTCTCCATATGGAACAAATTGTATAGTTACCATTTTTATTTTACTAAATTAAAGAAGGTTTCATATAATTTTTCAACATGCTTTCCATATTTTGCTGAAATTCCAACAACTTCATATTGTGGGAATGCAGATTCTATTTTTTTCATATTTGACTTTCTTAAATCAACTTTATTTGCAGCTATAATAACAGGTATGTTTCTTGCCGCTAGATTTCCTATTATTGTTATGTTAACTTGCGAGTACGGGTCTTGAGTTGCATCTAAAACAACAACAACAGCATCCATGTCATCAAGCCATTTAATTGCATCAATTATTCCTTTTGTTGCTTCTTTTGCTCTTTTTTTTGCTTTATTTTCAGTTAATCCTGCTTTTAAAAAATCTTCATAATCAATTCTTGTTGCAATTCCCGGAGTGTCTACTAGATTAAAAAATAATTCTTTTCCATCTTTTGAACGAATAGAAATTTGTTCTTTTATTTGTATTTCTCGTGTTTCATGTGCAATGCTACTTACACTGCCCATTTCTTCGCCAAGCCAATCTAAGCATATTCTATTTGCTAAAGTGGTTTTACCAGAATTTGGCGGGCCGTACAGTCCTAATTTCAGTTCTTTTTTGCCTTTAAATAGGTCTTTCCATAATCTTCCAAAGATTCTTTTAAAAAACTTCATTACCATCTAAAAACCCCTCTTATAACTTGAACAGGCAATGCCAAGTATAAATAGTTTTCTAAAAATATATAGTACTATCAGATTTATTTGTGACTGTATTATCCGCCAAAGATGGCAATTCCCATGAAGCATAACCTCCTTATTTAATAAGCAAAGGCGGGTTTATCTTCCGCCGCGTGCCATTTTAGCTTTTGAAACATCTCCTTGTTTATCTACAAAGTAGAGATATCCTTTTTCTTTTTTTACACCTGCTTTTGCAACAACTTCTGTTTTGCCGCCTCTTTTTTTACCGCGTGCCATTTTTGCACGAGCTACATTTCCTTTTTTATCTACAAAGTAGAGATATCCTTTTTCTTTTTTTACACCTACTTTTGTTACTTTTTGTGCCATTAGTCACTCCTCCGATTTTTTTTTTATTATTTCGACGAGAACGCATCGAATCTAATAATGTTAGGACTTCTATTTTATAAACTTTTCGTCGGTATTATTACTAAGACTCGACGGTAATAACTGTTGAGTGGTGCATAGTGTTTAATTAGGTGCTATCTTTTTTTTTCTTGCTGTCAGTATCTTTAACAAACCATGCTGGTTTTAAAAATTCTTTTAACTTATTTAATTGTTCAAGGCCTTCTTCATAAGTTTTTACAATCTCTTCTTGAGGAATAATATGTTTTTCAAGTTTCTTTGCTTCTTTAAGAGCTTTTTGCACTTCTTTTTTTTTTAGAAAATTGTCTTCCATTGTTATTATGTTTATTAAACTAGTTTATAATAATTATTACTCTGCTATAATTAATAGTGGCAGCCAGTATTGAGTTGTGCTTGCTAGCAATAGTGCAATGACTGTTATTTTTAAAAGAAAAAAGCCTAATAATGCTGTGATCATATTTGTTTCAAATAATTCTTTTAGTGCGCGAAATATTGTAGATATGCTTAACACTAATAAAAAAGGAGTTGATAGGCCAGTGATTATCCACATAGTGTATATTGCAATTATTGTTTGGCTTGTAATATTAACAATGTTTGCTAAAACAATTAATAGTAATGCAACAGATAATGGCATCATTGGTAATGAAAGGCTTGAAAGGCCTGCAGTGTAAGAACCATTTCCAGAAAGTGTTTTCATAATAGCAGTTAATAATGCTGCCAAGTAAAAGACTATAACAATAACAGCTACAAATATTGTGCCTGTTGTTTTAAGCAGAATTTTTGAATCCTGAGATACAAAACTAAATAAAACAATACTTCCGCATATGATGAGTGTGCTTATTACTAAAGTGAAAAATGCAAGTCCAAAACTTGGTTTTCCTCTTAAATCTTCAATAAGGCTGCCAGGACTCCAAAGTAATCTTAACATATTATCACCTGCTTTTGTGATATATTGTGGAAGATAGTTATATAAATCTTTTGTTAACTTATTTCTATAAATGAGAGGGTTGGTTATTTCAGGTCAATTTGGAAATATTTGTGTTCGCCAAAAAAATAGTGAATATTTTGAATTAGGTGAATTATTAATAACTGAAGATAAAGAAAATAAGATTCTTTTGCAAGTATTTGATCTTGCATATGGTTCTCAATTATCGCAACAGCAACTTGAACTTGTTTCAGGATTAAAATTAGAAGAAGATACAGATTTGCAAATAATGGATGAAAAACTTCGTTCGTACCAGTTAGCTAATGTAAAAAATATTCTTTTTATTAAAGGAAATAAAGCAGCAGCTTGCAAAACATTGCCAAAAATTTTTTCACCAGTAAGATCAATAACAAAACAAGATGTTTCTTTTCTTCAGCCGTCTATAAACCCTTTTTTTCTTGGATTTTTAAGAAGTGGAAAAAAAACAATACCTGTTGAAATAATTCTTGATGGCAGAAATGTTCTCAGTCATCATGTATTAATTAGTGGAACTACTGGCCGTGGAAAAAGTGTTTTAATGAAGCACTTGATGTGGAATTTATTAGCTCAAAATTATGCAGGAATTCTTATTTTAGATCCTCATGATGAATATTATGGAAGATCTTCAATCGGCTTAAAAGATCATGCATTTTCAAGCAAACTAATATATTACACTTTTGCAAATCCTCCGCCAGGTTCGCGTACATTGCGAATTAATATTTCTTTAATCAAGCCAAAACATTTTCAAGGAGTTATTGAGTGGAGTGATCCTCAATATCAAGCGCTTCAATCATATTATCGTGAATATGCTGATTCCTGGATTGAAGCAATTATTTTAAATAAGCCTATTTCTGTTTCTTTTGGAGAATCAACGCTTGCAGTTATTAAAAGGCAATTGCTAAGCCTTCTTAATTTATCTATTCAAGATGGCTTTATTATTAGCAAAGGAATTTTTAGTACAACTTCTGGCCACTCTTTTGTTAGTGATGTTATTAGAGCTCTTTACGAAAGTACAATAGTTGTTATTGATACTTCTTTAGCTAGTGAAAGAATTGAAGTTTTTCTAGGAAGTATTATAGCTCATGAATTATTAGCTAGTGCTAAAAAAGCAGATCAGGCAACATTGTCAGCTTTGCCTGTAATTTCCATTGTTCTCGAAGAAGCTCCAAGAGTATTGTCAAAAGATGCGCTTGAGCGTGGAAATAATGTATTTTCAACAATCGCTAGAGAAGGCAGAAAGTTTAACATAGGCTTAATTGCAATTACTCAATTACCATCTTTAATTCCTCGCGATATTCTTGCAAATCTTAATACAAAAATTATTTTAGGCACCGAATTAAAACAAGAAAGACAGGCCATAATTGAAAGCGCAGCTCAGGATTTAAGTAAAGATGAACATGCAATATCTTCTTTAGATAAAGGGGAGGCTATTCTTACATCAACATTTGCAAGATTTGCAATTCCAATTTCAATTCCTTTTTTTGATGATGTAGCAAAACAACAGAAAAGTATAAAAGAACAGTCTACCTTTTCTGGAATGAAGCTATTATGAACAATGATATTGAGAGATTGTATGTTGCATTTAAAAAAATAGGTGAACAAGAACAGGAAGTTTTCAAAAGTTTTTTTGATCGTTTAAATACTATTAAGGAGCATAAAAAACTTATTGCAAATCTCGTTTGGTGGAGCAGGCAACTTAGAGATGCGAGCGATTTATCAAATATATTTCATATAAAATCCGAAATTGAAAAGATCCGGAGGCAGATTTTTTCAAAGTTTCAATCAATTTTAGATTATGAAAAAAAAGAATATGCGCTTTTACTTGAAGAAAAAACTCTTACTGCAAAAGAGGAGAGCATTTTATCAAAAGAGTGGCGTGATTTTTTAGAAGCAAAGGAGAATGAAGCTTTAAATTCTATGGCTGTTAAAAAAATAGGATTAAGCGCTAAAAAAATCTCGCAAGCGCTTGAAAAAGAACATGAAGAAGATTCTTTAGCAGACCAGATTTTACATATTCTTGACAAATTTGAAATTTATATTAATGATCAAAAACTTTTTTTACAAAAAGAAGATGAAGTATTTCAATGGTATGAACACTTAAGTGAAATTAATAAAGATCAGATTAGAGCAAAAGAAGAAGAGCTTGAAGAAATTATTTATGCAATCATTTTATCTTTATACAAAGAAAAAAATGAATGTCTTGCACCTTTGCAAAATATTTTTGAAAAAAAGAGAACTGTAAAAACACAAATTCATGATTTAATAACTAGAAAGATGATGTTTTTTTCATTTTCAAAAAAAACTGTTATAACATTATCAGATGTAAAAGAAGACTTGAGAACTTTTACAAAACCTGAAGAAGTTTTAGAATATCAGTCTTTGCTTATGGAGCATAGCGATATGCTTGATGATCCTTGTAAAAAAACCTTATCAAGATATTCTCTTCGTTCTTTATGGCTTTCTTTGCGTGAAAAAAAAGAACTTGCTGCTGCAGCGCTTGAAGCATTGATTGATCAGTTGACTAATTGTTTTACAAAAAAATATTTTTGGAAGAAAATTCCAGAACTAATTCAGAGAGCAAGCAAAGATAGTTCTCAGTTATGCCTGCTTGTTTTTGATGGTGATAATTTTAAAAGAATAAATGATACTTACGGCCACGCAGTTGGGGATAATGTGCTTCGGTTTTTGGGAAATACTTCAAGAAAAGCCCTTAAAGCTAAAGATCTTGTTTTTCGTTATGGTGGGGAAGAGTTTTGCGTTATTTTTTCTCCTGCTGACTTTCATGAGATTGTTGGCGTAGTAAATCGTTTACGTTTGCTTATTGAAAAAGAAAGTCCTATTTTTTTTAAGCGAATTGGCATTGATGATAAATTCACTATTTCAGGAGGTCTTGCTTTTTTTAATGGAAAAGGCAAATTAATAACTATTGAAAATGCAGACCAATTGTCAAAAAAATTATTTGAAATAGCTGATGCAGCTTTGTATGAGGCTAAACGTAGAGGTAAAAATCATATACAAATTATTCAAGAATACCTTACTAATTAACTTTGCCACTTGAATAGATAGAGGAGTAGTTTAAGTTGTATTTTATTTCGCAGGTGGCAAAGTTAATTACTGCCTAATAAATCAATCTCTGCAGAAGTACTGTGAAGACTAAGGCTGTGAATCTAATAATCATAATAGTTTTAAATCATAAATTATTCTAGTTTTTTATGGCTGAATCGTGTTTAAAAGAATATCCTGATATAGTTCTTTCAGTACTGAAAAAAATTGTTGATTATGCAAGAACCTACGAAGAAAAACAACATGATTTTCTTGACCATCCTGCGCATAAAAGTGTATATTATGAATATGATACTATGAGGGGAATTCATGCTAGTATCATCTGGATTATTTCTGATTTTCAGAAATATGTTAGAGATCTTAAGTTCACATCTGAAGATCAATACATAACTGATTTAAGCGATTTTTTTTTAACGCACAAATTCGAATCTTCAGCAGAACAATCAGAACAATCTTTAAGTAGCATCGCTGAATCTTTAAGTAGCATAACTACTTTACATTGTATAGAAAAACTTCATGATATCAAAAGAACATTGGCAGAATTAATACGCAATGATATTTCTGGATTAAAAAATTTAGACTTAGCTAAATTAATATAATAATTCTTATAAATTACTGCTTTTTACCAGATATAATGAAGTTTGCTCATATGTCTGATATTCACATTGGTGGTTGGAAAGAACCTAAATTGCGTGATTTAAACATAAAATCATTTGTAAAAGCAGTTGATATTATTTTGCAGGAAAATGTTGATTTTGTTCTTTTATGTGGCGATCTTTTTAATACAGCAATTCCTGATATTGATAGTATTAAACTTGCTGTTGAACAATTGAAAAGAATCCATGATGCAAGTATTCCTGTTTATTTTATTGCAGGAAGCCATGATTTTAGCCCCAGTGGAAAAACAATGCTTGATATTATTGATCGTGCTGGATTGGGCATTAATGTAGCTAAAGGAAGTGTGGTTGATGGCAAATTAAAGCTTCATTTTACTGTTGACTCAAAAACTGGAGTTAAAATAACAGGCATTATTGGAAAAAAAGGAGGTTTAGATAAGTACTATTATGAGGATCTTCTCAGAGAATCTTTGGAAAATGAGCGTGGAAATAAAATTTTTTTATTTCATTCTGCAATTAATGAACTTAAGCCCAAAGATCTTGAGGAAATGGATGCAATGGAAGTTTCTTTTTTACCAAAAGGTTTTAATTATTATGCAGGGGGCCATGTTCATGTTGTTGATCGTCAAGATTTAGATGGTTATCAAAATATTGTTTTTCCAGGGCCTACATTTCCAAATAATTTCTCAGAGTTGGAAAAATTAAAACACGGCTCGTTTTGTATTGTTGAAGATTTTAGAGTAAAACATGTTTCATTGCCGCTTCACCAGGTTGTTTCTTTAACAATTGATTGTAATAGCAAAACGCCTGGCCAAGTTGAGGATTATTGTTTTTCTCAAATAAAAAATGTAGAGAATGCAATTGTTTTATTAAGGTTTAAAGGAGTTTTGTGTTCAGGAAAGCCTTCTGATATTTTAATGCAGAAAATTTTTGAATATCTTGAACAGCAAGGCGCTTATGCTATGCTAAAAAATACTTCTAAATTAAGCTCAAAAGAATTTGAAGAAATTAAGATTTCTTCAGAAAATGTTGATGTTTTAGAAGAAAAGATTATTCAGGAAAATACAAAACAGCACCAGTTAACATCTGTTGAAAAACAAATAGGATTAGTTAAAAAACTTGCACAGGTTTTATCTGTTGAAAAAGAAGAAGGTGAAAAAATTGCTGATTTTGAAAAAAGAATCCTTGACGATTCAGTGAAGTCAATTAATTCACTCATTTCACTTGACACTGAACATCAATAAAATCTTTTTCTTTTCTTTTATACTTTCTTTTTTTAGAGAATAAATTCCATAGCAAACTCATGAGAACAATTGCTAGAATTAGTGGTAGAAGAAAAATAAATATGTGGATTGCAATAATAAATAATGCTATAAAAATTATCATTGCTATAAGTAATATTAGCCATACTTTCCAGCCAGATATTTTGTATATTCGCATATTATAATATTGGAAAAGCTAAATCAATTTAAATTTGCTTGTTTAACCTTATTGCATGCCTGCATTAAAATCAGTTTTAGAAACATTAAAAGCAGAAGTTCAATTGCTTAAAAGTACAGTGCAAAATGATAAGGATATTGGTAAATCACGCATAACTGCTTTAAAAGTAATTCTTGTTGATTTATCAAATGCTATTGAAGATTATAGGACTGCAGTTGCTTCTGATAATGTTGTGCTTGTAAAAGCAGAAGAAAAACACAATCTTTTGATGTATTTAATACCTTTACTTGAGAAACCTTTTGAGAAAAAAGAAGTTCTTGATAGAATTAAGATGTTATTAAGTTAATTAAGGAGTCATTCTTTTAATTGTTCTTGGAAAGGGTATGCAGTCTCTGACTGTTTCTAATTTGCAAATCCATCTAAGCACTCTTTCAACTCCTAATCCAAATCCAGAATGAGGTACACTGCCAAAACATCTTAAATCAAGATACCATTCATAATCTTCGATTTTTTCTCCTTGTTCTTTAAGTCTTTGTTTTAGATTTTCAAGATCTGTTTCTCTTTCACTGCTGCCTATTATTTCTCCATATCCTTCTGGAGCAATTACATCGCAGCATAAAACAACATCTTTGTTTTCAGGATCTTCTTTCATGTAAAATGCTTTGATTTTTTTAGGATATTTTGTAACTATAAGAGGTTTGTCGTAATGCTTCATTAGTTGATCTTCTTCGATTGTGCGCAAATCTTTTCCCCAGTCTATACTAATTTCATCTTGTTTTAGTATTTTGATTGCTTCATCATATGTTATTCTTGGAAAAGGAGGTTTTATTTTTTCTAAATCTTTAGGATCTCTTCCTAAAACTGCAAGTTCTTTTTTACAATTTTTTGCAACATATTGGCAAATGTAGCTTACTAATTCTTCTTCTAGTTTAAGCAAATCTTCAAAATTCATCCATGCAGCTTCTGCTTCTAAATGCCAATATTCTGTTAAATGTCTTGTTGTTTTGCTAGGCTCTGCGCGAAAACTCGGTGTTAAGGCCCATACTTTTTCAAGGCTGAAAATCATTGCTTCTAAATAAAGCTGAGCTGATTGTGAAAGATATGCTTTGTCATCAAAATATTTTAATTCAAAAAGTGTAGATCCTCCTTCGCAAGAACTTCCAGTAATTATTGGCGGTGTGACTTCATAATATTTTTTTTTATCAAAAAATTCTCTGCATGCTTTAAGTAATTGCGCTTTTATTTTCCAAACATTTGTTAATTCCCTGCTTCTTATCCATAAATGTCTTTTATCAAGTAAAAACTCAGTGCTTTGGTCCTTTGTAATTGGAAATCTGTCTGCAAATTGAATAATTTTTAATTCTTTGGCTTTTAATTCATATCCAGTTGGCGCTCTTGGTTCTTTAACAATTTCCCCTTTTATTGTAAGGCTGCTTTCTATTAGCAGGTTTTCAACTTGAGCCCATACTTCTGGCAGTACATTTTCTTTTTCTACAATGCATTGAATAATATCAGTATTATCTCTTAAAACAATAAATGCATACTTATTGCTTTTTCTTTCTCTATAACACCATCCTCTTAATTCTACTGTTCCTTTGCCTTTTTCTATTGCTTCTGCGATAGACACGTATTTCATAGGTGTACTTCAATGTGCAGTGTTTTTAAGTGTTTAGTAAAAATAGAAAAAGACAAAAGTAACACATAAAATAGTTTGTCTTTTTCAACTTAGTTGAGGTTGAATAATATATGCTTTACTTATGTCCTCAACTAAAAAACAGAAAAGTTTAAATATAAAAGATGTTTTAATATTAAAATACATTGTATGTGAAAAAAATGGAAGTTTCAATAACAAAATTATCGGAAAATGGACAAGTGGTAATCACTGCTGAAATTAGGAAAGATGCAGGAATAAAGGCATCAACAAAATTTCTTGTCTTTAATGAGGGAGGAAATATTTTATTAAAAATGATTAGAAAAGAAACTCTAGCACGAGACCTTCGCTTAATAGAAGCTATTGAAAGAAGTGAAGAACAAATAAGTAGAGGGAAAGCTGTCAAAGCAGACACTTCTATGAGTGACGAAGAAATTGATGATCTATTGATGGCGTAAAATGGAAATCGTATTTTCTGATGAGTTCAGAAAAGACTTTAAGAAACTTAAAGATAAAACAACAAGACTAAAGATTATCAAACAATTAAAAAAACTTTCTGAAAGTCCAGAAATAGGCAAGCCATTAAAATATGATTTGAAGAATCATCGTAGTGTAAGAGTTGCCCCATTTAGGATAATTTACAGAATTGAACAAGACAAAATTATCATTAACTGTTTTGATCATCGCAAAGATGTTTATGATTAATTCTTTGGCTTTTAATTCATATCTAGTTGGCGCTCTTGGTTCTTTATGTGCGCATCCTTTAGTAATTGTTCATCAATAAATGTTGGTGCTCCGTCAACAAGTGATTCTGCTGCTTTATTTTTTGGAAATGCAATAACTTCCCTAATGTCGTGAAGTCCTATGAGCAATGCAACAAGTCTGTCAAATCCTAAGGCTATTCCTCCGTGTGGCGGAGCTCCGTATGATAATGCTTCTAAAAAAAATGAGAATTGTTGTTTTTCTTTTTCATTCATTCCAATAGCATCCATTACTTGCTCTTGTAATTTAGGCTCATTAATGCGTAAACTTCCAGAACCTAATTCAATGCCATTTAAAACTAGATCATATTGTGTACAGATTACTTTTTCAGGATTGTTTTTGAGCAGTTTTTCATGTCCTTCTTTTGGTTTGCAGAACATGTGGTGTGCTGGTTCAAGTTTTCCTGTTTCTTCATTTTTTTCAAATAAAGGAAAATTATTAATCCAGCAAAATGCAAATTCTTCAGGATTGTATAATTTTAGGTCTTCGCTGATTTTTTTTCTTAATTCAGCTAATACATGATGCACTCTTTTTTGATGTCCTGCAATAAACATTAATGTGCTGTTTGTTTTTGCTTTGGTTGTTTTAAGTATTTTATCTTGAATTTCTTTGGTGAAGTATTTTACAATGTTTGATTCCAGTCCTTTTTTTGTTACTTTCATCCAAGCCATGCCTTTTGCTCCAATATTTTGTGCATATTCTATGTACAAGTCAAGTTCTTTTCTTCCAAAGTCTTTGTTAGGATTTATGCATTTTATTATTCCGTTTTTTTTAATAACATCTTTGAAAACTTGAAAATCAGAATATTTTACAGCATCAGTTACATCAATAAATTCAAGTCCGTATCTTATATCAGGCTTGTCTACGCCGTATTTGTTGATTGAATCTGTATACGAGATTCTTTGAAAAGGAGTGCTGGTTTTTTTCCCAACTGTTTTAAATACGTGTTTGATTAATTCTTCTATTATGGAATAAATGTCTTCTTCTGTTACAAAACTCATTTCCAGATCAATTTGTGTAAACTCTGGCTGCCTATCTGCTCGCAGGTCTTCATCTCTCATGCATCTTGCCAGTTGGTAGTACTTGTCTAAACCAGACATCATAAGTAGTTGTTTGTAAATTTGTGGTGATTGTGGAAGTGCGTAAAATTTTCCAGCATGGATGCGTGATGGAACTATATAGTCTCTTGCTCCTTCTGGTGTTGACTTTATTAAAAATGGTGTTTCTATTTCTAAAAAATCCTGTTTATTTAGGTATTCACGCACTGATTGCGCAATTTTATGCCTGAACTCAATTTTTTCCTTCATGCTTGTTTTTCTAAGATCAAGATATCTGTACTTTAGTCTTGCTTCTTCGCCTGCTGGCTTGAACTCGTCAATTTCAATAGGCGGAGTTTTACTTTTTGCAAGAACATTTAATTGATTAACAACAACTTCAACTTCTCCAGTAGGCATGTTTAGATTAATTGTATCTTTGCTTCTGAGAACAACTGTTCCTGTTACTTGAATAACATCTTCTCTTTTTAGTTTTATTGATTCTTCATGAATTTTTTTATTATGTTCAGGATTAAAAACTACTTGAGTAAATCCATACCTATCTCTTAAATCTATAAAAATAACTCCTCCATGGTCTCTGATAGAATGAATCCATCCGCAGAGCGTTACTGCTTTTTTAATGTCTTTTTTTCTTAATGCTCCGTTATTGTGTGTTCTCATCATGGATTATATTTTTAATTATTTCCTTCAATTCTTGCGGTTTTGCTGTTCCTTTAGTTTTACCCATAACTTTGCCGATTATAAAGTTTATTGATTTTTCTTCTCCGGCTAAATAATCTTTTACTGCATTTTGATTTTCTTTAACTGCTTCTTTGCATAAATTTTCAAGTTCATAAATATTTTTTTTCATTTCCAGGCCTTTTTCTTTTATGTATTGTTTAGGAGAGAATGGTTTTTTAACCAAATTTTCAACAATTTCTTTTGCAGTTTTTTCTGTTATTGTTTCTTCTTTTATTAAACTCAATATTTCAAGAATGTGCTCTTCTTTTAAGTTTAGTTCATGGATTGTTTTTTCTGTTAAGTTTATTACGCGTAAAAGTTCATGCCTAAACCATTTTGCTGTTAATTTTGGATCAATTTTTTTAATTATTTTTTCAAATAATTCTGCTACATGTTTGTCTTGCGCAATTATTTCTGCATCAATTTTATCTATGCTGTATTTTTTAGCATATTTTTCTGCTTTTTGTTGCGGCAATTCAGGCAGTTCTCTTCTTAAAGTTTCAATTGTTTCTTTGGTAATTTCTTGAGGCACAAGATCAGTGTCAGTTATGTATCCGTAGTCTTCTTCTGTTTCTTTTGTACGTAAAGTATATGTTTCTTTTTTTTCTGAGTCCCATCCTCTGGTTTCCTGAATAATTCTTCCGCCTTTTTTCACTAGATTCTCCTGTCTTTTTATCTCATATATTACAGCTTGTTCTATTTCTTTAAAGCCTGTGATGTTTTTTATTTCAACACGCGTATACCCGCTTTGTTCAATGCTGCAATTAACATCTGCTTTTAATTCGCATATTTTTATGTCAAATATTTCAAGATATTCTAGAATTGATGTTAATTGTTTTACAACTTCTCTTGCTTCAGAAGCACTTGTTATTACCGGCTCTGTTACTATTTCACATAAAGGCAGTCCTGACCTGTTATAATCTACAAGAGATATGCTTGCTTTGCTTTTACCTCCAACATGAACTAAGGCTCCTGGATCTTCTTCTAAATGTACTCTTCTTATTTTTATTTTATTTTTACTTACTTGTATATTTCCATTTTTTCCCAAGGGAATTTCATATTGCGTGATTTGATAATTTTTTGCAAGATCTGGATAAAAATATGATTTTCTTGAAAATATTGCTTCTTGAGATATTTCACAATGGAGTGCTAGACATAGCTTAAGCGCATAATCAAGCGCTTTTTTATTTAATACAGGCTTGCTTCCAGGATGCCCCAGGCACACTGGACAAGTTTGCGTATTTGGTTCTTTTGCTCCATAAGCTTGGCAAGAACAAAATAGTTTTGTTTTTGTTAACAAACTTGCATGTATTTCTAAGCCTATTTTTAAGCTCATTTTTCTAATTCACTGCCAACTGTTATTAGCTTTTCTTCTTTAAAATGATCGCTCATAAATTGTATTCCTATTGGAAGCCCTTTTTTTTCTCTAAATGGAAAACTCATATGAGGAATTCCTGCTAAATTTGGGCCTACTGTAAGCGTGTCAGCTAAATATTGTTTTACTGGGCTTAATTTTTCTACATCTTTTAATTTAGGCGCAACAAACGGAACTGTTGGCGATACAATGATGTCATATTTTTTGAAAAGTTTTTTGTACTCTTGAATAATAAGTGTGCGTATTTTTGTTGCTTTCAAATAATATGCTTCTCTGTATCCTGCCATTCTCGCAAATGTTCCTAGGATAATTCTTCTTTTTGCTTCTTTGCCAAAATTACTTGAGCGAATCATTGAAAAATATTCATCAAAGTGCATTGCTGGATTTTCTTGTACGCCATATCGCATTCCTGAAAGGCATGCAAGATTTGTTGATGCTTCGCTCATTGCAATTATGTAATATGCTGGAACTCCATACTTTTCTGTTATTGGAAGCTCAATTTTTTCATAACTTGCTCCTTTTTCTTCAAGCTCTTTAATAGCGCTCCATTGCGCTTTATCAATATCTTTGTCAAGCTCTGGTATTTTCATAACTCCGATGCGTAATCCTTTTACAGATTTTCCAAGAGCTTTAGTATAGTTGCTTACTTTTTCATTTGATGTTGTGCAGTCATTTTCATCATGTCCTGAGATAACATTCATTAAAAGAGCAGTGTCGCTGATGCTTTTAGTTATTGGTCCGATTTTGTCAAGAGAATTTGCATATGATATTAGTCCATACCTGCTTACTCTGCTGTATGTTGGGCAAAAGCCTATAACTCCACAAAATGAAGCAGGAGTTTCAATGCTTCCTCCAGTGCTTTCTGCAATGCTTGCATGATTATCTAATAGCTTGGTAATTCCAGCACTTCCTCCGCTCGAGCCTCCTGTAACATGTTCTTTATTTACTGGATTTTTAGGTATGTTATAGCCTAATCCTGTATTAATATTAAAACTGCCAAAGCCAAATTCATCTTGAACAGTTTTTCCAATAATTATTGCTTCTTGTTTTTCAAGATTATTAATTGCTGTTGCATTAAAAACAGGTTTGTATCCCTTGAGAATTTTTGAGCCTGCGCTTGTTTCAATTCCTTTAACACAAATACAATCTTTAACTGTTATTGGCAATCCAGCCAGCAATCCTTTTTTGTTTTTTTTTACTTGTTTTGCTTGTTCTATTGCTTTTTCTTCTGAGAAAGTTGTTATGTAATTGTATTCTTTGTTTATTTTTTTTGCTTTCTCAATTATTTTATACGTGTTTTCAACAGGGTCTATTATTTCTTTTTTTACATTAGAAACTAGTTGTGATATCATTTTATAATTCTCGGCCCTTTGATAAATCCGTCTTTTTCATGTTTTACATTTGCTAATGCTTCTTCTTGGCCTAAACACTTTTTAGGCTTATCTTCTCTTGTTTTATTTTTTAATTCAACTGGGTGGAAGCTTGGTTTTACATCTTTTGTATCTGCTTCTTTTAGTTTTGTAAATAATTCCAAAATTTCCTGAAGTTGTGGCAGTAATTCTTTTTGTTCTTCTTCTGTTAGGTTTATTCTTGCATTTTTTGCCACTCTTAAAAGTGTTTCTTTATCAGTCATGCTATAGCTTAAATAGAATTAGTTTAAAAAGTTTTAGAGGGCTCTAAGCATATTGATTAAATCTTGGACATTTTCTTGAAATTTATTAATTTGATAAAATGTTTGCATGTATGGGCTAATGTAAGGCATTACTTCTTGCTTCCACTTTACAGGGCTTTGCTTTAAGAAAGCTTCTAATCCTGCAATAACCTCATTTATTTTATTTGTTAATTGTTTAAAATATTCTGTTTTTTCTGCTTTGTATGCTTCAATACTATTAATCACTAAATCTGCTTTTTTATTTTTAGATAATATTTTTTTATCATTTGGATTTTTAATTACAGGAAGTGTTAAAGTTCTTTCAGGTTGTATGTGTTTTACTAATGATTTTAAGTCATCAATTGCTTTTAATGTTTCTTCTTTTTGATTTTTGCTTTTGTTTAAATTATTGTATAAACTTGCAATTATTTTGTGCGCTGGAGTAACTGATGTTAAAAGCTCTTTTTCAATCTTAAGATCCTGCAAAACATTTTTAACTGCTTTGCTTGCTTCTGCACTTGTTGCTTTTTCTATTTCATCTGCTTTTTTATAATCTTGGTAGTACTGATCTGTTTTTTTATTGATTTTTTCTAACAAAATCTTAATTTCTTCCATTATTTTTGCCATGCTATTTAAACCATGGTTGACATCTTCATTAGTTCTGTATGTTGTTTGAAGATCAGTTCCAACTTCTTGAAGTGTACTTCCTAAACTAGTAATTCCTTGCTGAAGATTTAAAATACTGCCTTGTGCTTGTCTAATAACAATCAATGCCTGTTCTTTTTCCTGTCCTCCGCTTCTTTGAACATGTTCTAATGATTCGCTTGCTGTTTTCATTTTTTGCATTGTTTCTTCAACAACACGTTTAATCATATCTTTGCGTACGCTGATATTTCTTTTTTGCAATACTTCGATTTTTGTTTGTGTTTCTTTTTCTGCTGTTTTTAATGCATCAATATTTGCATTTAATGTTTCAAAATGTGATTTAATATCTTCTTTTAATGTATCTAGATGTGCTTTTGTTGATGCATTTTGAATAAAATCAGTTAATTGTTCTTCTTTTTTTGCTAATTTTTTATCTAAACCCTTGAATTCAGATAATAATTCTATTTGTTCTTCATGAAGTTGTTTTGATCTTGTATTAATTTCCTGGATGTTTTCTTGAAAACTATCGAGTTTTTCAATCACTAAACCTGTATGATCTTTCAGCCATGAACTTAGTTCATCATAATTTGTTCTCATTGCACCAACATCTGATGCAAGACTTAGTGATAATTCTCCAGTTTTATTAACATCTTTAGCAACAGTCTGCAGGTGTTCTAAAATATTGTTTTGGTGTTCTTCTACATTTTTTAATTGATCAACAATTCCTTTTACAAAATCAAGTATGCTGTTAACAATATTATGCAAATCTTTAATTGCTAGTTTGATTGGTTCTAATTGTTGAGAAATATACTCTTTTGTTTGTTCAAATCCTTCTGAAAGCCTTTTTTCAAGAGTTGATAAATCGTTTTCATAATGCTGTTGTACATGTTTTGATCTGCCTCCAGTCCATAAAGCATGAACTAAAGATCCAACAGCCCAGAAAACAAGCACTAACAAAGCAATATGAGCTATAAAAAATATTAATGAAATTAATGGTTCTAATATTGGAAAAAAATCTAGTAATGGGGCAAGAAGCCCTAAAAGAAAAATTGTTGTGAAAACTGCAAGAATTATAGGTATGTACTTGTTTTTTTGCCCAAAGCGTGAATGAAGACTATGCCAAAGTAAAACACCGCCTAAGAGTATGAGTGGGATTAATATTTGTGGAATTAATGAAAATAATGTTAATCCTTGTTTTTGCAGCCAGTATACTGTTCCTGTTGATATAAAAAAACCAAGAATATAGGGCATTCTATTATTTCGTGATAAGTGTATTTTTTCATTGCTCACACTAAAAAGCTCGCTTAATAAAAATCCCAGAATAAAAACATCCCATAACCATGAAATTTGTTCATAAATTTGAATTAAATTAAAATATTCTAGATTTACCATTTTTATAATGCCTTTTTTTCAGAATTAATTGTTATGTTAGTTTATTTAAATATTTCTAGCTAAATTTATATACTTCTTTTATTTATAACCAATATTAAGAGGTGATATTATTGGCTGTTGAAGTTCAACCATTATTGATTATGCCTTCACTGGTTATGGGTTTAGCAATTGGTATTTATGAAGCTATTCTTCTTCATCGTGATGTTTCTGTTCCAACTCATCGTTTTGGCCACATGATTCACGCAATTGTATTTGCCATTATTGCAGTATTTTGTACAATGAATACAGGCTGGCTTTATTCTGTTATTCCTGATCTTGAAAAAATTGCTTATATTAATAATGAATGGGTTCTTCGCGCAGCTATAGGTTTTATTGCACTGATAAAAATCCATGGTGTAAGCGCTGCAATTAGAGGTGGTGGCGGCGCTGTTGGTTTAAAAGAAACATGGTTTCACAGTTTTTTTATAAGTGGTTTAATTGTTACAGCCCCATTACTTTGGGATAATGTGATTAAGAATTTAGCTCCTGAATGGATGAGAAGATAATTTTATTCTATTTTAACTTCAGTTCCTAAAGATTGTCCTGGCATTCCTTTTTCAAATATAACGCGAACAGCTCCTTTATTGCCATGAGCAGATGCTATTTTTCCTTTTATCTGTTTTTTGTTTTTTCCAGGTGTTGTCCACACAACTGTTTTTCCAACTAAAACTGAAGCTTTTTCACGAGAACTAATACTTTCAACATGAATTACCATATGGTTTCCTTTTTTTCTGCGGAAACTGCCCCTGAAATGACTAATAACTGCCATGTTTTTAGAGAATAATGGGGGCTTTTTAAAACTTTCTCACAAATAATGCATTATTGTAGGTACTAATAACACTCCCATTGAAATGCTTCTAGGAGTATTTGTAAGTGGAGCAATAATTCCTATTAATGTAGCAATTATTAATACAATAAGCCCTTGATAGCCTGAGAAAAATAGTGTTAATAATATTGTAAACAGCA
The DNA here is from genome assembly GCA_016188265.1 of Candidatus Woesearchaeota archaeon. Lineage (GTDB taxonomy): Archaea > Nanobdellota > Nanobdellia > Woesearchaeales > ARS49 > JACPID01. The sequence continues at coordinate 15,836 of JACPID010000003.1, read as the reverse complement.
GAACTGTTATTGTTATAGTTTTTTGAGGGATCTTTTTGTATGTTTTTATCCATATTCTTGCAATTGCTAATGTTATCATCACAGTAATGCTTCCGCTGATTAATAACACCAAACATGCAAAAATATATTCTTTAATTGAAATAACAGGATGTATTGTTTTTAGTAATGCTAATGTTCCATTTCTTGTTTTTCCCAATATGTAAAACATTACAAGGGATATTACAAAGTCTGCAGTATTTACCCCGCCTACAAATAATAGAGTTATGTAAGGGTGTTTTTTTGCAAATAAAGGCTGCATAAGTGAAGTTGCTTGGCTTGGTCCAAGTCCTGGAAATAAATTCATAACAGATGCTGAGCAAACACTTCCAGCTATACTTAGGAAATACTCTTTTTTATTAAACTTAAAAAATTGTGTTATAAATTGAGAAGCGCTTGTTTGTTTTTGCTTTAATGATATTATTAATCCGCTGGCTCCAAATAATCCGCTAAGCAATGGAATTAATGGCTGTTCAATATTTGAATTTAAAACAATAACTCCTAAAATTCCAGTCAGGGCAAAAATAATTAATTTCCAGATAGAGTATTCTTTAAATAAAATAAAAAATACAAGTAAAATCAGAATCCATACAAGAACTGGCTTAACAAGTGTGAATAAACTTTCTAAAATAAAAAAAAGCAAAGGCGATAATATAATGCTTAATAAAAGCGCAAAAAAAGATCCTATTGTAAGTAATCTTATAGCTTCATAACCCATGCCCCTTAGGTAAAGTTCGTGGCTTGGTAATACTCCTATAACTAGATCAGGATCTGGCGCTCCTAAAAATACTGATGGTATTGCATCTGTTATTGTTTGAGCAATGCCTAATGATAGGAAAAATAAAAATAATAATTCATTTTGTGCAGAATAAAATAATCCTATAAAAATAGGAACAAGAATGTTAGTATGCAATCCAGGTATTAATCCAGCAATTATTCCTGTTAAGATTCCTGCACTTAATGCTCCTAAGCTTGTCCAGAACATTTAGAAAGCTTAATTATGTTTTTCAAAATAGTTAGTATTATTTTTTTGTAAACCTGCGCTACAACTTAGAAAATATTTTGTATTTCTTGATTTTATTTTGTTATTTTCTTTAATTTCTGAATTTCTTTTATTTTTTCAGTAAACAAAAAATAATAGAAAACACAGAATAATCGATGCGTGGGAAGTTCCTTTTGTTAGTGTAGACAGCGATGAACAAGTACGTTTGCCCGGATATCAACGAGTGAAGAGAGTTTCTCTCAAAGGCTTTGGTGCAGATGTAAATTTACTTATTGATAGAAAATGGGATGGAGATATCGTAGATCCAGAGACTGGTCTCAAATATCCTACATTCCGAGCATACTTAGATAATGCAAGGGTGCCGAATACAGTGGAATATACTGCTGTCAATAATGTATTGGCGGATTGGATCAATAAGATTGACTGGGAAAGATTACGCTAGATAACATTTAAATAGTTAGAACACGTATAAAGACATGATGACAAAAACCGCACCAGAAATGTGTAGGGCACAACACGCCCGGATAATTGAACAGGGAATAGAATTAGATAGCAGTTTATTTACTCCTTTTAAGTTAGATAGCATATCAGTACTTGAACGTCAACTTCAAGAATTAAGAGAACAAACAGGTCGCGATTATGTTGTTGTACCAGTAGGTCAGTCGTATGGGGGGGCCTAAAAGACCAATGGCTCTGCCAAGAGAAGATGTTGATGCTGCTCACCGCGCTTATCTGAGAAGATTGCGTGCCATATCACCAGAAATCGGGAGAGCGTATGATTTATCAGCTGAGCGAGAACGAATTGAAAATGGCAGGCCTACGTTCAACCCTGCTTATTATCCGTCACAATTTCTTAGTTTTTTAAGTTCATGCCTTCATAAATAGTCAGAAAAAACATTTTATTCACTGATAACTTGTGTTATGGCTCTACTATTTCTAAGATTGCTTGTGAAACAAGCAAAGAAAATTAATTTAAGCCAAGAAGAGGTTATCTCCCAGATCCAAAAAATAAAATTGGCTTTGTTTAAGATGCCGAAATCAGATAAGATACACATTAAAATTACGCGACCAAATGAACATCAGAGGGCATTAATAGATATTTTGGCATCAAAAAATACACATAATTCTATGAGTTAGGTACTACACTTCGTCTGAACAAATTTACAAAGTTCTTCGACGCTAAAAATCAAAGTCAGTATACTTTTTTAGTCATAACTTATAAACTCAAAAAATAATTATGCAACACAGCAAAAATGAAATAAATAATAGAAAATAACTACTTGACAATAGTTACAAAATCAAAAGATTTATAAACTCTTTTGATTATATTATCATAATAAAGTAATATTTGGAGGGTTAATGATATGAAAGTAGAAATAAAAGAAGACAGTCAAAACTCAAAAATATCACAGCATTCATGTGAGTATTGTACATATGGCTGGTTTCCAAGAGTGGAAAGTCCAAAATCATGTCCACGATGCAAAAGACGCTTTGATTACAAAGACATTCGTGAAGTATTTCAAACACTTAAACGAGAAATCTTAGGCATAGAAAGCTGAGACTGAGACAGTCCTAGGTTTATGTATCGTCTATAAAACCCTAGGAATGAGACTATTTTGGGAATAAAATAGAAATCTATAAATACTTATTCTCTTTAATATTGTTTGATGAAAAAGAGTGTAATGTTATTAGTTTTAATTTTACTTTCTGGCTGTGTTAGTACTTCTGGCAATACTATTACAGGATCGGTTGTACAAGAAGAACCTTCAGGTTTAGTTGTTGAATGTCATGATTCTGATGAAGGGTTTAATCCAGGTGTTAGAGGTGTTGTAACTTATAAACAAGGGGCTGATGAACAGTCAGTTGTTGATTTATGTGAAGGTTTGTTTTTAACAGAATACTATTGTGAAAAAGGATATTTAAAACATACACAAGTTATTTGTGAAAATAGCTGTTCTCTTGGAGCTTGTATAAAGTAATTGCTTCTTCTTCCAAGAAATGCAGTTCTCCAGGAACAATTAAAACATGCGGTTGCGCTCCAAATTCATGATTAAGAAAATCTTTTGCAGTTGCAGATATAACTGTGCAATCATTGCTTCCTGCGCGTTCAAGAACAATACATAATGTATCTTCTTTAAAAAGTCCTTTTTTTCTTTTTTCTTCAATTGAAAGTAATTGTTTTATTGCATCTTTTGCACTCATATATTCAGCTTCTTCATTTTTCACGTCAAGTAAAAATAGCGTATGAGCGCCAATGCTTTTATTATCTTTTAAAAGATCATAATAAGTTTCTGGACTGTATTTTTCATCAGCAAAAGGAATACTTGCTATTTTGCCAAATTTGTATAATTGAAGCCCTGTAATTGCTATTGCAGTTAATATAGATGCATTATGCACGATTTTGACAGGAATTTTTTCTTTTTTAGCGCGTAAATAAAGTTCAAAATGAGTTGTTGCGCTCAACGGATCTCCAATAATTAATAAAACAACATTTTTTGTTTTAGCCTCTGATAAGATAGTATCTTCTTGTTCAACAAATTCTCTTTTTACAAGCTGAATCTGTTTCTTATAAAGATCTTCGAGTTTTTTTTGGGTAGCTTCAAATTTTGAAGTATATTTTTCTAAATAAATAATATCTGCTTTACAAATTATTTCAAGTCCGCGTAAAGTAATATCATTTTCATCATGTAATCCCAGTCCAATGAGTGTCAGCATAATAGTTATTATGTGAAAAAGATTTATAAGTGTTAAATTTGATTATCCAAAATCTCGCATTGTCTAAAATCCTGCACTTTAGTGCGAGATTTTGGATCCCGAAAACTTGCCGCAAGTTTTCGTTATTGACAAACTTTTTTAAGTTAGCAAGAAATTAACTATAAATGCTTGAAGAAATTATTGTAAACGTAAAATTTCCAATTTTTCCAATAAAATACAATAAATTAATTTTTCCTAATGCAATTAATGGCACTGCTTTTGCAAGAGTGATTTTAGACCATGCCAGATCTCTAAATCCAGAGTATTCCAGAGTTATGGTTATAGTAAATAATTCTAATATTAAATCATATAGAAATTCAAGAGAAAAAACAATCAGACAAGTTAATGCAAAGGAATTGTGGTATTCATGTAATTTTCCAAATAAAAGTTTAGAGAGCTTTGTAAAACACTGGGATGAAAGTAATGAGGTTTCAGGAATTTTAATAGAGCAGCCAACAAAAGCTGATTTTCCATGGCCTGAAATTAAAAAAACAATTTCTCCTGATAAAGATGTTGAAGGAATAACTTACTATAATCAAGCTTCAATTATTAATGGAGATTGTAAATATACTCATCCAACTGTAGAATCAGTTATGCTTTTACTTCATTTTTTTTATGAATCTATTGAAGGATTAAAACTTGTTTTAATTGGCAGAGGCAGTGTAGGCTTGCCTCTGGGTCAATACTTGATAAGAAAAGGAGCGTCTCTTGACTGGATTAATTCAAAAACTTCTTTTGAAGAAAAAGAACAAGCTTGCCGGCAAGCAGAAATTATTATTAGTTGTGCTGGAGCATACACTTTTGAAAAGGGTTATATTCTTACTCCTGATATTGTTTCAGAAAAAGCCTTTGTTATTGATGTTGGAACTAAATTTATAGACGGCAAAGTTTATGGTGATATTCATCCTGAAGTTTATAATAAAGTACAAATAGCCGCATTGCCAAAAAACGGTATTGGCAAGATCACTTTAGCAATACTTGCACATCATATTGCAACATATAAATTCCCTGAAAATAGAATTACTTCTTTTTTAATTTAGTGCCTAAAAGCTTTGCTTCAAACCACCTGCCTAATAAAATAACTATAAGAATAAGCACTGTTGAAAACACTGCCATTGCAAAAAATCCAAATCCTACAGCTAAGCCTAATGCTGCGCTTACCCATAATGTTGAAGCAGTAGTCAAACCTTTAACTTGTCCATTAGACTTGAAGATTACACCTCCTCCAATAAATCCAATGCCTACAACTACCTGTGCAGCTATTCTAGTGTAATCAGCTCCTGTTACATTAGGATCAAAAAGCAAAACACTTGTTAGAGTAAACAATGTTGATCCTAAACAAACAAGAACATGAGTTCTCAATCCTGCAGATTGTGCTCTGACTTCTCTTTCCAGGCCTATTAAAAGTGACAGCATTAAACTTACTATCAGCCTTAAAAAAACTTCAGATTGTTCTAATATCATTTTTTGTAATAAAAAAAAACCCCTCAGTTGACTGAGGGGCTAGCAGGGTTTGCCTTCTTAGGTTTGGGGTGGATTGAAGGCAAAGAATACACCACACCAAAGACCAAGGGGGTGAGTGTAATTAATTTAGAAGCTCAATTCCGAGCTCTTCATTATATACTTTTTCTTGTTCTTTGAATTGGCTTTTACTGTTCGGATTTCCAAGTAACCACGGAGATGATACTCCTGTTACTATTGTCATCACCATCATTTTTCCCTTCATGTCATCAGTTACTCTTGCTCCCCAGATAACGTTTGCGTCTGGGTCTAGATTTTCTGTTACAAGTTCGCCAACACGGCTTATTTCTTCAAGAGTCATGTCAGGTCCTCCCCATACATGAATCAAAGCTCCTGTTGCACCAGTATAGTCTACATCAAGAAGTGGATTTTTCAGTGCACCTTTGACTGCTTCTTCAACTCTATTATTGGTGTCTGAACTTCCTACTCCTATTGCTGCAACGCCGCCATTTTTCATTATTGCGCGAACATCTGCATAGTCAAGATTTACTAAGCTTGGAAGGGCGATTGTTTCAACTATTCCTTTGATCATTGATGCAACTAATTCATTTGCTACTGCAAATGCTTGGCCTACAGGTAAGTTTCCTGCAATTTGTACAAGCCTGTTATTGTCAATTACTATTGTTGTGTCTGAGTTTTTTCTTAATTGCTGTAATCCAAATTCTGCTTTATCAACGCGTGCTCTTTCAATATCAAAAGGCATTGTTACAACTCCAATAACAATTGCATTTGTTTCTCTTGCTGCTTGTGCAATGACTGGAGCGCTTCCTGTTCCTGTTCCGCCTCCCATTCCAGCACATACAAAAACTAGATCAGAGTCTTTAAGTAGTGTTTTTAGTTCTCCTAAACTTTCATTTGCAGCTTCAGAACCTTTTTGTGGAAATCCTCCGCATCCAAGCCCTCTTGTTACTCCGCGTCCAATAAGTAGTTTTTTATCTGCTTCTGTAATTTTCAAGTGTTGAGCGTCTGTGTTGCATGCAAGAATTTCAGCTCCTCTTAGCCCTTTTTTGTAGAGCCAATTCACCATGTTGCTTCCAGCGCCCCCTGTGCCGATTACACGAATTTTTGCATTCCCTACACTTAAGTCTTCTGTAGAGAATTGTTGTTCTTTTGCTTTTTCTACCAATAGGTCCATTTTTATTTCCCCCTTATTCTGTATATTCCAAAACAACTTTTCCAGTATGGAAAAATTTATATGGAAGTTATACTATTATTTATTTAGAATTCAGTGTTTCATTGCTTTATCGCCAATAAAGCTTGAATACAATTGAAGATTATGTTAACTAAGTAACATTAAGAAGTTCGCCAAAACATAATTGCCAAAAACTTTTTAACCGAGTTCGCCAAAACTCGAGTTAAAATTAATTTTATATCTTCTTCATAATAAAACAAGTATATAAATATTTATTAACTACAAAATATTTTTTGCAGAATATAACTCATGCTGCTTGTTTTCCATAATTTTTTTCAACTTCAAAATATCTCTGATTAGCAATATGCTCTATTTCAGTATATAATTTCTCTTCTTCTCGCCCTTGATATGTATGTGCTTGTTGTTTTGCATATGCCCCGACAATTTGCTCTACATCTCTTTCTGCAACTGTGTGGCTGTAATTTTGTAAATGTCCTTGTGATAAATGAGCATGTTCATGCAAAAACAAGTAAAGTTTAGCTGCTTCTTTTGAAACTTTATAATTTATTGCAAATTGTACTACTCCTTTTTCAAAATCTTTATCAGCATTTCCTATCAAAATCGCATCATAACCTGTACTTGCAATAGCAGCGTAACTGTTCGGGCCTAAACTGGCAGTGCTAATCCCTTTAAGCGGGGTTATACATCTTTTTTGATTATTTTGTAAATATTTGTTAAAACTTTTTGCATAACTGCTTGATAAGTATTCACGTGCATGCTGTATAAATTCGCTACTTGTTTGTGTTTTATAATCTGTGTTTATTTTTGATTCAAGCTCTGATTCTTGAAATGCTCGTGGTATAGGATACATTATAGGAGGCATTTTTTCTTCAGGCCAATAAATTAAAGGAAGTTCTTGCTCTTTAGTTGGAAGTCCATAAAGCTGTTCTTCTATTGTTTTTTTAAGTGTATCAGAAATGTCATACTTCCATGCTTCTTCTGAAAGAGATTTTGGCTTGTATAAGCTTGTAATTTTTGTCTCAGGATTATTATGTTCTGTTTTATTTTCTTGAGTAAGATCTTTGTTTAATCTGTTATATTTTACATATTTTTTTTGTGCAATTAAAATATATGTTTTAATTTTCATGTATTAAATAAAGAAGTAATTGCTAATAAAGAATTATGTGCTTTTAATCACACTTCTTCCTCTTTGCTCTGCATAATATTTTTCAACATCATCTATACTGTTTATGTCTTTAATTCCACGATCTTCGCGTAATCTTACAAATCTTGGGAATCTTAAAGCATATCCAGAATTATATGTTGGACTTGTTTGTATTTCTTCATAGTCCACTTCAATTATTATTTCAGGTCTTACAATTACTTCTTTGCCATTTTCTTTAATAATTAATGGTTTTAATAGTTCTGTTATTTGATCAAATGAAATTCCTTCTTCACTTTTTTCTTTAAAGCCTGTTCCGACTCTGCCTATTTCAACAAAATCATCTTCTTTTTGAACTGCAATTATAAAACTACTAAGCCAAGCTCCGCGTTTTCCTTCACCCCATTCTGCGCCAATAATAACTACTTCAAGTGTTTCCATTGTAGGTTTTACTTTTACGCCATAGCCTACTCTTGACCCTGGTTTGTAGATTCCAGATAAATTTTTTAGCATTATTCCTTCATGGCCTTCATCAAGTGATTTTTCATAGAATTCACTTATTTTATTTTCATCAGAAGTAATGATTTGTTCTGCTAATGTTATCACGTTTTCTTTTTCTTTGATTGAATCTTTTAACAATTCTCTTCTTTTTTGAAAAGTTTCTTTTAAAAGTGTTTTTTTATCAATAAATAAACAATCAAATACATGAATTTTAACAGGGTATTGTTCTGCTGTTTCATTAATATCATATTTTCTTTTTATTCTCTGAGAAATATTTTGAAATGGCAGAGATCTTTTTGTTGTTTTATCATAGCCTACTATTTCTGCATCAAGAATGCAATTTTCTGCTTTGACATTATCAATAACAGCTGAGATAATATCTGGAAATTGTGAACTTACATTCTCCAGCCTTCTGGTAAATAAAACAATATTATTTTTTTGTTTATGAATTTGAACACGGAATCCATCATATTTTTTTTCAATTGCAGCAGGTTTTCCAACTGTTGCTAATGCTTCTTGAATATTTTTTGCTTTTTTAAAAAGCATTACATTAATAGGCCTTCCTACAACTAATTGCAAACTATCAAGTTCTCTGTTGCGTGATTTCCTCAAAACAATGCTAAAATCATTGCTTATATCTAGTGCTTCTTGAACAAGTTCAGCATATTTTTCATATTTAGTCCTATCTTTATTTGGAAATTGCAATTCATTTTTTTCATTATTATACTCTAATTTTATTTCTTTTTCAAAGCAGCTCCATACAATTGCGTCTCTTATTGTTCCTTCTCCAAGCCCTATGCGTAAATCACCAATTATTGTTCTTACTAAATATTTTACTTCAAGAGGTTTTGCGCTTGTTAATAATTCAGCAGTGTACTGTAGTTTTCTATCAACACTTCCTTGCCCTTTTAAAACAGGTATTTTCTGTAGATTTTCAAAAACTTTTTGAGTAGTTAATGATTGTGAAAACAATGTTGCTTGAATTTTAATTTGTGTTAATTTTTCTGCTGCTAAACCAAGATCTCCGCATTCTTTCCATATTTTTTTTAATTCATGTTCATTTTTACCTGTGGCAATTTCAAGTGATTTTACTAAAAGTTTCTGAGCAATGCCTGTTTCTCTAGAATCCCATTTTGGAAAAATACATCCTTGAAGAAGTAAAATAATATGTTCACACTCCTCTTCTGAAACTGTTTTAAAAAATTCTGATAAAATACTTGTTTTTTCTAAACGTTTTGCAGTGCTTTCTAATCTATCATAGACTTTAACCAAATCAGCATATAGCATGTCTTATAAATCTCGGATAACTTTATAAACTTGTATTATAGAAAAATTGTTAATGGACGCACTTGTTTGTTTAAATTCACGCAGAAGTATCCGCTCTTTTAAGCAGGATAATGTTGAGTTTGAGAAAATAATAAACATTATTGATGCAGGAAAGTCTGCACCTTCAGCGGGCAATATTCAAGATTGGAAGTTCATTATTGTTGTTGATTCTGAAAAAAAAGAAAAGCTTGCAGAAGCTAGTTCAGAACAAATGTGGATGAGTGAAGCTCCAGTTCATATTGTAGTTTGTTCTGAACCTGTTAAAAATGAGCGAATGTATGGAGAGCGTGGTAAAAAAGTGTATAGTTTACAAAACTCAGCCGCAGCTGCTGAAAATATGCTTCTTGCAGCACATGCTCAAGGCCTTGGCGCTTGTTGGGTTGGTGCATTTTTAGAAAGTTCTGTTAAAAAAATTTTAGATATTCCGAAAAAAGCAACTCCTCAATCTATTTTAGTTGTTGGCTATCCCAGAGGAAAACCTGAAATTAAGCCAAAGCTTTCAATTCAAGATGTTTTGTTTTTTGAAACCTGGGGCAATTACAATAAAAAATCTGTGCTTAAGGAAGAGTATGAAAAGTTTATTTCTTCTATAAAAGAAAAAGCTGAAAAATTATTAAAGTATATTAAAAAAAAATAGTTTTTAGTAGTAAAATTCATCAATTGAGTTTTCTTGTTCTTTTGATTTTGCAATTAATGGTTCGCATAATTGTAAAAATATATTTTGATTAAGCTTTATTCCTGCTTCTACTAATAATACTGCAAGCTTTTCAAGATCTTTTTCACTTTTTGGCATGAATTCCTGTAATTGCTGAAGTGTTTCTTGGCACATAAATCCTTCATTTATTTGCAATGCTATGTTTTTATTTTTCTTTTTTACATTTAGTGGATTGATTGATATGCTTATATCTTCAAATACAAGATTATTTGTTTCTGTTTTAAAACCATGATTTAGTAATTCTTGCTGAATTATTTCTAAAATACGTTCAGAATATGTTTCTTTTGTAAGAGTATGGTCGTTTTGAAGTTTTTTACAGTTTATTACTTTACCAATATATTTTCCTACATTTTGCCGACAGCCTTTTTTTGTCCAAGTATTTTTAACTAAATATGCATAATTTTGGCCTTTGATTTTTTTAATACGAATAAAGCTCATCAACACAAGTTAGGCACTAGAAGTATAAGAATGTTTTTATTTAAGTAATTTTGCTTGTTCTTTAAGTTTTTCAGCAACTTTATCAAGTCTTTTAAGAGCTGATTTTACAGTTTTTCTAGGGTCTGCGCCATCAGTTTCTACTATAAAACGAGGAACATTAATTAATGGGTGATCTATGTGGTATCCTGAAGTTTTAACATGTTCATCATTCCACAATTCTTTTTTTAAAGCTCCAGTTAATGTATTGGTTTCTCCTTTAATATCAAAAATAAGCTTGTTTTTGCTCTCTTCAACAATGACAACTTCCATGGTTGTTAGAAATAATCTTTTATTTAAAAACCTTTGCGTTTTCTAGTTGAGGATATAAATAAGGCATTATTATTTGGCCTCAACTAGATTGAAAAAGACAAACTATTTTATGTGTTATTTTTGTATTTTTCTTTTATAAATTTTTTTTTAAGGCATTCTTTTATAGACCATTCATTAAGCTCAATTTGCGTGTTTATTCTGCCTAATCTAGAAGTATAAAATTGTGCTCTATATTCATTAACACCAATTTTTTCTTGGCCTTCAACCCAGGAGATCATTGCTTTATCAAGTAAGAACATTGCATTTCTAGCAGCACTTATTGTTTTGTTAAGAATCTGAGTTGCATTGCTTAAATATTCAATATTATCACAATCCACTGTTTCAGTTATGAATGGTTCAGTGTTTCTATATTCAAAATCTATTATTCCTTTATCGCCTATTTCACTGGATTCATAATAGTATTTTTGTGCAGTTAGCATTTCTTTTCTTGCATTAAGAAAATCAAGTATTCTTTCAGAAATATTGATTTGGTAATTTGAACCAGCTACTAAAATAATTTCAGAAGATGGTGATTTATTCTTTGCATTTTCATAAAGTTTTTCTAAATCTGTTAAATATGGGAGTATTTTTTCTTGTTGAATAAGTTTTAAGGGCACATTTTCTTCACGCCAATTTGTGTTGTATTTTTTATCAAGATTATATACTGATTTTAATGTTTTTTCTAAATCATACGTTTTATTTGGGTTTAGATCTTCAAGTAAATCTGTTGTAAATAACAAAATAATTGCTATTATAGCAACAATGCCAGTAATGCTTGTTGCAAATTGTGTTTTTGTTAATTTGTAGTTTTTCGGCATTTTTTTTTTTCAAAAACTTTAATTACATATAAATATTATTGTTTTCTAAAATATGCTAGAACTATGTTTATGTATTCTCTTTTTTTAGTATGAAATAAATAAGTTTTTTTTAGTAATTCTTTTTGAGGTATTAAAAATAAATTAAAATTATAGTCTTTTGCAATTGCTCTTAAAAACATTTCTGTGCTTGCTTTATGAATTGAATACACACTTTTTGCCAACCTCAATGCTTTTTCAAGAAATTCTTTATCAGAGTGTTTTATCTTTGTTCCAAAGGGAGGGTTTTGAATTATTGTATTAATGTTAGATTTAGAGAAATCACTCACTTTTTCATTTAGTATTTCAAATTCTCCTATTTGTTGCTCACTTTTTATAGAATCTATGTTTTTTTGGGTTATTTCAAGAGCTTCTTTATCGCAATCAACAAAAATTACTTTTTTTGCGCCTAATAATAATGCTCCTATTCCTAAAATACCAGTTCCAGCTCCCAGATCACATATCACTTTTTCCTGAATATCTCCATTCATTAGTGCTATCCATAATAAACTTGCAGCAGAGTCACTTGATAACATATACTGTTCAAGTCTCACTTTTGGTATTTTAAAGCCTTTTAATGATGATAATGTCTTGGCTAGCGCTTTTTTTGAAACAATTGCATTGTTCATATTCATTAAAAAAATACTCACTTTTTAATAATATTCCGGTAAAATTGCATAATTTTTAGTGTATTTTAATAGTGCCTAATTTACATTAGCGATCTGTAGTAATCAAGAGTAGTTTTGATCATGTCAAAAATTACATTGAAGTAGGTAGCGTGTAGTTTTTGATCATGATCGAAAATCACTCGTCCTTTCTACAGACTAAAGTCAGTAGTGTGCGTCAAGAGTGATTTTCGACATATCAAGACTCATAAAACCCTTTAACATATCAGTACGCGCCATAATTTGTAGGACACTCTTTATGGTGCGTACTATTTAGAAAACGAAACTATTGTCCTATGATTTATTTCGTTTTCTATATGTTTTAATTGTTATTCCTAAGTCATTCCCAGGATAGTCCTATGACGTTCCCAGGATAGTCTCTGGGAATGACTTTTATCGTCGATATATCATTCCCAGATAGTCCCAATGTATTCTTAGGACTGTGTTGGGAACGTCCCAAAATCGAAATATTTTTATACAAAACTGCCTTTTTATAAAAATATGGTGTTATTTTTTAGGAGATCAAGAAGTTTTGAAAAGCTTAAACAAATTGAATTGGGCATGACTTCTGCTTTTGTTAAAGTTCGTGAAGATATGGGAGTTTTATATCAATGGATAGAATATCTTTCTGCACAAAATCGTGAGTTTCAACAGCAAATAGATAAAATGCAAAGAGAGCTTAATTTAGTTCCAAAAAGCGCTAATGAAATACGTTTACTCGTCGATAAATACTATTCTTTTGATAAGTTTTTTCAACGCTTGGATTCAGTTGAACAAAGATTAAATGATAATGAGCAGCGTTTAAGAACAAGAGAGAATATTGTGCGTGAAGAGCAGCCAGTTTCTCGAAGAGAACCTCAAACTGCATTAGAACAAAAAGTTATACGTAGATTGACTCATAATTCTAAAGAATACATAAAAAATATGCTTATGTCCTTAATATCAAAATACGAGAAAATTTCAGCATTGCAGTTGAGGGAAATAGTTGTTGAAGAACAAGGGCTTTGTTCTAAAAGTTCTTTTTATCGCTTGCTTGATGAGCTTGAAAGTGAATCAACAATTCAGCGTGTTTCTGAGGGTAAAGAAAAGGTTTTAACATTTAAGTCAGCAACTTTTTAGCTGTTTTTTGTTGATTTATGCCTGGCATTATAACAACTTCAACACAATAAATTTTATAAATCCCAGCATTTACTAATAAGTTTGTTTTTAAGGGGTGGTATTTTATGAAGGGAGTTCAACAGGCAGTTTTATCGACTACAGAATCTAATATTATACATAATGTTCTTCATGATATTGGTGAAGAACTTGATGATCACAGGCAAACTATTAACGAGAATACTGTTGAGTTGCAATCGTCTTATGAAGAAATTCAAAATCTTCATTCTAAAATTGATAAACTTTCAGAAAGAATTGATGAGCTTGTATTGCTTGTTAAAGGAAAAAGCAATGCTATTGAATTTTCAATTAAGCCTCTTACTAAACGTGAAAAAGATGTTTTTTTTGCACTCTATACTTTAAGTGAAATAAAAACATTTGTTACATATAAAGAAATTGCAAGAAAAACAGCATTAAATGAAAGTTTAGTATCTTCATATATTTTGAACATACGAGAAAAAGGCATTCCTATTGAGAAAAGGATGCAGGGGAATCTTGTGTTGTTGCGTCTTGATCCTGTTTTTCGTCAGGAGCAGGCGAAAAAGAATCTTGTTGGTTTGAATACTCTTCTAACATATTGGAATCACTAGATCGACGTAATTTTTCTTTTTTAATTTCATTTTGAAGTGTTTCAATAAGCCTGAAACTGTCTTCTAAATGGTTTTTAATTGCTGATTCTGCTTTTCTAAATGCTCCTTCTATGTTTTGGCCGTTTAACTCGTATCCTATGACTACTTTTCCATTGCTTACAAATGAGGTTTTTTTCAATATTTGCAGATCAAGCCACCTGTGTAAGTATTCATACATTGTTTGTCTTTTAATGCCTGCAAAAAAGCCCATATCCTCGACTGGCATAACAGCTATTTCAGGTTTTCTTTCTTTATTTGACTGTTTTTTTCGTTCATATAACTCGAGAAGCAATTTGTGCATTTTTGCAGCTCCATCTTTTTTTCTAGGCAATAAGCCAAATCTTGCAAGAAGAACTTTAGCTACTTCTTCTGAATCTTTATTGTCTAAAACCTCTTTTCTTTCTAATTGTATTTTCATTTTTATTGAAATTATTTAGTTATGTATAAAAACTTTTATGCACTCCAACATAAGATTAAAATATGTAATCTAATATTAAAATTTATCTTGATAATAATTTATGATAAATAATTATATTATTTAATCGTTTTAAATTTTAATTTATTTTTTTTATTAAATAATATAGGTTTTCCTGTTTTTTTGTTATTTTAAGCAATTTTTTATTTACTTAAGGTTATTATTCATTTTTTAGGTAGTAATTTGCATATTTTTTATTTAATTCATTTAAAATCCCGACTAAAATTTAATCTATGTTATTTTATTTTTGATAAAAATTAGTGGATTCTTGTTTTTTAACAGCACAGTCGTTGTAATGTACGAAATTTCTGGGTTATTTCGACAAACTAGGTGGTGGTATTTTGATTTAATAAGCCTGCTTCTACACCAAAAAATACAAACTCTTGCAAGAATACTTAAATTCTGGCATAATTGTTTACAATTTTGTTAAAGTGGTTATAAATGAAATTATTGACTTGTAGAATTTGTAGTTTTTTCTGTGATTTTTTTCTAGTTTTTAATATTTTATTTTTAGATTTTTTTTATTTTTTACTATATTTTTAATTTTTGTTGGATTTGAAAAGTAGTTAGTAATTTTTTGCACACCACAACTATTATATTTTGTAAAATTTTTTTGCGCACAACAACAAAACAAAAAATCAAAAAAATAAACTTCTATATTAAAAATAATTTATTTTAGTTTTTAATTTTTGTCGGAATAATTCGGAAAATAGGTAAAAAGTGAGAATTCAAATTTATGATTATAGTACGCGCCATAATTTGTAGGACACTCTTTATGGCGCGTACTATTTAGAAAACGAAACTATTGCCCTATTATTTATTTCGTTTTCTATTAAATGAGAATGTGTAAAATTATTAATTAAGTAAAAATATTGAGAAATGCTTTTTTTTTAGGCACTAGACAAAAATAGGGTGGGATTTAAGATATCTTATTGAAACCGATCGTTTATATTAACATACACAGGTTTATGCATGTTTTTTATTTTTGATGCAAAATCATAAATGCCTTTATCGCAAGTTATAAGTTGCAAATTGAGAATTTGGGCAATAAAAACTAGAAAGTAGTCATTAAAATTTTTGACCTCGCTAGTTTTTTCCCCAATAAAATCTATTATTATTTTA
>JACPID010000013.1 GCA_016188265.1 Candidatus Woesearchaeota archaeon | reverse complement strand
CAGATCTTAAAACTGTTGCTCGCACCATTCCAACTTCGTTAGGCGTTAGTTCATAACGCGCTTCTTGAAGTATTTTTTTTATAATTTTGATTTCACCAGGAAGCAATGTATTAAGGCTTGCTCTTTCTTCTTGAGCCAGCAAAGAGCTAATAATTGCGTGTTCTCTTGAAGTAAGCTGAGGCTCAACTAGCTGAGCTTTTATTGGCGGTATTACCCCTTCTTCAAGCACATCTTCTCTGCTTGAAACTACAACTTGAATTGGTTTAAATCCAACAACAGGAACAGGAGTAAAACGATATGGAGTTGCAGGAATAGGCAGAGGTGTTGGTTTTTCTGCAACATCAAATATGTAAGTAAATGATTGATCACAAATAGTTATGACAACAGTATTTTTTCCCTTAATTACTGTTCCAGGAGCATCTGTTGAAAAATGTTTAATATCATAACCAGTATCTCCAACAATGTTCTTAATTGTTTTACTTTGGCCATTAAGTGTAAATGTTGTATCATATCCTGAAGCATCAGAATCAAAAGTTATAATAATATGAATTTTATCTCCAGGGGAGAGTTTTGATGGGTCTGGTGTAACTCTTATGTTTGTTACATCAGGACAAATAAAAGGCAGCACTTGTGTTGAAGTCTCTGGTTCAGGTTCTGGCGGAGGTTCATATGGCGGAAGAACTACAAAATCATCAAGCGGAGGTTCGTAAGGAGGTAGTATTTGAGTTATATCTTCAGGAATTGGTGGTGCTCCTGATAGCATAACATCAAAATAAAATGGCATAGTTAATAATCCAGAACTAACAATATTAACATTTAGTTCATTGCGTCCATACTTAACAGTTCCTGGGGCATCGATTGAGCAAATAGATTCTTGAGCATTTGCAACAAGACAAGTACTTCCTTGCTGAGCTGTAAATACAACTTCTGCTCCATTTAAATTCACACTAATTTTTTGTCCAGAGGCATCTCCTATCAATCTGATTATGATATGTACTTTGTCGCCTGATTTTAATTGATCTAGTGGAGGATCATATTTTATTGCATCAACACGAACTGGTTCACCTTGAACACATTGGCATTGCCGACAAGTATAATCCATAGCGCAATCAGTGTCATACTCGCAAACTTCTCCTTTTAGAAATTCAGTTTTACCGTCACCGCATACAGGATCAGGATCACATATACCTCTATAATTTGTTAACAAAGGATTATCTGGCGGAGGAAGATTATAACAAGAATATCCTTGAGGGCAAACCTCTCTTTTTGTACAAACAGCATCATACGGCCTGTTCATCCAAGGATGTTGCACACCTCCAGTTACACAAGAATATGTAATAACTTCTTGATCTGAAACACATTCATTTTCTAATTTATAATCAGTATAATAAAAATTAGAAGGCATTCCAGGAGTGTAAGGAGTTCCCCAGCGCATCCAAACACCATCTTCAACATTTTTGCAAGGATCTGCTTCCCAAGAAATAGTTGCCCCTGGACCACAAACAGGATCAACATAATCTTCATCATAATGGTAATATAAACCTGTTGGAGACAGAGCAGTTTTCATAAAAAACAGTCCAACAAGTGCAACAAATACTACAATTAAAATATACCAATACTTCATTTTTGCCTCTTTTAAAATTATACTTACAAAATTAAGTATATAAAAGTATCTTAAAGAGGAAAAAATTAAATATTATGAGAGCTTAATACAAAAATTATGGAAGAACAAATAAATAAAAAACAAAGAATGGAATTTGTTGAATACTGGGCTAATTATGTAAGAAATAATAAAAATTGGAGTTCACAACAAGCAAAACTAATAAACTCAATGCTCAAAAACAAAATACTTACAAAAGAACAATATTTAAGCATGAAAAAGAACAATTAAACTATTTAGTAATACTAAATATTTATAAACCTATTAGTAAACAATAATAACATGGCACTACATAGTAATAAACCAAATAATGATGAAGATAAAAAAGAACTGCAAAAAAAATTGCATAATGATACAAAAAGATTTTATGTTGATTCTTATAAAGAACGCATTGAAACAAGAAGACTAATAAAAACAACTCAGTGTTATTCAAAAGTTTATTTAGCAAAAGTTCATGATAAAATGAAAGATATTGAGGCTTGTTTAAAAAGTGCGCCGCCTGATCCAAACCAATTTGATGCCATCAAGAACATTGCTGATACTGTAATTAGTGATAATGATCTTTTTGTTAAACTTGATGAAAAATTTGTCAGCACTTATAAGGACATGAGGGGTTATTTTGAAAAAATTATTGAAATAATGAGTTGGCAAGGTGATAAATTAGAAAAAAAAAAGCATCTTAGAAAACAAGTAGAAACCTATATGGATTATTATAGATTAGCTTTCTAGAAGGTTTTTATAAACCGAAGGTTTCTGTAAACTCATGTAATTTCTGGTAATTAGACAAAAAGTCATACCCTTGTGTAGTTAAGGCGTAAAGATATTTTTCTTCAGACTGCTGTTCTTCTGCAATAAGCCCTTTTATTTTAAGCTCATCAACATATTCCTTCATTCTTTGGTGTGAAAGATTAGACTTGTAAAGAAGATGGGTTGGTTTAATACGGCCTCCTTTGTCATGCATTGCTTTCAGAATATCATAGATAATCTCAAGTTTGTTTCTTCTTCCTGATGCTGGCATTCTCTAAGGTAAGTACGTTAGTTTTAAAACCTTTTTCTCTTATTAGCAGAATTCTTATTATAGAACATAAAAATATGAAATAGCCTATGAATTGAAATGCAAACCCAGTTATGTAAAACAAATTGCTTAGGCTTGCCAAAACAAGTTTTGAGTATAATAAAGCATGGCTGATAGTCAGCATAAAAAAAGATGTAAAAGTAAAAAAAGTTGTTAAACTTGTTTTTTCTGCGAAATACTCAAAATAGTTAAGGGTAATAAATGCAATTATTATTAATAAAATTAGGAAAAACGTATTCAAAATATTAGCAGAAGTGAAAACTAAAATAAATAAAATAATAAAATTAAATGCTAGCAATCTTTTATTTGTTAGATTTGTTGAAACTGCAAGAAGCAGAAGGTATGCAGTTAAAAGTAAAATAACATAACCAGTTATAACACCATAATGAATGAGTGAAAATAAGTCAACAAGCACTTCACGCAATTGTAAATAAATAAGCATGTGAACTATTGCGCTTGCAACAAAAGAAAGAGTGATAAATGCAAAAGCCATACTAAACCAGTAATATTTGCGATCATTCACGAAATTGTATACTTTAAATCCAAAAAAAGCAATAAGAAATGCAGCTAGAGCTGATAAAACTTCAAATGTTGCCCCAACTCCAAAAAATAATTGCGGAACAGGAGGTATTCCTGACATGATTAAAACTTCTTTATCTTCTTTTTTAAATATTATGAAGTCTTAGTAAGTGACAAAATCTAAAAATATAATTTACTATAATTTACTTATGTCCTCAATTATACTTCCGCAACCTTTAATTAGGCAATTAAAAAAAGCAAAACATATGCCAAGAATGCATGAATTAAAAGATTTGTTTCAAAATTCAGTATTAACAGTAGCTATTGATACAATCATTAAAAATAAACAGGCTTTTTTGTTTGTAAATGCAAAAAGAAGCGCTGAAAAAGTTGCAGAAGATATTACAAAAACATTATCAAAAAAAAAGTTTGAATTTGAAAAAAATGCAAGCCATGAATTGATTGAATTGTCTGAAAAACTTCTTCAGGTTTTACCACAACCAACACATCAATGTGAAAGACTGGCATTTTGTGTTAAAAAAGGAATAGCATTTCACCATTCAGGGCTTCACTCGCAACAAAGAGAATTAATTGAAGAATCATTTAGAAAAGGAATAATTAGAATAATAACGTGCACACCTACACTTGCAATGGGTGTTGAGCTTCCGGCATTTCGTGCAATTATTCGCGATGTTAAAAGATACGGAGCACATGGAATGGATTTTATTCCAGTAATAGAGTATATGCAGATGATTGGAAGAGCAGGAAGGCCTTCTTTTGACTCGTATGGTGAATCTATTTTAATTGCAAACTCTGAATCTGAAAAACAAGCCTTAATTGAGCATTACATCAATGGGGAGCCTGAACCAATATTATCTAAACTAGCAGTTGAACCTGTTCTAAGAACATATATTCTGTCGCTTATTGCTGTTGGGCTTTTCACAACAAAAGAGGGATTATATGATTTTTTTTCAAAAACATTTTGGGCACACCAGTATAAAGATATGGACCGTTTAAAAAAAATTCTTGATAAAATGATCTCTCTTTTATTTGAATGGGAGCTGGTTCAAAAACAAAAAGATTTATTTCGTGCAACCTTTTTAGGAAAAAGAGTTGCTGAACTATATTTAGATCCATTAACTGCGCAAAAACTTAGAATTGGAATTTTCCGCTCAGGCAATACAACAAGTGCTTTTGTTTTGCTGCAATTATTATGCAATACACTTGAAATAAGGCCATTATTATCTATATCGGCAAAAGAGTATGATTCTTTGCAAGAAAAAGCAAATGAACATATTTCAACTTTTTTAGATATTGAACCTTCTATGTTTGATCCAGACTATGATGCTTGGTTGCAATCAATTAAAACTGCATTTGTATTTCAAGAATGGATTGAAGAGAAAACAGAAGAATTTATTTTAGATAATTATAATATGAGGCCTGGCGAGATAAGAACAAAACTTCAAGTATTAGACTGGCTGTGTTATGCTCTTTCAGAAATTGCTAGAATTGAACAAAAACAAGCAGTACTCAGAGATATTTTCAAATTACGTTTAAGATTAAAATACGGCATTAAAGAAGAATTACTGCCTCTTGTCAGGTTTAAAGGAATTGGAAGAGTAAGAGCGAGATTATTGTTTAAAAATAACATAAAAGATGTTAAAGGAGTAAAATCAGCAAGTATAGAAGTGTTAGCTAAAATTGTTGGAGAAAAAATTGCTAAAAGTATGAAAGAACAAGTTGGTGAAAAAGAAAGCAATAAGCAAAAAAAACT